>JBKKBB010000188.1:0-6719 GCA_046714395.1 Candidatus Limnocylindrales bacterium | reverse complement strand
GCTCGGTGATCATCACCAGGAACTGGGCGATCGACGAGCGACCCTGCGGCTGCACGTACGACAACAACACTCGCCCGATGACGGCGATCTCGAGCGCCACCAGCAGGAACTTGAGGAAATTGAGGACCACCACGACTCCCATGGCCGGAGTCTACCGGGCGACCGTGGGTCGCGCCCCGAACAGAGCACGCCCGACGCGAATGATCGTGGCACCCTCCTCGACGGCGACCTCGAAGTCGTCCGACATGCCCATCGAGAGGCCCGGTCCGAGGCGGGGATCAGTGGCTCGGAGCTGCTCGGAGAGCCTGCGGAGGGCCACGAACGTCGGCCGAGCCGCCGCGCCGTCGTCGACGAGCCGGCCGACCGTCATGAGCCCGCGGATCTCCAGATGCTGGAGAGACAGGAGTTCCGGGAGCGTGGCCTGCAGCGTCCGGGGATCAAATCCGGACTTGGATGGATCTCCATCGACGTTGACCTGCAACAGGACCGGCAAGGCGCGGTCGGGTCGGACTTGAGCGGCGATTCGGTCGAGGCGTGCGGCGAGGTCGGCCGAACCCACCGTCTGGATCAGGGAGAACAACTCGACCGCGCGAGGGGCCTTGTTCGACTGCAGCGGTCCGATGAGATGCCAAATTGCTCCAGGAACCTCCCGGACCTTGGCATCGGCCTCCTGGACCCGGTTCTCCCCGAGCGTCTGAAGGCCCGCCGACACGGCCGCTCTCAGGCGGACCGGATCGACCGTCTTGGAAACGGCGACGAGCTCGACAGCGCCGGGATCGCCTCGGACGCGGCGACAGGCGAGGTCGATGCGCTCGAGGACCCTCGCCCGCGCGAGGGCCAGTCTCGCAACCTCGCCTGGGTCTCCGCCGGGCCGCCCGGCGTCGGATCCTGGATCGTCAGATCCGCGGCCGGTGTCCACCGGCCCGGCCTACTTCTGGCGGCGCAGGAAGCTGGGGATCTCGAGGTCCTCGGCGTCGTACGCGGCGCGCTTCACGGGCGCGGGCTCCCCGACCGAGCGACCGGTCCGCGCGGCGGCGTCGTCTGGACGGGCCCCTGGCGCATCCGGCACGCCGACGTCGTTGAGCTGGGTGCGCTGGCGCTCCAGCTCCTCGAGGAAGTCCCGCGGCACGCGCGCCGTCGCGTCGGCCGGCGCCGTCGAGGTCGCGTGGCCCGACGACCGCGCTCCCGGCCGCTTCCCGTCGAAGCCCGTGGCGATGACCGTGATCTGAACTTCCTCGCCGAGCCGCTCGTTGAAGCTCGTTCCGAAGATGATATTCGCCTCCGGATCGGCCGCGGCGCGGATTTCCTCCGCTGCCTCGGTGACCTCGAAGAGCGACAGATTCGAACTGCCGGTGACGTTGAACAGGATGCCCTGCGCGCCCGCGATGTTGACCTCGAGCAGCGGGCTGGCGATCGCCTGGCGCGCGGCCTCGACCGCCCGGTTTTCGCCGCTCGCACGACCGATTCCCATGAGCGCCGAGCCGGCGTCCTTCATGATCGCCCGGACATCCGCGAAATCGAGGTTGATCAGGCCCGGCATCGTGATGATGTCGCTGATTCCCTGCACGCCCTGGCGCAGGACGTCGTCCACGACCCGGAACGCATCCAGGATCGAGGTGTTCTTCTGGACGACGTCGCGCAGTCGGTCGTTCGGGATCGTGATGAGGGTGTCGACCTTGGCCCTGAGCTCCTCGGCCGCCTTCTCCGAAACCAGCTTGCGCTTCGCACCCTCGAACGAGAAGGGCTTGGTCACGACCCCGATCGTGAGTGCGCCGGCGGCCTTGGCAAGCTCCGCCACAATGGGCGCCGCGCCGGAGCCCGTGCCCCCACCGAGTCCGGCCGTGATGAAGACCATGTCCGATCCCTCGAGCGCCGAGGCGATCTTGTCCGCGTCCTCTTCGGCCGCGCGTTGGCCGATGGCGCTGTCTCCGCCGGCACCCAGGCCGCGGGTGATCTTGTCCCCGATCCGGATCTTGTGCGGAGCATCCGACTGGAGGAGCGCCTGCGCATCCGTGTTGAGGGCGATGAACTCGACGCCCATCATCTCTGCCCGGATCATCCGATTGACGGCGTTGCTGCCGCCGCCACCGACACCGATGACGCGGATCAGCGCGAAATTCTCCGAATCGGAACGCAGCGCCACCGTCGTCCTCCAATGGCCTTTCGGGGCCGGGCTGAACCGTCTGAAGTAGATGACCCGGAGGCGACGGACGTCCTGGGGATGGCCTCGCCGGTGGCTCTGGGTCGTTGGGCGAGTCTACCATCGACGGCGGTTCGTGTGACCCGGCGATTCTGCCGGAGACCGTGGATAACCCCAGGACTGCGGCGGCCGTGTGGCCGGCCGGTCAGCGTCCCCGCCAGGCGCTCACCGATGGCGGAACGATGCTCGGCAGGTTACGGAAAGATGCTCCGCAGGGAGTCCCGCAGCCGACCGAGGATGCCGAAGGCGGGCGCCGACTCGTAACGAGTCGGCTCGCCCTCCGCGAACGACCTGGCGCCCCATTGCAGCAGCCCGATGGCCGCGGAATAGGCGGGCGTGAGGATCGAATCCGTGAGGCCGGTGACGCCCATCGGAGAGACGACCCGGACGGGCATCTGGAGGACCTCCCGGCCAAGCTCGGCCAGGCCGGCCAACTGGGCCGCCCCGCCGGTCAGGATCAGCCCGGCCGGCAGCATGCCGGCGCCGGCGGATCGCATCTCGAGGCCGAGCAGCTCGAAGGTCTCGCGCATGCGGGCCTCGATGACCTGGCACATCTCAAGACGGTTGATCGTGCGGCCGGCCTCCTCGCCGAGCCCGGATACGCTGATTTCCTCATCGTCGCCGAGGCCGCGCAGGTCACACGTCCCGTGGACGACCTTGAGTTCCTCGGCCACCGGAAGCGAGGTCTTGATCCCGATGGCGACATCGTTGGTGACGAAGTTGCCGCCCACCGGCAGGACGCTCGTGTGGAACGGCGAGCCCTCATTGAACATCGCGAGGTCGATGGTTCCGGCACCGATGTCGGCCACCGCGACGCCCAGATCCTTCTCCGTTTCCGAGGCCACGGCCTCGGCGGACGCCAGGGCATTGGCCACCCGCTCGTCGATCTTCACGCCGGCCGCCGCCACGCATTTGGTGAGATTCTGGACCGCGGTCTGGGGCGCCGTGACGATGTGCGTCTCGACCTCGAGGCGCAGGGCGCTCATCCCCAGCGGATCCTTGACACCCTCCTGGCCATCCACGATGAATCCTCGTCGCTCGACGTGAAGGACGTCGCGATTCGAGGGAATCGCCACCGCTCGAGCGACCTCGATCGCGCGCAGGATGTCCTCGCGACTGACTTCCCGGTCGTGGGCCGTGACGGCCACCTGGCCCGTGGAGTTGAGACTCTCGACCTGGGCCCCGCCCACGCCGACGAACGCCTTCGAGATCTTCCAGCCGGACAGCCGCTCCGCCTTTTCCACGGCATCCACGATCGAGCGCACCGTCTGGTCGATATTGACTACGGAGCCCTTTCGCAGGCCGGACGAGGGAACGGTGCCATGCCCGATCACCGTCACGCGGCCATCGTGGCTCACCTCGCCGATGAGCACACAGACCTTGCTCGTGCCGACGTCGATCCCGACGAGGACGCCTTCCACCACGTTCTTGCCTGCTCCCTCCCGGTTGCCCGGGCTAGATGAAGTGTCGCCGGATCAGGGCGACGTTGTTGAAGATTCGGAACCCGAAGTTGATCAGAGCAACGAGGTACAGGTCGAGGCTGAGTCGGTCGCCGATGAACGTGAGGATCACCGCGACCACGGCATTGGCGACGAAGCCCGAGATGAAGATCCGATTGTCGTAAACACCATCGAGCTCGGCCCTGACTGCCCCGAGGACGGAGTCGAGCGCAGCCAGGATTGCCACGGCCGAATAGCGGCTGAACTCGAAGCTGACGTTGACGTTGAGGACGAGCCCGAGCAGGACGCCGATGACGAGCCCTGCCAACGGGAGCAACATCTTGTCTCGGCCTCGCTGCGGAGCATTTCGGCTAGGCTACTCGACGGCGGGCGCGACGGGCAACTCGCGGCGCCAGCCGATCCGCCGCTCACGGCGCGGCCGTCGGTCTCAAGGTGAACGTCCCGCTGTCCGCGTCGGCCAGGATCACCCGCTCGAGGGCATCCTCCCGGCCCGACAACAGACTGCGCAGGAGACGAACCTGAGCCGGAATCATGTCCGGGGTGCGCAGGCTGGGCGTGTACAGGCCGAATACGGCGGTCCAGCTGCGGGGAGTGGTTGCGACCACGAACCCGTTCGCTTCATTGACCGTGACTACCAGCGAGCTCGCGCGGCTGCCAATGTCGGCCGGAACCAGCGAGCCGATCCGCGTCGCCGCATCGAGGTCAACTGGATCGAGCACCGAGCCGACCCCGAGGGCCGCGGATTCGGGTCGTTCGTCGTGGACAGTCCGGAGGTCAGCGACGACGATGGATTCCGGAGACGGGCTCACGAACAGCACGCCATTGCGATCCACCAGGAACAGGGTCGCACCGGCGGCCCAGACGAGGATCGGATCGCGCTCGGTGACCTCCACGGCGATCGTGTCCGGCAGACTCACGGCCACGTGAGCCTCGGCGACTGCGGGCAGGTCCCGCAGGCGCGCCTCAATGGGAGCCGTCTCGAGCCGAAACAGGCTCGTACCATCGGGCACGCCGAATGCACCCACGAGGGCTTCGCGGGTCGTCCAGCGGAGCTCGGGAAACTCGGTCCGGGCGAGCGTGAATGCCGGCGTGGCCGCGATGCCGTAGATCGCCCCCGACGCGGCGAGGATCCCGAGGATCGCCGCGGCCCGCGGCGGCGTCAGGCGCAAGCGGCTCAGAGAGGACCGCAGGCCTCGCCGACCGCCACCCGCCGGCCCCGCAGCATTGCCCCGACGGGCTCCTCTCCGGCCCGGCAGCGTGGCCGGTGTCGGCGGCCGGATCGGACCGCGCCGGCCGGATTGCCGAAGCTTCACGCGAGGCGCCTCACCGGGGGAGGTCGGACCGGACCAGCCGGGCACCCGCCCGTCGAGCATGGCGCTCGAGCGCGAGGTCGATGATCCGACGGCAGACGGCCGTGAAGTCGAGACCGTCCTCGGCCGGCATCGCCGGGAAGAGACTGATCGGCGTGAAGCCCGGAATCGTGTTGATCTCCGAGAGGTAGAGCGCGTCCTTGCCGAGGAGGAAGTCGACGCGGGCAAAGCCCTCGGCCCCGATCGCGCGATACGCGTCGCGAGCGTACTTGTGGATCGTGGCGCGCAGGGCCACGGGCACGTCCGCACGGGTCGAGGTCTGCGACAGGCCCGGCGTGTACTTGGCGGCATAGTCGTAGAACTCATGGCCCGACACGATCTCGCCCGGCCCGTAGACGCCGAGCGGTGGCTCCGTTCCGATGATCGCGATCTCCAGATCCCGGGCGTCCGGCAGGTAGGGCTCGACGACTGCCAGCGTGTCGAAGCGCAGGGCCGTGTCGAGTGCCCCGGCGCGCTCGCCGGGGGTATGGGCGAGGGTCATCCCCACCGAACTGCCGAGTCGCGAGGGCTTGACCATCAGCCGCGGATCGCCCGCGCCCGCAGCGAATGCCTCGAGCTCGGTGAGGACCCCGCCACGATCGGTGTCCCAGCGGGCCGCCCGGATCTCTCGCCAGTCCAGGACCGGCAGACCCAGACCCCGCCAGATCCGCTTCTGCATCGCCTTGTCCATGCCGATCGCCGACCCGAGCACTCCGGACCCGGTGTAGGCGATCCCGCCGGATTCGAGCAGCGCCTGGACCGTCCCGTCCTCGCCAAACGGGCCATGCAGGCCGATGAACACGACGACGCCCGGATCCGCCGACGCGAGCCGGTCGACGGCCGTACCGGGCGAATAGGGGCCGTCCGCGCCGAGGGCGCTCGGCGCGTCGTAGTCCGCTGCGGATTGCTCGCCCCGGGCATGGTCTTGGGGCAACCACCACCAGCCTCCGGCCAGGTCGATCAGGACCTGGCGGACCTCGAAGCCATCGGCCAGCAGCGCTTGGGCAATCTCCGTCCCGGACACCACCGACACGTCGTGCTCGGCGGATGGCCCACCGAACAGGACCGCGACCGGGGGACGAGCGCCGTTTGGATCCTTCATGCGGTGTCCGCCCCTCCGCGTTCAGCGGCCGGCCACGGCCAACCGGACCAGTCGCCGACAAATTCGACCTCGAACCGCAGCTCGACGCCGCTGGACTCGAGGATCGTCGCACGGATGAGGTCGGCCAGCCCCCGAACATCCGCGGCTGAGGCGGTCGCGCTCGCGATGATGAAGTTGGCGTGCTTCTCGGACACGGTCGCGCCGCCGACATGGCGACCCTTGAGGCCCGCGGCGTCGATCAGTTCGCCGGCCGATGGCCCCTGCGGCGGGTTCCGGAACACGCTCCCGGCCGATGGGAGGCCGAGGGGTTGGTGCGCCTGGCGCCAGTGTCGAATCTCGTCCAGCTGCGCGCGGATGGCGTCGGGGGTCGCGGGCCTCAGCTGGAACGTACCGCCGAGCACGAACTCGGGGCCGGTCTCGTCCGGCGGGTGCTTGAAGCGGCTGTCCCGATAGCCAAAGCCGAGCTCCGCGCCCGGCACCTTGGCTTCCCGCCCGTCGGCAAGCAGGACGTCCGCCGATTCCAGCACGGACGATACGTCGGCGCCATGGGCGCCGGCATTGGCCCAGATGGCTCCGCCGACCGTGCCCGGGATCGCGAGGCCGAATTC
>JBKKBB010000187.1:0-5711 GCA_046714395.1 Candidatus Limnocylindrales bacterium | reverse complement strand
CGGAGGCCGCGATTGCGCAGCATCGCCCCCGGCACGAGTCCCGCTTCGGCGAGGACCTGAAAGCCGTTGCAGATCCCGAGGACGAGCCCGCCGCCGGCGGCAAAGTCGGCCACCGAGCGCATGACCGGGCTGAACCGGGCAATGACACCGGCCCGGACATAGTCGCCATAGGCAAATCCCCCCGGGAGGATCACGCCGGCCACGCCCCCCAGGTCGGCCTGCTCATGCCACAGCTCCACCGGCTCGGCACCGGCCAGGGCGAGGGCATGAGTCGTGTCGCGATCACAGTTCGAGCCCGGGAAAACGACCACGCCGATCCGGACGCTCATGCCTCGTCCCGGGGTGTGGCGGTCGTCGAGCTCGTTGCCTGGAGCAGCTCGATTCGAAATGCCTCGATGAGCGGGTTCGACAGCAGATCAGCGGCCAGCCGCTCGGCCGTGACCGTGGCGGTGGCTTCGTCGGCGGCGGCAACCGTCAACTCGACCCGCCGGCCGACCCGGACCGCGGAGACGCCCTCGATCGCGAGGTGCGCGAGGCTGCCCTCCACGGCGCGGCCCTGCGGATCGAGGATCCCCGCTTTGGGCATCACGTTGACCGCGAAGCGGAATGTCGCACTCATCGGGCGATCACGTCCTCCTGCAGGTAGCGCTCGAAGCTCGCGCCGGTGATCCGTTCGAACGCCGCCGTGTAGCGGGCCCGGGTGCCGCCCACCACATTGGGTGGGAGCTGTGGACCGGGCGCGGTCTTGTCCCAGGGCTGCGTTTCCAGCCAGTCGCGCACGAACTGCTTGTCGAAGCTCACCTGGGGTTCGCCCGGCGCATAGTTCGCCGTGTCCCAGAAGCGCGACGAATCCGGTGTCAGAGCCTCGTCGATCAGGGTCAGTACCCCATCGACCAAGCCGAACTCAAACTTGGTGTCGGCCAGGATCAGGCCCACGGCCGCGCACATCGTGGCAGCTCGCTGGTACAGGGCGAGCCCGATCTCGCGTACCTGAACAGCAAGCTCCCCGGCGCCCGGACCCGCGACGGAGCGGAGCGCGGCAATCATGCTGTCGAAGTCGATGTTCTCATCGTGATCCCCCAGCGCCGCCTTCGTCGCGGGCGTGACAATCGGTTCGGGCAGTCGTTCGCTCTCGACCAGACCCGCCGGCAGCGGGACCCCGCAGATCGCACCATGATCGCGGTACGCCTTCCAGCCGGATCCCGCGAGATAGCCGCGGATCACGACCTCCACCGGGAGCACGGTGGCCCGCCGGCAGAGCATCATCCGGCCGCGCAGATCGGCGAACTCGTCCGGACCGACGATCCCGGGCGGAACGCTTGCGGGGTCGGTTCCGAGCAGGTGGTTCGGCACGATGTCCCGAGTCAGGTCGAACCAGAAGCGGGACAGGCCGGTCAGGACGCGGCCCTTGTCGGGGATCACGGTGGGCAGGACGACGTCGAAGGCGGACAGGCGGTCGGAGGCTACGAGCAGGAGCCGATCGTCGTCCACGGCGAACAGGTCACGGACCTTGCCCGACCGGAGATACGACGCGGTCGCCGCGGTCATCTCGCGCCGTCCGCTGGACGAAGCATGTCGAGGCGAGCGATGACGGCGTCGACATGGGTCAGGTATCGCGCGTCGTGGAAGCACGCGTCCAGGTCCTGTCCGCTGAGGCGGGCGGCGACGGCTGGATCCGCGGCGAGCAGGTCTCGGAGCGGCCGGCGCCGGTTGGCTGCTTCGAGCGCCGCCCGCTGGACGACGGCGTACGCCTCATCGCGGCTCATGCCACCGCTGTCGACGAGCACGTCGAGGACCCGCGAGCTGGCGTGGAGCCCGAGGCCCCGGTCGATGTTCTCGCGCATCCGCTCGGGCATTACGACGAGGGCCGCCACGAGCCCGGTCATCTTCTGCAGCGCGTAGTCAAGGAGGATCGTGGCGTCCGGGAGGATGATCCGCTCGGCCGACGAGTGGCTGATGTCCCGCTCGTGCCAGAGGGCCTGATTCTCCATGGCCGTATGGGCATAGCCGCGCAGGAGGCGGGCGATACCGGCGATCCGCTCCGAGAGAATCGGGTTGCGCTTGTGCGGCATCGCCGACGAGCCCTTCTGGCCGCTCCGGAACGGTTCCATGACCTCGCCGATTTCCGTGTGGGCGAGGTTCCGGATTTCGGTCGCAAACCGCTCGAGGCTGCCACCGAGGATCGCGATCGCGCCGAGCAGTGCCGCGTGCCGGTCGCGCTGCACGACCTGGGTCGACACGGGGTCCACGTGCAGGTCGAGCGCGGCGAGGACCTCCGCCTCCACCTCGGGCCCCAGGTGGCTGTAGGTCCCCACCGGACCGGAGATCTTGCCGGTCGCGATGTCATCGACCGCGGCCTCGAGTCGTCGCCTGCCGCGATCAACCTCGAAGGCCCAGCCGGCAAGCTTGAGCCCGAATGTCGTCGGCTCTGCATGGACGGAATGGGTCCGACCCATCATCACCGTCCCGGCCTCGAGGCGAGCACGCTGGACCAGTGCGCCGACGAGGTCGTCGGCGTCGCGGGTGAGCAGGCGACCGGCCGCCCGGAGCTGCAGGGCCATCGCCGTGTCGAGGACGTCGCTGCTGGTCAGCCCGCGGTGGAGATAGCGGCCCTCGTCCCCGACCACCTCGGCAAGCTGACTGACGAAGGCGATCACGTCATGGTCGGTCGTCTGCTCGATCTCGGCGATCCGGGTCACGTCCACGCGGGCGCGCGCTTCGATCGCCGCGAACGCCGCCCCGGGAACGTCACCCCGTCCCATCTGGGCACGCGCGACCGCGATCTCCACCCGCAGCATGTGTTCGAAGCGCGCCTTCTCCTCCCAGATGGCGCCCATTTCCGGGAGCGTGTAGCGCCCGATCATCGGGCGGCCCCGACGTGATCCACGCGGCCGGGCAGCGCAGCGCGCCCCGGCCCGGCCCGCGCCACGTCGCGTCGACGTTGCACTCCGTCGAAGCTGACCTGGTCGGCGGCACGGTCGGCAAGGTCCGCGGCACGTGCCAGGTCGGGGCCACGCCCCACCACCGTGAGCACGCGTCCGCCGTTCGTTCGGACGCTGCCGTCCTCGGTCTGCGTCGTTCCAGCATGGAAGACCAACGCACCGGACGCGGCAGCTGCATCGAGTCCGCTCACGACGTCGCCGCGGCGCGGCGCGTCCGGGTAGCCGGCCGCTGCGAGGACGACGCCGACGGCGGCTCCGGAGAAGGTCGGGAGGCGCGACCCGGCGAGCCCGAGCCGGGCCATCGCCGCTCCGAGTTCACCGCGTGCGGCAGCCAGGAGCACGGGTCCCAGCGCGGTCGCGACCCTCGGCAGCAGGACCTGCGTCTCCGGATCTCCGAACCGGGCGTTGCACTCCAGCAGGACGGGGCCGTCGCGAGTCAGGATCAGGCCGGCGAACAGCGCTCCGACAAACGGCGTGCCCCGTCGATCCAGCTCGGCCAGGATCGGACGATGGAACGTGTCCAGCATGGCCTCGGCCGCGTCGTCCGTCAGATCCGGGAGCGGCGAGTAGGCACCCATGCCCCCGGTGTTCGGGCCGCGATCGCCGTCGAGCAGGCGCTTGTGATCCCGTGCGAACGGCAGCGCCACGGCCTGTCGTCCATCGGTGATGGCGATGAGGCTGGCCTCCGGCCCCGACAGTCGCTCCTCGACCACGACGAAGGGCTCGTCTGCCCGCTCCAACGGCGCCAGCGCCCGAATGGATGCCTCGGCGGTAGCCAGGTCGTCGCACACCACCACGCCCTTGCCCGCCGCGAGACCGTCGGCCTTGACCACGACGCCGCGGCCCTCGCCGACCAGCACCTGTGCGAACGCGAGCGCCGGCACCGCGTCCGAGAACGAGCCGGCGCGCGCCATCGGGACGCCCGCAGCGGCGGCAACCTCGTGGCAGAACGTCTTCGAGGTCTCGATGCGGGCGGCCGCCTGATCTGGTCCGAAGACGACAAAACCGGCGCCGCGAAGCGCATCCGCGACGCCGGCCGCGAGCGGAGCCTCCGGTCCAATCACCACGAGTTCGGCGGCCACTCGACGGGCCGCGTCCACCACCGCGGCCGGGTCGAGCGGGTCAACCAGCGGCAGCAGACGGACACGCGCCTCCGCGGTCATGGCCGGGTTGCCGGGCGTTACGATGACCTCGTTGATCCCAGGCTCGGCGGCGAGCTTCCAGGCGAGGGCATGTTCGCGGCCCCCGGCACCGAGGATCAGGACCCGGGTTGGCGTCACGACCGCGCCGGCCCCGTGTCCTGCAGGGTAGACACCGTCACGTCAGGGTCACTTTCGGTCGGTGGCGCATCGGTCGCCAGGCCCGCTCGATGGTCTGCGTCCGCTCGGGCCCAACCGACACAAGCACGATCGGCACTCCGGCCAGTTCTTCCAGGGCCGTGACGTAGCGACGGGCGTTTTCCGGCAGGTCGGCCAACGATCGAACGTCGTGAATCGGTTCATCCCAGCCGGCGAATGTCTCGTAGATCGGGCTCGCGCCGTCCAGCGCCCGCGCACTCGACGGCCAGGCGTCGACCCGGCGCCCGCCGATGTCGTAACCCACCCCGAGTCGAAGCGTCTCTATCCCGGACAGGATGTCGAGCTTGTTCAACATGATGCTGCTGATCGAGTTGACGGCGACCGCGTAGCGGAGCGGAACGGCGTCGAACCACCCGACCCGACGGGGGCGGCCCGTCGTCGTCCCGACTTCGTGGCCTCGCGTCGCAATCCCGATGCCCGTCGCGTCGTGGAGCTCGGTGGGAAACGGCCCGGAGCCGACCCGCGTCGCATACGCCTTCATCACGCCCATGACCTCGTCCACCTGGAGGGGGCCAATCCCGCCGCCGGTACAGGCGCCGCCGGCCACGGGGTTGGAGGAGGTGACGTACGGATAGCTGCCGTGATCAAGGTCGAGAAGGGTCCCCTGGGCGCCCTCCAGGAGCACGTGCTCTCCCCGTGCCAGTGCCGCCTGGACGAGCCAGGTCGCGTCATCGACATGCGGAGCCAGTCGCTCGCCCCAGGCTGCGGCCAGCTCGACCATGGCGTCCACCGTAAAGGCCTCCAGGCCCATTCCGGCGAGCAGGAGATTCTTGTCCGGCAGCACGCCGCTGATCCGATCGCGGAGCACCGCGCGGTCGACCAGGTCCTCCATGCGCAGGCCGATCCGCCAGGCTCGATCGCCGTACGCCGGCCCGATTCCGCGCCCGGTCGTGCCGACCTTTGAGCCGCCCAGACGAACCTCATTCCCTCGATCGAGGGCGACGTGGTACGGCATGATCACGTGCGCACTGCGGCTCACGCGTACGCGCGAGACGTCGATCCCGCGCGCCGCCAGCATGTCCAGCTCCGCGATGAGGGTGGCGGGATTGACCACCACGCCGGTCCCGATGACCGAGGTGATGTGGGAATAGAGCACGCCCGACGGCACGAGGTGCAGTTTGAAGACCTCATCGCCGGAGACCACCGTATGACCGGCGTTGTCGCCGCCCTGGTAGCGAACCACCATGGCCACCTGCTCGGCGAGGAAATCGGTCGTCTTGCCTTTGCCCTCGTCGCCCCATTGCAGGCCGACAATCACCGTCGCGGGCATCAGGTCGCCTCCGCGCTGCCGCGAGCGTCGTCCTGGGACATCAAAAAGGCCCGGGCCGAAGGGCTCGGGACCTGGATACAACTCTCCCGTGTCTTGCGTCCGCCGGTCTGGCGGAGCCACGGATGCTGGTCGCTCGGACGC
>JBKKBB010000186.1:0-7548 GCA_046714395.1 Candidatus Limnocylindrales bacterium | reverse complement strand
CCACCTACAAGGTGCGACCGGCACACTCGCGGTTCGAAACCGGGACCGGCAACTTCGAGGGCTACGCCGGCGCCCTGGCAGCGGTCAGGTACCTCGAGGACGTCGGGGTCATGGCGGGTGCCCCGGCAGCCGCGGATCGGCGCGCAAAGCTCGTCGCGGCCTTGACCTCGATCCTGTCCGTGGAGATGGCGCTGTTCCGGCGCCTGCACGACGGGCTCGCCTCGATCGAGGGCGTGCGGCTGTTCGGGATCACCGATCCGGCGGCCTTCGACGGCCGGACACCGACGGCGGCCCTGACCGTCGCCGGCATGGCGTCGCACGACGTGGCGATCGCGCTCGGTGCGGAGGGCATCGCGGTCTGGGATGGCGACTTCTACGCCACGGGCCTGATTGAGCGCCTCGGATTCGCGGAGACCGGCGGGATCGTCCGGATCGGGCTGACCCACTACAACACGGTCGCCGAAGTCGATCGACTGCTCGACGTCCTTGGCCGCATCGCGGCCGGGGCCGCGCACCGAGCGCCGTGACGTCTGCCGCCCGCGCGTTCGGCGCGCAGAGCATGACGACGCCGCTCCGCGAGGTGCTCGTGAAGCGGCCCGGACCGGCGTTCGGGCGGGCCTTCGCGGATCCGGCGCACGGCTTCCTCCACGCGGTGGATCTGGCCCTCGCCCAGCGGGAGCACGATCGCTTCGTCGAGGTGCTGGCATCGCTTGGGCCGCGCGTGTACGCCCTCGATGCGGAGATCGCGAGCCCAGATCTCCTCTACACCTTCGACCCGCTCGTGGTCAGCGACCGCGGCGCGATCCCGCTGCGTCCGGGCAAGTCAAACCGGCTCCCAGAGCCGGCGGTGATCGAAGGCTGGACGACGGCTGCCGGGATCCCGACCCTCGGGCGGATCGAAGCACCCGGCACGATCGAGGGCGGCGACACGTTCTGGCTGCGCCCGGACCTGCTGTGCATCGGGCGCTCCCTGCGGACGAACGGCGAAGGTGTCCGCCAGCTCGGTTCGATCGTCGGCGGCGACGTGCGCATATTCGACGTCCCGTACTGGCGCGGTCCGGCCGAGCTGATCCATCTGCTCTCGGTGATCTCACCCATAGCCGACGATCTGGCGGTCGTCTTTCCGCCACTCCTGCCGGTCGGGTTGTGGGAACTCCTGGGCGATCTCGGAATCCGGATGGTCGGCGTGCCCGAGGAAGAGTTCGGGACGCTTGGCTGCAACGTCCTGGCGGTCCGGCCGGGCGTGGTGATCCTGGCCGAGGGCAATCCGATCACGGCCTCGGCACTGGCGGCTGCCGGCTGCGAGGTCCACACCTACCCGGCGAGCGAGATCGGAATCAATGGATCGGGTGGCCCGACCTGCATGACCCGGCCCATCCTTCGTGGCTGAAGGGTCGAGCGGTTGGGCCCGGCGCGCCGCCGATACGGTGGACGGCGCTCGGGCGACCATTGATCTGACGCGCCTGGTCCGGACGCCGAGCGTCACCGGCGACGAGCGCGCCGTCCAGGACCTGGTGGCCACGATCCTCACGGACATCGGCTGCCGGGTTGAGCGAATCGAGACTGACCCGGCCGAATTCGCCCGGACAGATCCAGACTGGCCCGGCGAGGAAATGCCGCGGACGGAGCTGCCCGTGGTCTTCGCCCGTCTCGGAAGGCCCGGCGGGCGCCGCATCCTCCTCGTTGGTCACACGGACGTCGTGCCGATCGGAGATCGCGCGACATGGACCATGGATCCATGGGGCGGGGAGATCGAGGACGGCCGGCTCTACGGGCGCGGCGCGTGTGACATGAAGGGCGGCTGCGCAGCCATCCTCGCCACGATGCGGGCACTCGCGACGTCGGGCGCAGCGGACAAGCTCGATGGCGAGGTCCTTGCGGTCTTCGTCCCGTCCGAGGAGGACGGGGGTCAGGGGATGCTGTCGGCGATCCGCGCCGGCGCGACGGGCGACATGGCCGTGATCACCGAACCGACCGACCTGGACGTCGTCATTGCCACGGCCGGCGCCATCTCGTTCCGCTTGACCGTCCCCGGCCGTGCGGCGCACGCCTCGATGCGCCGCGAGGGTGTGTCGGCCCTGACGAACCTCACCTACCTGATCGGCACCCTCGAGGCCGACGAAAGCGCGCGCAACGATGCCGAGACAGACCCGTTGATGACCGCGCTCGGGCTGCCCTACCCAACCATCATCGGCATCGTCCGGGGCGGGGAGTGGGCGTCAACCGTGATGGACCGGGTGGTCGCCGACGGCCGCTACGGCGTCGCGCTGGGGGAGACGTGGCGCGACGCGGAGGTCCGCCTCCGGGCTTGCATCGCCGATGCCGCGGCGGTGCACCCGTTCCTCCGCGAGCACCCACCGAACGTTGAGCTCGTCGGCGGCCTGTTCTCGTCATCCCGCGTGCCTGCGGATCACCGGCTGCCGGCATCGCTCGCGGCCGCCGTGGAGGCGACCCTCGGCCGGACACCGGCATTCCTGGGCGAGCCCTACGGTGCGGACATGCGGCTCCTGGTCAACGAGGGCAAGACCCCGACCATCATCTTCGGGCCGGGAAACATCGCGACGGCGCACAGCGCGGACGAGTCCGTCCCGATGGGTGACGTCGTGGCTTGTGCGCGGGTCCTCGCGGCATGGGTGGTGCGCGTGCTGGGAGACGCCGCCTAGCGCTGCCGGGACTGTGCGACGATCCGGCGATGGCGATCTTCGCGCTCGGGATCGGGATCTCGGCCTTCCTCCTGTTCTGGCTCGAGCCCCTGATCGGGCAGATCGTGCTGCCGCTGTACGGCGGCACGCCGGCGGTCTGGGCAACCGTCCTCGTGTTCTTCCAGGGCACCCTCCTGCTCGGCTACCTGTACGGCCACGCGTCGGTCACGCGCCTGCGCCCCAGGCAGAGCGTTGCCCTGCACGTCGGGCTTGCGGTCGTGGCATTCGCCTGGCTCGCGCTGCAGCCCGCCAATTCCGAGCCCATCAAGGCAGGCGACCTCCCGGCCGTCATAGATGTGCTCCGGGTCCTTGCCCTGAAGGTTGGGCCGCCTGTCTTCGTGCTGACCGCCACGACGCCGATGATGTCGGCGTGGTTCGCACGGCGTCGCCGAGGCGAGGTCGGCGACGACCCTTACTGGCTGTACGCACTCAGCAACGCGGCCTCCCTCGCGGCGCTCCTGTCGTACCCGTTCGTGATCGGGCCGGCGGTGGGCCTGTCGAGTCAGCTGACGCTCTGGACCGCCGGCTTCGCGATCCTGACCGGCGTCTTCACCATCGCTGCGGTGGTCGTGTGGCGTGCAGCCGGGGCCGCGGACGCGCGCCCGATCCCAGTTCCCGGGGAACTCGCCGCGCCCGGGACGCCCGAAACCCAGCGCATCGGATGGGGGCGCCGGCTGCGCTGGTTGCTCCTGGCGGCGGTCCCGGCGGGTCTCCTCGCGGCCGTCACGAACTTCATCGCCGTGGACCTCGTGGCTGCGCCCCTGCTGTGGATCGGCCCGCTGGCACTGTATCTCGGCTCGTTCATCGTCGCCTTCTCCGGACGCGGTCGTCGCCTGGTGCCCCGGGCCGTCGCCCTGGCGCCGGCCGTCGTCACGTTGCTCTGGGTTCCAATCGGGAGCGCCGGCGGCTGGCCGCTCGTCCCGCTGATCGTGATCGAGTGGGGCGCGCTAGCGATCATTGCGACGGCCCTGCACGGCCGTCTCGCCCAGGATCGTCCGCCCCCGGACCGCTTGACCGAGTTCTACCTCGTCCAGTCGATCGGCGGCGTAACTGGCGGGGCTTTCGTCGCCATCCTGGCGCCCTCGCTCTTCCCTGGCGTGTGGGAGTATCCGATCCTGCTCGCCGGGGCGCTCGCCGCCCTGGCCCTGACGGCAACCCGGGTTTCCGAGCGTTCTTCGCCCCAGCCCGTTGCGCGGGGGCCCGGCCGTCGACTCGACTTCAGCCCGTTCTTGGTCGGCGCACGTGCCCGGATCGGACCGTACGCCGCGGTCGCGGCCGTCGTCCTGGCGATCATGGCAGCCGAGGGATCGGTCGCGTTCGAGGTCGCCCTTCGTTGGCTTCTGTTTGGAGGCTTCATCCTGCTGGTCGGGGCGCAACCACGCTTTCTGGCCGTCGCCACGGCGCTGGCGTTGACCGTGGCGACGCTGGTAATCCCCGTTCCGGCCCTGCTGCGCGACCGGAGCTTCTTTGGGGTGACCGAAGTGATTCGGTCGACGGAGGAGCAACTGACGGTCCTCATGAACGGGACCACGGTGCACGGCATGCAATCGACAGATCCGGCCCTGCGTCGTCGGCCATTTACCTACTACGCGTCGAGTGGACCGCTCGGAGACGTGTTCTCGTGGCTGGAAACGGCCCGACCGGCGGCATCCATCGCCGTGGTGGGTCTGGGAGCCGGGACCATTGCCGCCTACGAGTTGCCCGAACAGACGATGACCTTCTATGAGATCGACCCGCTCGTCGTTCGCGTCGCCACGGACTCGCGGTTCTTCACCTACCTGGCGGATGCGCCCAACCCGCCCACGATCGTGCTCGGCGATGCCAGGCTGTCGCTTCGCACGGTCGGATCTGGCTCGTTCGATGTGGTGGTCCTCGATGCGTTCTCGTCCGATGCCATTCCTGCGCACCTGCTCACGGTCGAGGCGCTCGCCGACGATCTTCGGGTCCTCCGACCCGGCGGTCTGCTCGCCGTCCACCTGTCAAACCGGTACTACGATCTCGCCCCCGCGCTCAGCGCCGCCGGCAGCCGGCTCGGGGCCGTCGTCCTCGACAAGGGGTACAACCCGACCAAAGCCGAATCCGAGGCCGGCGCCGCGATTTCCTACTGGGTTCTCCTGATGGCCGAACCGGCCACGGCCGATCCCTTCCGAGTCATGGGCTGGGAGACCGCGATCGACACCGGGGAGCGTCCACTGACGGACGACCATCCAGACATCCTCCGCTTCCTGTCCATCGGCCGATAGGGAGCCGGTGTCCACCGGCGCCCGCCGAGCCATCGGCCGTCCGAGCCGAGGACGGGCGCTCAGGAGTGCAATCAGGAGCTGAGCGCCTCCTCGTCCACCGTCATCCGCGGGACTCGGAGCGCTCGGCGATGCGCCCGCAGCGTGAGGATCGGGATGAGGACGAGACCAGTCCCGAGGATGCCGAGCGCCGTGTACCCGGCGCCGGCCATGATGACGCCCGACCCGAGACTGGCGGCGGCCGCCGAACTCCAGATCAGTGCGTCGGCGAAGCCCTGAACCCGGGTCCGCTCATGGACTGCGAGATGCTCCGATAGCAGCGCGCTGCCGGCCACGAACCCGATGTTCCAGCCGAGGCCGAGGAGAAACAGCGCGACGAGCAGGAGCGCCCCGCCCGTCGGTGGGGCGACCGCGGCGAGGACCGTCGACACGGCCAGCACCGTGGTCCCTGTGAAGATCGCCCGAACCGCTCCCACTCGTTCCGTGAGGCGCCCGGAGAGCGGCGACAGGGCGAACATCCCTAGGGTGTGGGCGGACAGCACGATCCCGACGGCGCCCAGGTCATGACCGTGCTGGGTCATGTGGAGCGGCGTCATCGTCATGATCAGGGTCATCACGAGCTGGCCGATGACGAGCGCGACGATCGCGGCCATCACGCCGGGCCTTCTCAGCATCGCGCCCAGGGCTTCCGTCGACGTTCCCGAGACTCGCGCTCCGCCGGGCCCGGGGGCCGTCGTGTCGGCGATCGTGTAGGGATCCGGCCGGAGCAGCACGAATGACAGAAGGGCCGCGATACCGACGAACACGACCGGCACCAGGTACGGCCCGGCAAGCGGCGGCAGCCCGATCGAACGAGCCATCGCACCCGCCACGGGCACCAGCGTGGGACCGACCACCGATCCGACCGTCGCGCCCCAGACTACGACGCCGATCGCCGACGCTCGACGCGCGGCCGGGACGAGGTCGGCCGCGGTGTAGCGCGAGAGCTGGTTCGAGCTGTTGCCGAACCCGATCAGCAGTGTTCCGACCAGCAGCAGCGGGAACGAGCGCAGGATGACCGCAGCCGTCGCGACGAGCGCGCCCACGACCGCGACCGAATAGCCCGTGACCAGGCCGACCCGTCGACCTCGCCTGACCATGAGCGACGAGAGCAGGACGGACCCGACGGCGGCACCGAGGACGACGGTCGCGCCCGGGGCGCCGGCCAGGGTTGGGGAGCCGAGCAGGTCCTGGGCGACGATCGTCGTCACCGTGATCGCGGCGATGTAGCCCGTGCTTCCGAGGGCGACGCCGGCAATCAGGCTGAGCCGGGCGCGACTCCGGGCGGCGGCGAGTTCGATCGGGGACAGGGTCGGGTGGGCAGCCACCGAGCGATCATAGGTGCCGCCCCGATCCGTCGTCCGAACTTCGTCAGTCGACCCGGACGCCTCCGGCCTGGGCGCTGGCCGTTTCAACGAATCGGCACAGGGCGTCCACCAGCCCCATCTGCTCAGGGGTGCGGCATCCCGCCTCCAGCAGGGTGGGCGACGCCACCACGATCGCAATGCTCTTCGCCCGGGACACCGCCACGTTCAGCCGATGACGGGAGTACAGGAAGCCCATGTCGCGCGGCGCATCCTCACGACTGGAGCTCGCCAGGGAGTACACGGCGACGACCCCCTCCCGTCCCTGGAACTTGTCGACGGTTCCGACGTTGCCGGGCTCCCCGAGTCGTCGAGTCAGTGCCCCCTGGATTTCCGCGACCTGGGCGTTGTAGGGGGCCACGACGATGACGTCGCGGACCTCGATCTGCCGCACCTTGCCGTCCCTGTCCGTCCAGTCACGTCCCACCAGGGACGCGACGATCCTCGCGACCTCCTCGGCCTCGGCGGGGGAGCGCGAGGCATCTCCCGCATGCTCGATGGGCCGCCACCGGATCCCGGCCCCGGAGAGTACGTCCACGCCGCCGACCATGCGCCCGGCCGTCGTCGGATGCGTCGTGAGGCGCCCCTCGTAGAACGCGGGGGAGACAAAGGCATTGACCAGCGGGTGGAGTCGTCGTGACACCTCGAGGAAGAGGCCGCGATCCGCCGGCACGGTCACCGATCCACCGACCAGGTGCTGGAGCGCCGACGCATCGGCCCCCGGCGGGTGGACGCCCTGGGTGACCATTGGCAGCTGGTTGGGATCGCCGACGAGGACGACGGACCGCGCACAGGTGGCCGCGGCCAGAAGGTTGGCCAGGGAGAACTGGCCCGCCTCGTCGACGAACAGGATGTCGAAGACAGGGTCGGGTGCGCCGTTTACAGCGGCGTCGAGTTGCTTGCGGGAGAGCAGCCACGTCGTTCCTCCGACGACGTCGACCGAGCCGTTCGCGGCCGCCGCGTCCACGCGCGCCCCGTCATCGGTGATCGTGACGCCCTCCCCGGGCGGAAGGTGCGCATCCATGTCGCCGGCCTTCTGAAGAATTCGCGGGACGAACGGCTCGCGCCCATCTTTGGGCCCCTCCGCGGCCGCGATCTGGACTTCCTCGAGCAGGTTGGTGATGGTCTTGTGCGACTGCGCCGTCACGGCCACGCGAGAGCCACTCGCGACGAGCTCGGCGATCATCCTCGCGGCCGTGTAGG
>JBKKBB010000185.1:0-6969 GCA_046714395.1 Candidatus Limnocylindrales bacterium | reverse complement strand
CGCCTGTGATGCACGACGCCTGCACCTGGTTCCGACCTCGATCGGGATCGCCAGCGGGCCGACGAAGATCGGGCCGATCCTCGGGGCGCTCCGGGCGGGCGCCCTGAACGTGCTCGTCACCGACCTGGCCACAGCCGAGCAGGTGCTGGAACTGGCCGGGCCCGAGCGTGGATCGTGATCCCCAGGCCGACCGCGTACCTCGGGATCGATATCGGGTCATCCGAGCTGCGCTGCGGGCTCGTGACGGCCGACGGCCGGCTCCTCGGACTCGAGCGGGCGTCGCACGACACGACGATGGATGCGCTGGAGGGTCGTGCCGAGCAGGATCCCGATGCGTGGTGGGCCGGCATGGTTGGTTCGGTCCACCGGCTCCTCGAGGCACTGGATGTCGATGTCGCCGGGATCGCGGTGGATGGACATGGTCCCACCCTGACCGCCGGGGACCGACTCGGCCGGCCGACTCGGCCGGCCATCACCTGGCTGGATCAGCGGGCCGCCGGCGAGCAGGCGGAACTCGCCGAGGCCACGGGCCTCCAGGGTTGGGCGCTGGGGATCCTGCCGGCGGCGCTCTGGCTGGAGCGCCACGAACCGGAGTCGGCCGCCCTGACCGGCTGGTACCTGAACACCTGGGAGGCGGTGACGCTTCGCCTGACCGGTGTCGCGCGCGCCAGCCTGGTATCCGGTCAGGCCTGGCCGCGGGACGACCTGGGGTCCCTCGGTCTGGCGCGGCCCCGTCTGGCCGACCCGATCGAGGCGGGTCAGGTGGTGGGACCGCTCGGCACGGATGCCGGCGACGCCCTCGGGCTGCCGGCGGGCATCCCCGTCGTGGCGGGCGTCGTGGACGCTTTCGCCAGCTTTCACGGTGGCCGGATGCTTGCCCCGGGCGATGCCATCGACGTGGGCGGATCCGCCGGTGGCTTCGGGGTCTACTGGGATCGACCCATCGCGGCCGCCGGCTCCTTCTCGACGCCCGCCCCACTGGAGGGCCTGCATAGTGTTGGTGGCGCCATGGCGGCGACCGGCAAGGCCGTCGAATGGCTGCGCGATGCGCTGCTCGGCGGCGAGCGATCAGTGGACCAGTTGATCGACGAGGCTGCCGCCGTTTCCGCGGGTGCCGACGGCCTGATCTTCCTGCCCTATCTCGCCGGCGAGCGATCGCCCCTCTGGGATCCGGAGGCGCGGGGCGCATTCGTGGGCCTGACGCTGCAGCATGGGCGTGCCCATCTGACGCGGGCGGTCCTCGAAGCGTCGGCGCTCGCCATCCGGCACGTGGCCGCGCCCATCCTCGCCGCCGGTGTCCGGGTCAGCGCCATGCGGGTCGCCGGTGGACCCGCCCGAAGCACCGCGTGGAATCAGCTCAAGGCGGATGTCACCGGCTTCACCGTCGAGGTCCCCCGAATCCTCGAGACGGCCGTCGCCGGCTCGGCCATTCTCGCGGCCGCGGGGACGGGGGCCCATCCCGATGTTCGCTCGGCCATTCTCGCCATGACGGCGATCGAGCAGCGCCTTGATCCGGATCCGGATCGGGCGGCGATCTACGACCGCACCTATGCCGCGTATACCGACCTTCATCCGGCCGTGTCCCCGATCCTTCACGCCTTGCGGATTCGTCACGCGGAGGCGGCTCGATGAACGCCGAGACACGCGGGCGAATCGAACTGCACGATCTGTCCCTGTCGTTTCCGCGCCGGCGCGCGGCCCGGCTGCCCGTCCTCGACCGGGTGACCATCAGCATCGCGGGTGGGGAGATCGTGACGGTCATCGGGCCGAACGGCTGCGGCAAGAGCTCGCTGCTGCGGGTGGTCGCGGGCCTCATCCCGCCCGATTCCGGCACGGCGCGCCTCGATGGTCGCCGGATCGGCGGGCCGGACCCGCGGATCGGGCTCGTGTTCCAGGAGCCGCGCCTGATGCCGTGGCGAACCGTCGCCGCCAACGTCGGCTATCCCCTTGAACTGGCCGGCGTGCGAGGCGGGGAGCGGGCGGAGCGCGTGGCCGAGGCGTTGCAGCGGGTAGGTCTGATCGAGGCCGCCGATTCCCTCCCGGGCCAGCTGTCTGGGGGCATGCGCCAGCGAGCGGCACTCGCCCGTGCCCTCGTGCTCGAGCCCGACGTGCTGCTCCTCGACGAGCCGTTCAGCGCGCTCGACTCGATCACGCGCGACCGGTTCAACGTCGAGCTTCTGAAGCTGTGGGGCCGGCTTCGGACGACGATCGTGATCGTCACCCACAGCATCCCGGAGGCCATCTTCCTCGGCGATCGCGTCGTGGTCCTGTCCAGCCGGCCCGGCCGCGTCGTTGGGGACATGCCCATTCGCCTGTCGTCGCCACGCACGCTGGAAGACCTGGATGCCGCGATCGTGTCGGACGCGGCGCGCGACATCCGCGCGCTGCTGGACGCGGACGCGGACGCGGACACGGGTGCCGCATGAGATCAACGATCCTTCTCACCGTTGCCGCCGGGGCGGCGTTCCTGCTGCTGTGGAAGTTCGTCGTCGTGGTGGGCGGCTACCCGATCTTCATCCTGCCGCCGCCGGAAAGCGTCGCCGCGCGCCTCGTGAGTGGCTGGGCCGGCGGACAGATCGGTCCGCATGCGGTGGTCACCCTGCTCGAGGTGGCGCTCGGGTTTGGCGTCGGTGCCACCCTCGGCTTGATCGTTGGATACGGGCTGGGCAGGTCGTCGATCGTTGCTCGAGTCGTGTCGCCCTACCTCGTGGCAGCCCAGGCGACGCCGATCCTCGCGCTGGCGCCAGTCCTCGCGCTGTGGTTTGGGCCGGGCCTCCTCGGCAAGGTCGTCATTGCGGCGCTGATCGTGTTCTTCCCGGTGGCTGTCTCCGCGATGGTCGGCATTCGCTCCGTCGATGCCGGTCTGCTCGAACTCGGACGCAGCCTTCGGGCCACCCGTCGCCAGGTTCTCCTGACCCTGGAGATTCCGGCGGCGCTGCCGTCGATCTTCGGTGGTCTGCGAATCGGGATCACGCTCGCCGTGGTCGGGGCGATCGTGGGGGAATGGGCCGGTGCCGAGCGTGGGCTCGGCGTTCTCGTCAACATCGCCCGCGGCAGCCTGTTCGACATCCCGCTGATGTTCGCAACCCTCGTCACCATCGCCGCCTTCGGGGTGGCGCTGTATCTGGTCGTCGTTCTGGTCGAGCGCCGCCTCGTGCGCGCACGCTGACCACAACCCACAAGGAGCCATTCGTGAACCGCCGCCTCTCCCTCGCGCTCGGCCTCAGCGTCGCCATCCTCGTCGTCGCCTGCGGTGGCGGATCCACGTCGCCGTCCGCGTCCGCCCAACCCCGACAGGCCCTGACCGTCGGGCTCGGCTACATCCCGAGCGTGCAGTTCGCGCCGTTCTACCTCGCCGATCAGGCGGGCTATTACCGCGATGCCGGCCTGGATGTGACGTTTCAGAACAAGATCGACCCGGATCTCGTGACCCTGGTCGGGCAGGGGGCCATCGACGTCGGCATGGCCGACGGTACGAGCGTCATACCGGCCGTGAGCCAGGGCATCCCGGTCCGCTACATCGCCACGGTCTATCGGGCGTTCCCGTCCATCGTGTTCTCGAAGGCATCATCCGGAATCGCAACCGCGGCCGACCTCCGGGGCAAGAGGATCGGGATCCCGGGTCGCTATGGGTCGTCATGGATCATGCTCCAGGCACTGCTCGGGTCGGCGAGTCTGACACCCGAGGACGTCGAGATCGTCGAGTACCCCGACTTCGGTCAGGGCGCGGCCGTCCAGCAGGGAGCCGTCGACGCTGCCACGGGATTTGCCAACAACGAACCCGTCCAGCTCGAACTTGCCGGCTTCCCCGCCACCGTCCTCCACGTGGACCAGATTGTCCCGCTCCCGGGGCCCGGCCTGATCAGCGGAACCGCGACGCTGTCCTCGAAAGAGGTCGCCATCGCCGCCTTTGTGAAAGCCACCCTTCGGGCGATGGACGAGATCGCTGCCGATCCGGAAAAGGGCCTCGACGCGGCAATCGCGGCCGTGCCGGACCTCGCCTCGGCGCGGGCGACCCAGAAGGCGATTCTGCTGGCGACGATCGCGGCGTGGCGCGGGTCGGGATCCGGCGCGGTCGCGTTTGGAACGATCGACGACGCGGACTGGGCGGCGTCGCTCGAATTCATGACGACACTCGGACTCGTACCCAATCCGATCAGCGTCGAGGACCTCGTTAGAAGCGACCTGCTGCCGAGGTGAGCGGTCCTGGGGCCTCGGGGTCGCCCGAAGGCCTCACGCCCAGGCGGCCCCGGCGTCCGGGATCGCCCAGCGTCAGCCGAGGGCGATCGTCGCGTCCAGCTCGTCGTTGCTCGGTTCACGGACCACCCGTGACGGGGCAGCCGGATCGCCGATCAGGATCGTCGGGGTCACCCGATTGCCGTCGTTGTACGAGCGGTTGATGGCGTCGGCGTCTTCATCGAACTCGACGTTCCGGTACGCGTAGGCGATTCCACGGGCGTCCAGATGGGCGCGCGATCGAACGGTCCTCACAGGTGTCCCGGCCGAGGATGAGGATCGGCGGCTGCGTGACGTGCTGCATGTCGTGGAGCGTAGGGTCAGGCGTCGAAGCGCGGGGCCTCGCCGCGCGCCGCTGCGCTGGCGGCGGCCAGGATCGTGTCCCGGAGCGAGGCGTCCGTGGCCGCAACCCCGCAGGCGACGCAGGCGATCCCGGGGTGGTCGACCGGCTCCAGCCCCGCGTCGGGCGTCTGGAGACCGAGCAACTGGAGGCCGGTCGGGTCGATCACCGCCCGATCCAGTGCCCGGACGGGGCTGTCGATCCGCCACGCGGCGGCGGCACTTCCACAGGCCGGGCAGAGCGGCACCGCGGAGGGACTCATCGGTTTCGGCCGCGCGACGTCGAGGGGGCTGGCTGGTGGCCCTGACCCGTCGGGCGGTTGCCCCATGGCCGTGGCGACGAGGGCTGCCCCTCGCCATGGCGAGCCATGCGCTCGCCGGGGAGCACGACGTGATTACCGAAACCGGTCGGTCGCGCTGCGCCGACGCCTTGGCGCGGCAATCCGGCCGCCGGGCGTCCGTGATTCGGGGCCTGGCCGCCGCCGCGTCCGAACGCGGTCCGTGCCGGCGACGGTGTCGGGCGCCCGCCGCTGCCTGGGCGGCCGTTGGCGGATCCGTGGCGCATCTGCGACTGTGACCAACCGGTCGCGCCACCCGACTGCGGGCGCCGCGGTGCGGAGGGGCGCGGCCCGGGGCCGCCCATCGTTCGCAGGCGGATAGGCTCCGCACGGATCGCGCGATCGGGCTCGTAGCCCTCGATGACCTCGACGTCGATGCGTCGCCCGAGGAGCGTCTCGATGTCCCGGAGCAGCTTCGCCTCATCGACGCAGACCAGGGAGATCGCATCGCCCATCGTTCCGGCGCGGCCGGTCCGGCCGATTCGATGGAGGTAATCCTCGGGAACCATTGGGAGTTCGTAGTTGACGACGTGCGGCAACTCCTCGATGTCGATGCCGCGTGCGGCGACCTCGGTAGCGACGAGGATGGCGACCTTGCCATCCTTGAAATCGCTGAGCGCCCGGATGCGCTGGTTCTGGCTGCGATTGCCGTGGATCGCGGCGGCCGAGATGCCGTCCTTCTGGAGCTGCTCGGCCAGGCGGTTGGCGCCATGCTTGGTTCGCGTGAAGACGAGCGCCTGGTCGATCCGGCCCGAGGCCACGAGCTCACGGAGCAGGTCGCGCTTGCGCTCGCGGTCCACCCGGATCACGAGCTGGCGAACCAGCTGGGTCGCGGTGTTCCGCGGGGTCACCTGGACGGACGCGGGATTGTGCAGGAAGGCGTCGGCGAGGCCGCGAATCTCGTCGGAGAACGTGGCGGAGAAGAGAAGGTTCTGGCGCTCCCTGGGCAGGATGTTGAGGATCTTGCGGATGTCCCGGATGAATCCCATGTCCAGCATGCGATCCGCCTCGTCCAGGACAAGGATCTCGACCGCGCTCAGGTCCACGGTGCCCTGGCCGATGTGATCGAGCAGGCGCCCGGGCGTGGCCACGACGATTTCGGCGCCACCGCGCAGGGCGCGGAACTGGGCGTCGTAGCCGACGCCGCCGTAAATCGGCACGGACCGGACGGGCTGGTGTGCCCCGTAGGTGCGCACGCTTTCCTCGACCTGCAGCGCGAGTTCGCGGGTTGGGACGAGGACGAGCACGCGGACCGGGCGCCGGGGCGCGCGTCGGCCCGGAGCGGAGGCGTATGCAGCTGCGCCGTTGCCGGTTCCGGCTCCCGCTGCGACGTTGCCGGCTCCGGCTCCGACCGTGACGCGCGGCGAGGTTGCGTTCAGCTTCTGGAGGATCGGCAGGACGAAGGCGGCGGTCTTGCCGGTACCCGTCTGGGCGCCTGCGAGGACGTCACGGCCCTCGAGGACGAGCGGAATGGCCTCGGCCTGGACGGGGGTGGGCTCGGTGTAGCCCTGATCCGCGACAGCGCGAAGGAGTTCGGGCGTCAGCCCAAGTTGATCAAACGACACGAAGGTATTGCTCCTGACGGGGGCCCTCCCGCTCAGTGGCGGGGCCCGGTCAGGGCAAGAAGTTGGTCGAAATCAGCGGTATGTGACCGGGGCGCTGACCGGAGCGCCCATCGAACTCGAAGCGGCAGCATAGCCGGGATCAACCGAAATGTCGCCCCCGGGCGCTCGGATCAGTTGGGCCGGCCGCCCCCGCCCATGTCGGCACCCTGGTCGCGCAGGAAGCGTTCGATGTCCGCGATGAGGTCGTCCCCGGCCGGCAATCGCGACTCGTCGACCATGCTTTCGAGCCGCGCGACGTAGTTGCGCGTGCTCTCATCGAGCGTTGCGGCGGTATCGAGGCGCTTGGTGAGCGCGATGGCCAAGTCCGGCAATTCGCCCAGTGGCGTCTCGATGTCCAGATGACGCCCAAGCGTGCGAAGCAGCTCGACCGAGGCGCCCGGATAGGAACCGGACACGTAGTGCGGGATCTGGGCGAAATACCCGACCGCGGG
>JBKKBB010000184.1:0-5826 GCA_046714395.1 Candidatus Limnocylindrales bacterium | reverse complement strand
GTGCCCGAGGAGTGAAACCTGAAGGCATCGGGGGCCGGATTCTCGAAGTTGGCGATCGCCAGATCCGCGCCCTCGAGGAGCGCCCTGACCGCCCCGCTGTTGCCGGTTCGTTCAGCGCGCGGCAATTCCCAGCCGAAGGAAGAACAGCAATAACGGGACTTGATCACGGCCGTGCCGCCGTCGAACGGGAAGTCCACGCCCTTGCCATCGATCTTGACCGTCTTCGCGACACCCCGATCGAGCAGGACGTCGCCGGCGGCGACCAGCGTCCAGGCGGTGGCCGGATCGAAGGTGATGGCCGGCGGCGCAGGCGCCCGCCCAGCGGGGTAGGTAAAGATCGCGGTAAGTAGCCACGCCGCGAGCGTCCCCACCCGATCGCCGCCGAAGAGCGTCTGCCCCGCCCAGCCGAGGGCGCGAACACTCGGGTCGACGTCATCGACGAGCAGGAACCCGAGCCGATCGCCATGGGCCGCGAGATCCGCACGGAGCGTCGCGGCGTCTGCCGCCTCGATCAGGCGCGCCGGATCCTGGGGCGTGGCGCCGAAACCGAGTGCTGCGGCCACCTCCGCGAGCTGCGCCCCGACGACCTCCACGGCGGCGTACCGCTCCGAGGTTCCGGCGAGGACCGCGGCCACTTCCTCGGGTGACGTGTCGGTCCAGGCAACGCGGAAGCTCGTGACCGGGACCAGTGCGCGGACGACGGTCGTCGGAGTCGGCTCGGGCGTCGGCGAGGGGGTGGGGCGCGGCGTCGGCACGGGCGTCGCAGCAGGCGTGACCGCCACCACCTCGCTCGGCGATGGCGGCAAGGTAGTTGACGTACACGCACCACCGCCGAGGGAGAGCACGACCAGGAGCACGACCAGGAGCACGATCCGGCGATCCACGAGCGCAGAGTACCCGGGCATAGTGGCGCCCCGTCGGGGCGGGCGGACGGGGCGTCGGGAAAAGCGGGGAAGATGGCGGACCCGACCGGATTCGAACCGGCGATCTCCAGCGTGACAGGCTGGCATGTTGGGCCGCTACACCACGGGTCCGCGGCGAGTGCGGAGGATAGCAGGCCCGCATGCCCTTGTCAGACGACAGCCCTTGTCAGACGACCGGCAGACGTCCTGACGATCGGCACGGCCAGGCCCCGAGACGTCATCGGGACCCCGGATCTCCTTCCCGGCGGCCCAGACACCGATGACCACGGGTCGAACCAGCGTTCGCGCGGTATCCTGCCGACGCCCATGGACCTGATTGATCTCCGCTCCGACACCGTCACCAAGCCGACGCTGGAAATGCGCCGCGCGATGGCCGACGCCGAGGTCGGTGACGACGTCTTTGGCGACGATCCGACGGTCCGCGCGCTCGAGGAGCGGGCGGCGGACCTCCTCGGCAAGGAGGCCGGGCTGTTCGTCGCGTCCGGCACGATGGGCAACCTCGTGGCCCAGATGGCGCACCTCGCGCGGGGCCAGGAAACGATCGCCGGCTACCAGAGTCATGTCGTTCTGGACGAGGCGGCCGGACATGCCGTCGTGGTCGGGACCTCGATCCGGGCCCTGCGCGAACGGGCGGACGGCACGATGGACCTCGACGAGATCCGGGAAGCCTTTCGGGACGCCTCGGATCCGCATCAGCCGATCAGCGGACTCGTGATCGTCGAGAACACGCACGCCCACTCCATGGGTCGGCCGCTCTCCGTAGCCTACGAGTCCGAGGTCGCCGCGATCGCGCATGAGCAGGGTGTTCCCCTGCATATCGACGGCGCCCGGTTCTGGAACGCCGCGGTTGCGCTGGGCGTCTTCGGCGCGGAGCTGGCGGCTCCGGCCGACTCGGTCACGTTCTGCCTATCGAAGGGCCTGTCGTGCCCGGTCGGGAGCATCGTGGTCGGCACGAAGGACTTCATCTGGCGCGCGAGGCGAGCACGCAAGCTGCTCGGGGGCGGCATGCGCCAGGCTGGAATCCTTGCCGCAGCGGGGCTCGTTGCGCTGCGCGATGGTCCGGCCGGCACCATCGAACGGCTCGCCGACGATCACGCCAACGCGCGGCGACTGGCCGAGGCCCTCTCGGCGATGCCCGGCATCCACGCCGCGGGCGACATTGCGCAGCCCAGCCCCGGCCCCCTCGATCCCGACCGCGTCGTGACCAACTTCGTGCTGTTCCGCGTCGAGCGGGATCGTCAGGCGTTCATCGACGCCTGTGCGACGCGGGGATTGCTGCTGGGCTGGTACCCACATGATCAGGTTCGGGCGGCGACACACCTCGAGATCGGAGAGCTCGAGATCGAACGCACAGTCGGGATCATTGCGGCCGCCCTCGGCGACACCTCCCCACGAGCGGTTTCGCCGGCCACGCCGGCCACGCCGGCCACGTCCGCGTCGGCATGAGGCCCGAGTTCGGGGGCGTCCGTCTGCCTCGCCCGTCCGCGGCGATCGGCCAGGGGCCGGGTGATGAAGCGTTCTACGACCTGGTCGAGGCGCGCTTCCGCAGGATCATCGAGGCCGATCCCGTCGCCGCAACCTACCTCGGGATCCATGCCTGGGACGATCGGCTCCCGAACGCGAGCCGGGAGCAGGTCCTCGGCAGGCTCGCGGAGGATCGCGTGCACCTTGCCGCGATCGAGGCGATCGACCCCGCAACACTGAGCGCGCTGGCCCGGTTCGAGCGCGAGCTTGAACTGCACAACGTGCGACGGGCGATCTTCGACGTCGACGTCGCTCGGCGCTGGGAGCTCCACGCATCCGGTGCGGATGGCCTCGGCGACGCGCTGTTTCCGCTCTTCGTGCGTGACTTCGCGACACCAGCCGAGCGCTTCGCCGCGATCGCCGGGCGGCTGGAGTCGGTTCCGCGCTTCCTCGAGGAGCATCGGACGCGAGCCTTCGGGCCCCAGGTTCGGCTCTGGCAGGAGCTCGAGATCTCCTCGGGGCGCAACCTCCCGTCATTCCTCGCCGAGATCGTCGCAGCCGCCGACACGCTCAACCTGCCCTCCCAGGTGCGCACGAGACTACGCAGAGCGACGGACAGGGCCGCCTCGGCGATCGAGGACCATCTCAGCTGGGTCGCCCGGAGCACGCATCACGCAACCGACGAATGGGCCCTCGGTTCGGAGCGCTACGACGAGCTCGTCCGGCTGCGGGCATTCGAAGACCTCGATGTCGATGGGATCCTCGCGATTGGCTGGGAGCAGCTCGAGATCCAGCACGAGGCGCGCGCGACGGCAGCCCGCGAGATCGATCCGGACGCCTCGGAGCTCGAAGTCGTCGAGCGCGTCAAGTCCGATCACCCGCCGACGTTCGAGGCCGCCCTGGACGAGTACCGTCTGGCCATGAGCCGGGCCCGCCGCCATCTGATCGACCGCGATCTCGTGACCGTCCCGCCCGACGAGCGAGTCACGGTGACCGAAACCCCGTTCTACCTCCGTGAGGTCATGCCGTTTGCCGCCTATTTCGCGCCCGCCAGGTTCGATCCGGACCCGGTCGGCACGTACATCGTCACGCGGTCGGTTGACGGAGATCCGGCGGCAATCCGCGAGCACTACCGCGCCTCGATCAGCAACACCAGCATCCACGAGGCCTACCCGGGCCACCATCTCCAGCTCACCTTGGCGGGTCGCCACCCGTCGCTGACGCGGCTGTTCGCGGGCGCGCCCGAGTTCGAAGAGGGCTGGGGGATGTACAGCGAGCAGATGATGCGTGAGGAGGGCTTCGACGACGGCCCGGAGTTCCGCCTCGCCCTCGCCACGGATGCCATCTGGCGGGCCTGCCGGATCATCCTGGATGTCCGGATGCACCGCGGCGAGATGAGCGTCGAAGCGGCGACCGAGTTCCTCGTGGAGCAGACCCGGTTCGAGCGCCCGCACGCGCTGGCGGAGGTCCGCCGGTACACAGGTTCGCCGACCTACCAGCTCTCCTACCTGCTCGGCAAAGTGCTCATCCTCGGCCTCCGCGAGGACGAGCGCCGGCGGCGCGGGGCGTCGTTCCGCCTCCGCGACTTCCACGACACGCTGCTCACGAATGGCTCACTGCCGATCAGCTTCCATCGGCGACTCCTCGCCGGCGAAGGCCGGGCCGCGGCGGGCGGCCAGACGATCTCGGTCGATCGCGCCGCCGCGCGTCCCTGACGGCCGGCAGCGTGCAGGTCATCCCGGCCATTGATCTCGAGCGCGGGCGATCCCGGACCGTGTTCTGGCCCGGCGTCTCGAGTGGAGTCGGTGCTCCGACGGACAGACCCGATCGAATCGCCGAGCACTTCGTGATGCTCGGCGCGCCGCTGATCCATCTCGTGGATTTCGAGGGAGCCCGGGCGGGCACACCCATGAACCTCGAAGCCGTCGGGGCCGTTGCCGCGCGCGTGGCGACACCGCTGCAGCTCGCGGGTGGCGTGGACACCCCGGATGGGATCCGGCTGGCGTTCGCCGCAGGGGCGACACGAGTGCTCGTGGGCATGGCCGTCGCCGACGATCCCGCAACGTTGCTCGACTGCATCGCCCTGGCCGGGGACTGGCTCGCCGTCGGCCTCGACGCCCGAGCCGAGCGGCTCGCCGCGTTTCCCTGGCGGCGAGGGCGTATCCCTTCGCTCCGCGAGCTTGCGGACGAGCTCGTGGGGCACGGTGTCGCGCGACTCATTCTGAGCCACGGTGGCGGTCCGGCCGAACTCGAGACACTTGCAAACTTGCGACGGTCTGTCGACGTTGAGGTCATCGTGGCAGGTGGCGTCCGGGATCTCGATGGGGTGCGCCGCCTGCACGATGTCGGTATCGCGGGCATCATCCTCGGAGAAGCGCTCCTGTCCGGGGCCATCGACTACACCGCCGCCCTGGAGGCCGCCGCATGATCCACCGTTCGCATACCCGGGCCGCGCGCCTGCTCACGCTCGCTGCCGCATTCGCGTTCGGCGTGGGGGCCTGCTCCGGATCGAGTGTCCCGAGCCCATCCTCCGACGCTGTCGGCTGTCCCACCAACCAACCGCCGGCCCTTGCCGCCGGGGAGACGCGAACCGTCGAGATCACGACGTCGAAGGGATCGATCACGCTCAGGATCGATGGCGACCTCGCGCCGATCGCGGCCGGCAACTTCGTGGCCCTGGCGGCGTGCGGCTACTACGACGGGGTGGGCTTCCATCGAGTGGTCCCCGGGTTTGTCATCCAGGGTGGCGACCCGACGGGCACGGGTGGCGGCGGACCCGGCTACACGATCGCGGACGAGCAGGTGATCACGCCGTACCAGCGGGGCACGCTGGCAATGGCGAGATCGAGCCAGCCAAACTCGCAGGGTTCGCAGTTCTTCATCGTCCTCTCCGACGACTCGGCGGGCGCCCTGAGCAGCTACAACACCTATGCGATCTTCGGCGAGGTGACGGCCGGCATGGACACGGTGGACGCGATCGCCGCGGCCGCGGATGCCGAGAACCCGAGCCAGCCGATCGTGATGGACGCCGTCACGGTCGCCAGTCCCTGACCGCAGCCACAAGGAGGCGCCATGACCCGCGCAACGATCGGGACCGATCTCGGTGACATCGAGGTCCAGCTGTATACGACAGACGTGCCCAAGGCGGCCGGCAACTTCGTCGATCTCGCCCGGAAGGGGTTCTACGACGATGTCGTGTTCCACCGCGTCATTCCCGGGTTTGTGGCGCAGGCAGGTGACGGCCAGTACGGCAAGAAGGCAACGCTGGACGCCGGTCGCGTGGGAACCGGTGGGCCCGGCTACAAGTTCGCCGACGAACCCTTCAAAGGTGCCTATGCGCGAGGCGCCCTGGCGATGGCGAATGCCGGGCCAAACACCAACGGCAGTCAGTTCTTCATCTGTCACGAGGACCTGACCGGCAAGCTGCCCAGGAACTACA
>JBKKBB010000183.1:0-4061 GCA_046714395.1 Candidatus Limnocylindrales bacterium | reverse complement strand
GGCATACGCCTGGTGGCCCGTGTCCCAGACGATCCGGTCGCGGGGCGACTCGAGGAGCCTGTGGAGGACGAGGGTCAATTCCACGACGCCGAGCGATGACCCAAGGTGACCACCGGTCCCCGCGACGGTCGCGATGATCGTCTCGCGCACCTCGGCGGCGAGGGCGGCCAGCGTGCCCTCGTCCATGCCGCGCAGGTCGGCCGGTCCCTGGAGTCCCTTGAGAATGGTGCTCACGGTGCCGTCTTCACTCCGTCTTGATCGTGATCGAGGGGCATCCGGGCGGATACCGATTATGTGATACCACGGCCGCGCATGTTTTGCTGCAGGACCCGGCTACTCGGCGTCGCGAGCCTCCTCGGGGCGGACGTCGATGGCGGACAGCGCTCCACCGGCGCGGGTCACCAGTTGCTGGACCTTTAGTTCCGCCGCCGCGAGCAGACCCGCGCAGCGCTCGTGGAGGGCCACCCCGCGTTCGTAGAGGGCGATCGAACGCTCCAGCGGTTGTCCGCCGGCCTCGAGCTCCGCGACCGCTTTCTGGAGCTCCGCGAGGGCATCGTCGAATGCCAGGCGGTCGATCGGGGTATCAGTCGTCTCCGGCACCGGCATCCTCGTCGTTACGATCGATCAGCCGCGACAGGCGCGGCGCCAGGAAGAAGATACCCAACCCGAACGCTGCCGTACCGATTACGGCGGCGAGCGTCACGAGGATCACGACCTGTTCGAGTACCCCAGTCACGGCTCGACCCGATCGGCGGTAGCCGGGAACTCGCCGAGTGCGACGCGGACGCGGAGACCGGTGCCGCCCGGGACGTGTGCGGGATCGCGGACGATCGCGCCATCGGCGGCCAGGCGGACGATGGCATAGCCGCGCTGCAGGGTTGCCGCCGGGCCGAGGGCGCTGAGGGACGCTCCGGCGGTGGCGAGCTGCCCGCCGCTCGAGGCGAGGCGCCCGCCGATCAGCGCAGGGAGCCGTTCCGAAAGCCGTTCGTCGCTCCGCCGGGCGTCGACCAAATGCGCCCATATCGCGCGGGTGCCGCGCTCAAGCAAGTCGCCGGCACGTTGACGTGACGCGGCCAGACGCGTGGCGGGATGGAGTCGGCTCAGCAGCCGCCGCTCGCCGGCAACATCGCGGGCGGCCCCGGCCACGACCCGCGCGGCAGCACCTCGCATCCGTTCCGCGCCGCGGGCGAGCGATGCGGCAAAGTCGGCCCGGTCGGGGACGACGAGTTCGGCGGCCGCGGACGGCGTCGGGGCGCGCACGTCCGCCGCAAAATCTGCCAGGGTCACGTCGACCTCGTGACCCACCCCACACACGACCGGCAACGGGTGCGCAACGATGGCTCGGACCACCCGTTCATCGTTGAACGACCAGAGATCCTCCATCGAGCCACCGCCGCGGGCGAGAATCGTGACCGTCGGTGCCATCTCGACGTTGCCCGCGTGGCGGAGTTCCTCCACGTGCGACTCGAGGCGACGGAACGCTCCGACGATGCTCTGTGCACTCCCCTCCCCCTGGACTTTGCAGGCCACGAGAAGGACGCGCGCCAGCGGCCAGCGGCGGGCCAGGACCTGGCAAACGTCCTTCCATACCGCACCGGTCGGCGACGTGATCACGGCGATGACCGTCGGCCGCGCCGGCAGTGGACGCTTCTGCGCCGCATCGAACAGACCCTCGACGGACAGGCGCGCCTTGAGCTGCTCAAACCGGATCGCCAGATCGCCGACCCCGGACGGCTGCATCGACTCGACGTATACCTGCAGCGCACCTTGCGGCTCGTACAGGTCAACGCGACCGTGGATCACGACGCGCAACCCGGTCTGCGGCTGGAACACCGATCGGATGCGCTCGTCGCGGAACCACACGCACTGAAGCTGGGACTTCTCGTCCTTGAGCACGAAATAGGCGTGTCCGGCCGTCGAGATCGTCACCCGGCCGACCTCGCCCTCGATCCACAAGTCCCGCAGTTGATCGTCCGCCCGGACGAGCGCTGCGACCATTCGGGCCGCCTCGCTGACCGCGAGAATGCGCAGCCCTGGCGTCCCTGGCGGTGTGGGACGCACCGTCGTCAGACCCGGGTCTGGTACTCGCCGGTCCGCGTGTCGATCCGGACGGTGTCACCTTCGTTCACGAACAGGGGCACGGAGACAACGAGGCCGGTCTCGAGCGTTGCCGGTTTCCGCGCACCCTGGGCGGTGTCGCCTGCAAAACCTGGCTCGCTGGTGACGACGGCGAGCTCCACCGTGACCGGCAGCTCGACACCGAGCGTCTCGCCCTGGTAGGTCGTTCGATCGAGGATCATCCCGTCCTTCAGGTACTGCGCTGTTTCGGCCAGCTGCTCCGTTCGTAGGACGAACTGGTCGTACGTGTCGGTGTCCATGAAGTGGTACTCATCTTCGTCGCGGTAGAGGAATTGCACGGGACGCCGCTCCATCGAGGCGCGCGGCCACTTCGTGCCAGCCTGGAAGGACCGCTCGACCGTCCCGCCGCGGCGGATGTTGCGGAGAGAGATCCGGACCTGGGCGGAGCCACGACCCATCTTGATGTGGTGGTAGTCGAGGATCTGCCAGAGTTCGCCGTCGAGTTCGATGGCCACGCCCTTGCGCAGCTCGCCGGTGCTGATCATGCGGTGGAATGCTCCTGGCTGGCGGTACTCCGCGCACGGTGCACGTGCGGACCGTGAGCGTGCTTGGGTGCTGTCGCTGGATTGTACCCGAGGGCCTCGGCCTGACCGCCCGGACGCTTCGCCCGGCCTAACTCCCGACCACGATGACGTCTCGGGGAAACTGGGTCAGCCGGTCGAGACGGCCGGCCTGCGCGTCGAACAGCACGAGATCCTCGATGCGCACGCCCGTCTCGCCTTCGAGGTAGATCCCCGGCTCCACGGAGAAGACGGTCGGGGACGGGAGGGGCGTCGTTGCGGCGCTCCGGCCGAGGGACGGCAGCTCGTGGGTCGCGAGGCCGATGCCATGTCCGAGGCCGTGCTGGAACGCAGGCCAGCGACCATCCGCCTCGATGGTCCCCCGGGCGATCCCGTCCATCGATCGTCCGTCCGGAAGCGGCGCCCCCTGCCGCGCCGCGGCCAGGCCTGCCCGGAGCGCATCGAGGGCCGCGGACTGGGACGCGGCGACGGTCTGATAGACGCCGAGATCTCGTGCTCCGGGATCCCCAACGAACAACGTCCGGGTCATGTCGCTCCGATACCCTGCGACCTGCGCCCCGAAATCAAACAGCAGGACGGCGCCCGACCGGACGGGCCGGTCGCCCGGCGATCCGTGCGGCAACGCCGCCTCCGCGCCACCGAGACAGGTGACGTCGAAGGCAAGGGCCTCGGCGCCGCCGGTGCGCATGCGCCACTCAAGGTCCAGCGCAAGTTCCGTCTCGGTCACGCCGACCCGGATCGACGGGAGCAGGGACGCCAGCGCGCGGTCGGCGACCGCGCACGCGGCGCCGATTCGTTCCATTTCCGTGGCCTCCTTGACCTGCCGGTCGGCCTCGACCCATCCCTCGACCGGGATGAGCTCAACGCCCGGGCTGGCACTGGCGAGTCGCTCCCACGTCGCGTGGGACACGAAACCGGCCTCTACCGCCACCCGACGCACCCCTGCCGTAGCCACCAGAACGGGCCATCGCTCAACCAGCGCGTGATAGCACTCGAAGATTGCCGCGTCGGGGGCTTCGCGATTCGCCTGGATCGCGTAGCGGCTGTCGGCCAGCACGTGGACCTCATCGGCCGCGACCAGGAACCGGCCCGAATCGCCGGCCGATGCTCTCTCCGTTTCGGCAAGGGTGAAACCGGTCAGGTACCGCATGTGCTCCCGGCGCACGCCGAAGTAGCCGTCGACCCCGGCGGATTCCATGCGCGCGCGAAGCCGGCCGAGCCGAGCGGGCCGCGCCGAGCGGTCCGACTCCGCCCAGCCAACCAGATCGGCCCGCGAAGGCGGCGGCGCAAAGTCGGCCGGGTGCGGCCATCCCGCAATGGCGCGTTCAGCGTTCACTGGTAGCCGTACTTCGTGCGGTTGGCATTGTGCTCGGCGAGGGTCTTTGCAAAGACGTGGAGCCC
>JBKKBB010000182.1:0-10371 GCA_046714395.1 Candidatus Limnocylindrales bacterium | reverse complement strand
CAACCACACGTCCGCCGATCACCCGTGGTTCCTCGACGCCCTCGCCGGCGGATCGCGGCGGGACTGGTATCGCTGGGCCGATACGGACCCCGGCTGGCCCGGGGTGACCGGCGGCTCGCCCTGGCATCGGTCCGAATCCGGCTGGTACTACGGCGCATTCGGCGCGGGGATGCCGGACCTGAACCTCGCGAATCCCGCCGTCACGGCCGAGCTTGAGCGGATCGCGGTGGCGTGGCTCGACAGGGGCGTCGATGGCTTCCGGCTCGACGCGGCGAAGCACTTGATCGAGACCGGCCCGGATTCGCAGGTGAACACGGCCGAAACCCACGCCTGGCTGTCCGCTTTCCGGACGGCACTCTACGCGGCACATCCCGAGGCGCTCGTACTGGGCGAGGTCTGGGAGCCGCGGGTCCTCACGTCGGGCTACGTCGCGGATGACTCGCTCGACATGGCTTTCGACTTCGGGATCGGCCCTGCCGCCATGAGTGGCGCTCGTCTCGGCGATGCAACCACCCTGACCGTCGGGCTCGAGGAGATTGCCGAGCGGTATCCGGGCGGCGGCGCGGCCACGTTCCTCACCAACCACGACCAGCCGCGCGTCATGAGTGTGCTTCGTGGCGACGCGTCCGCCGCTGCGCTGGCCGCTGCGGCGTTGCTCACCGGGCCAGGCGTGCCGTTCGTCTACTACGGCGAGGAACTTGGGATGCTCGGCACGAAACCGGACGAGCAGATCCGGACGCCACTGCCGTGGACCGCCGCCGAGCCAGGACATGGATTCACTGCTGGCATCCCATGGGAGCCATTCGCCACCGGGCCCGATCTGGCGAATGTGGCCACGGAGGCGGCCGACCCGGGTTCGCTGCTGACTCGATACCGCGATCTGGTCCGCCTGCGTGTGGCGCTCCCAGTGCTCGCGACGGGTACGCTGGACCGCATTGAGGTTGCCCGTCCCGATGTCGCCGTCACGCTGCGCTGGCAGGTGGACCGCGGCGCGCTGGTCCTGCAGAACCTCGGCGACCACCCGTTCAATCAACCATCGCTCAGCCTGGCCACGGGCCCGCTGTGCGGTCGGCCGACGGCCAGGGTCGCCTACTCGTCCGAGCTGGGCAGCGGGCAGGGTGCCGTCGACCCGATCGTCACCTTGAGCGGTGGCTTCGCTGCCTACGTGCCGCTCCCGGTCCTGCCACCACGCTCGACCACGGTGATCGAACTCAACCCTTGACGCCGCCGATCGCGAGGCCCGACAGGATCCAGCGCTGGACGATGAAGTAGACGATCGCCGGCGGGATCGCGAACAGGATCGCGAAGGCCGAGAAGAGTGACCACGGGGTGCTCGAGAACTGCCCGACCATCGCGTTGAGGGCCAGGGCCAGCGTGTGATCCTGAATGTTGCCCGACAGGAACGTCGAGGTGAAATAGAACTCGGTCCAGCCGGCGATGAACCCGAGAAACGCGGTCACGGCAAGGGCGGGCAGGGACAGCGGCAGGATCACCTTCAGGAACGTCTGGTTGACGCTCGCACCGTCGACCGCGGCGGCCTCCTCGAGATCCCTTGGAATCGTGTCCAGGTACCCCTTCAGGTTCCAGATGGCGAACGGGAGCAGGCCGGAAACGATGGCCAGGCCGACGCCCAGGAGCGACTGTCGGAGGTTGAACTCCCCGAGAAGGGGCAGGTCGACGCGGATGGAGTTGAGCAGCACGAACAGCGGCACGAGGGTGGCCACTGCTGGGAGCATCAGGACGCCCAGGATGGCCAGCATCAGGACCTGCCGCCCACGGAACGCGAGGCGGGAAAAGGCGTAGGCGGCCGACACACCGATGACGACCGAGATCAGCGACGAGCCGAGCGCGATCTTCAGGCTGTTGAAGGTGAGGTCGAGGAACGAGATCGCGTTGTTCGTCGGCTGGCGGACGACCTGGGCGTAGGCCTCCAGCGTGGCGCCATCCGGAATGATGCTCAGTCCCTGCGGCCGTGATCGATTGAGGGGGTCAAGGGACAGGCTGACGACCCATACGATCGGGAACAGCACGGTGAACAGGACGGCCAGGCAGATGATCTGCAGGCCGAACTGGCGGACAAGTCCGGGCTCGTCCCGTCGGCTCCACAAGGAGAACCGGGACCGCTTGCGGACGAGCATCGCGTCGTACACGGGCTCCTTTGCCAGCGCGCTCATCGTCCCGGCCTCACAGGCTGTAGCTCTGCGTTGCCTTGGTCATGCGATTCGCAAGGAGGGTGATGGCGAGGAGGATGAAGAACATGCACACGGCAAAGGCGGCCGCGACCCCGTACAGGCGCTGCTCGTTGGCCAGCCGGTACGCCTGGGTCACCAGCAGCTCGGTTCGTCCTGCGGGTCCGCCGCTCGACATGAAGAACGACAGGAAGAACAGGTTGAACGTGATCACGAAGCCGTAAATGGCGTACGGGATCATGGCCGGGCGCAGATAGGCCAGCGTGATGTGCCGGAACTTCTGCCTTGCCGACGCCCCATCGATGTCGGCGGCCTCGTACAACTCGTGCGGAATGCTCTGCAGAGCCCCCGTCGCGACGACCGAGTTGAGGGGCCAGCCGAGCCATGTGTTGGTGGCCAGCATGGCGTAGAAGGCCAGCGGCAGGGACATGTTCGGGCCGCCGTCCCAGGACGGCAGGAGCCACTCGATCGGCGACGCCACCTGGCGGAGCCAGTCGATCTTGAATACGTCGGCCGGCATGCCGAGGAAGCGGCCGAGTCCGCCCAGCAGCAGGTTGACCGCTCCGTTGTCGGCATCGAACATGTTCGCCCAGACGGTCGCCACGATGATCGGCGGGATGACCACCGGCAGGATGAACAGGGAGCGGTAGACCCTGCGGAACCGCAGGCCCTTGGTGTTCAGCAGGAGGGCGATCCCGACCCCCAGGACGAGGTGAATCGCCACGTTTGTGAGCGCCCACCAGAGGTTGTAGATCACGATCCGCAGGAAGTTGTAGTTCGGGATCGCGAGCTGGCTGGCGATGACGTCGATGTAGTTCTGGAGCCCGAGGAATTCGGGGGCGACGCCCAGCCGAAGGTTCAGGTGGATGAGCTGCATGTCGGTGAACGACATCCAGACTTGAAATGCCAGCGGGTAGAGCGTGATGACGCTCATCACCAAGAACGCTGGGATCAGGTACAGGTAGGCGTCCCGGCTGGCCCTTCCGGAGCCGAGCAGACGCGATGTCAGTGAGCGTCGGGGCTCGACTGCACCGGCCACGAGTCCTCCCTTTCCTGCAGCGACTGTGCGTAGGGTACGACGGACGGGGCGCCCGAAGACGCCCCGTCCGGCCGGCCAGCCCGGAGGGCCGGCGTTACTGGTTCAGATGGCTACCGACCGAGCGTGGTGCACGCCTCGGTCACCAGGGCAGCGGTGTCGCCGCCGGCCGAGCCGTCATCCGGGACCGCCTTGGCCCAGGCGTCCCCAAACGGGCCCCAGTAGTTCCCGAACTGCTCGATCTGCGGTCGGGCGTCACCCTGCAGGATCGCATCGGTGAAGCCCTTCACAAGCGGATCGGTGACTTCGACGCTCGTGTTCGCCGGAACGTGACCGGCGACGTCCACGTAGATCCGCTGTGCCGACGCGGAGACGAGCTCCTTGGCGACCGCGATCGCGAGGTCGATGTTCTTCGACGCCGCATTGATGTACCAGCCGTCCACGCCGGCCATGGTCCGCGCCGGACCACCGGAGCCGCCGGGCATGGCAGCAACGGCCAGGCTCGGGCGCGCGGCCTTGTAGTCACCGAGCGTCCAGTTGCCGTTGAACATGATGTCGATGTCGCCGTTGATGAACGCGTCGTTGACCTTGCCGTAGTCGGAGTCAACGAGCCCGCCGGCGTCCTTGAGCTGCTTGGCGAAGGCCAGCGCGTCCGCAATGCCGCTGTTGGCGTCGGCGACGCATTTGCCGGCGTCGTCGAAGACCTTGCCGCCGAAGGCGGAGTACAGGCCCCAGCCGAAGTAGGCGCCCGTGATCATGCCGACCTTGCCGCCGCCCTGGGCGAAGGCGAGGAGCTCAGCGGTCGTCGTCGGCGGGTTCGGGACCTTGGCGCTGTCGTAGTTCATGGCCACGGCCTTGAGGGACTCGGGGACCATGTAGACCTTGCCGTCCACCTTGGAACCGGCGACAGAAACGTCGCTCGAGGCCGCGAGGACATCGTCAATCTTGCCGGTTAGATCCACCAGGTAGCCGCCGCGGGCCTCGCTGCCGAGGCTGTCGTTGGGGCCGATGAACATGTCGGGCCCGCCGCCGGCGCCGGACTCCGCTTCGAAGTTCCGGTACAGATTGTCAAATGGAACTTCGACCGGGGAGATGAACAGACCCGGGTTGGCTGCCTTGATGTCCGCCAGGATCTGCTGGAAGGCTTTGAACTCGGCGGCGCCGCCGGACGACCCATAGGCATGCCAGATGGTGAGGGCGCCCGTCAGGCCGGTGGGCGGGGCGTCCGTCGGCGCGCCCACCGGCGCTGAGGTTGGGGCGCTGGTTGGCGCCGTGCTGGCGCCACCGCCACAGGCCGCCGCGATGATCGCGATGACGCTGAGCAGCGCCAAAAGGTGCTTGCGTGTCTTCATGATCTCGATACTCCTCCTGAGATTTCCGGCTGCGCTGGCCGGATGGTTCCGGCTCAGATTGGTAGGCCCGGGACATCCGGCGCCTTCAGTCTGGCAGCCCGCGACGGCGGTACTGCCGATCTTGGCTCACATCCTGTCGGGGGCGACCTCCTGCCGCGGACGCGGCACCGCTGCGGTCGACCCGCGGACGACAAGGTGGGTGGCAAATTGGTGCTGGCCCTGCGAAAGCGAGCCGCGCTGGCTGCCGCTGAGCACGAGACGAACCGCTTCCTCGCCCTTCTCGCGATTCGGTTGATGGACGGTGGTGAGTGGCGGGTCCGTGTACTGGGCGACATCCAGATCGTCGAATCCGACGATGGACAGATCCGCCGGGACCCGCAGCCCGAGCTCACGGGCGGCGCGCATCGCCCCGATGGCCATGGCGTCGCTCATAGCGAGAACGGCCGTGGGCCGGACGCCGGACGCCCACGCGCGCCGGAAGGCGTCGATGCCGCCCTGCATGCTGGCCGGGCCGACCACGATCGAGGCCTCCGGCAGCTCCACGCCCACGGTGGCGAGACCCGCGCGGTAGCCGTTGAGGCGTCGAGCGGTGACCCCGGCGGGCTCCATGCCGGCCGACGCCGACGGGGGTTCGATGCCGATGACCAGGAACTCCCGGTGGCCCAGCTCCACGAGGTGCTGGGCGGCGCTGCGGGCGCCACCCTCGTCGTCCACCTCGATCCCCGGCTCGTCCGGCAGTGCCGTCGAGTCGACCACGACGAACGGGATGCCGGAGCGCCGGATCTGGCCGACCTCCGGATGGGCCGCCCCCAGGCCCACCGCGATGATCCCGTCCACGCTCGCCCGGTCAACGGCCCGTGTCAGCGACCCATGGAGCGGCGAGATGAACTGGATCGCCATCCCCGCCGCCTCGGCAGCCGTGGCCACGCCGGCACTGAACTCGCCGAAGTATGGGTTGGTAAAGATCACATCCAGGCCCTGCGGCGTCAGGATGCCGATCGTCCACGTACGCCGCTGGGCGAGCATCCGGGCGACCGGATCGGGGCGGTAGTCGAGGCCGCTGGCGACACCCCGAATCCGGCTGACCGTGTCCGCGCTGAGTCGCTCCGGAGTGTTGAACGCAAAGGACACCGCGGCCTTGGATACACCCGCCGCCCGGGCCACATCTGCGATCGTCGCTCGCCGCGTCGACTGCTCCAATAAAGCCTCCGGAGTCGCGCCACGCCCAACCCCGATCTCGACCGGCCAAGCCGCCGTGTATGATCGGGACGGGAACCGGAAAAGCGGTTTAGCAAACCGGTTTACAGGACCGTAGCAGCGGCCCCCATCGGTGTCAACCAACAAATGATCCCGGAGTCGTCCTTGCCTCGTCGAATCGGGCTCGCGCTGACGCTGCATAACCACCAGCCCATCGGAAATTTCGGCTGGGTGATTGAGAACGTCTACAGGGCCGCGTATCTGCCCATGATCGAGGCCCTCGAACGACATGCGTCGGTGCGCCTCGGCCTGCACTACACCGGCCCTCTCCTCGAGTGGCTGGCAACGGAGCATCCGGATTTCCTCGACCGGGTGGCCGCGCTGGCAGCCCGAAGTCAGGTGGAGGTCCTCGGCGGCGGCTATTTCGAGCCGGTTCTGGCGTCCATTCCGGAGCGGGATCGAATCGCGCAACTCGTCCGCATGGCCGACGAGGTCGAGCGTCTGTTCCGGCGGCGCCCGGCGACGGCCTGGCTGGCCGAACGGGTCTGGGAACCCGACCTGCCGACCTCCCTCGTGGCCGCTGGCTACCGGGCCACGATCCTCGATGATGCCCACTTCCGCGCTGCGGGCGTGCCCGAAGACGCCATGTGGGGCCCGTACAGCACCGACGACCAGGGCCGCCTCCTGACGATCTTCGGAACGGAACAGGGGCTTCGCTATCGCGTCCCGTTTCGGCCGGTCGAGGACGTCATCGACTACCTCCGTGACCACGCCACCGAGGGTGGCGAGCGTCTCGGGACCATGGGTGACGACGGCGAGAAATTCGGCGCCTGGCCCGGCACGGGAAAGCTGTGCTGGGGCGAGGGCCGCTGGGTCGACCGGTTCTTCGAGGCGATCGAGGCCAACGCTGATTGGCTGACGACCACGACACCCTCGGACTGGCTCAAGGACCATAGGACAATCGGGCGGGCCTACATCCCCGTGGGCAGCTATGCCGAGATGGGGGCCTGGGCGCTCCCGCCAGACGAAGGCCGCGCGTTCATGGAGACCTTGGACCGCGATCGCGCCGAGGGACGGCCGGAAGTTCGCTGGATGCGCGGCGCCTCATGGCGCAACTTCCAGGTCAAGTACCGCGAGGTCAACGACATCCACAAACGGATGCTCAGGGTCTCGGCCAGGGTCGACGCACTGCCGGATGGACCCGCGCGGGCCAAGGCTCTCGACCACCTCCTGCGCGGCCAATCCAATGACATCTACTGGCATGGCCTCTTCGGCGGGATCTACCTGCCGGATCTGCGCCTGGCCGCCATCGCCCAGCTCGTAGCCGCTGAGGCAGAGGCCGACGCAGCCGCCGGAACCCTCGTTCGCACTGAGGTTGCCGACCTCGATCTGGATGGACGGGACGAGGTCCTGATGGCCGATGCAGGCCAGGTCCTCACCGTGGACCTGGACGAAGGAGCGGGCATCGGCGACTGGGACATTCGTGCCGTGCGCCACGCCCTCACATCAGTCCTGCGACGAAGACCGGAGGCCTATCACGACACGATTCGCCGCAGGGAAAACGAGGCAGGGTCGGGCGAGACCACCAGTGAGGAGGTTTTCTCCATTCACGAAACCGTCCACTCGAAGGAAGCCGGGCTCGCCGCCCACCTGGTCTATGACGATCACGAACGTCGCTCGGGACTGGTGCGCTTCCTCCCCGCCGACGTAACCCCTGGCCAGTACGGGGCGGGCGAACTGGCGGACCTCAGCACGGCACTCGACGGACCGTTCACGATCGTCGAGCTCCGGCCGGGTCGTCTCGTCTGCGAAGCGACCGCTCAGGTCGGAGCCGGCGTGGAAACCGCGCGGGTCAGCGTCACGAAAGTGATCGAGATAGGCGGGGCACAGCACTCCTCGACCCTCCGGGTTGCGATCACGGTCCGGAACTTCGGGCCGAGGCCGCTCCGAGCTCGGCTTGGCCTCGAGTGGGGACTGATGATGCTCGGCGGCGGTGGCAATCCGTCGGCCTGGTACGAGGTCGAAGGCGTGCGCCGGTCTCATGACAGCTCCGGGGCCGCGAGCGGGATCGAGGTCATCTCCCAGGGCAACGACTGGATCGGTGTGTCTGTGGCTTCGATCCCCTCGCCCATCGCGGATGCGTGGTGGGCACCGATCCAGACCGTCTCGAACTCCGAGGAGGGCTTTGAGCGTGTGTACCAGGGTTCCGCGCTGTTGTTGTCCTGGCTGATCGACCTTGAAGCCGGCGCGGAGGAGACCGTTGGGGTCGCCCATCGGGTCACGGTGGACACCGCCCGAGTCGCACAAGCTCCGGCGACCTGAGCCCCGAACGCGTGATGCCGCGTAACAATCGCCGGTCGCACGCGTCGATCCGTCACAACGACCGCCGGGAATGTCTTTGGCCGATTCGTCAATTTGGTACAGTGCACTAGGCCAAGCCGAAACATTACTTGGACTTGTGGACCATGACGACCGTCGAAGTCGATCTGAAAGTCACCCCCGCGGCGTCATCCGGGCAGGACCTCGATGTCACGCGCGACAGTGACGTGCCCATCTCGACGCAGATCTACTGGCAGCTCGCCTATCAGATCGACTCCGGTCGCCTCCTGGCCGGCACCCGCCTCTCCCCGGTTCGCGAGCTCGGCGCCGCGCTGCGGGTGAATCCCAACACGATTCGGGCCGTCTACCGTCGACTGGCCGATGGCGGATACGTCACCAGCCGGCACGGGGCGGGCACCGTGGTGGCGGATCGGCAACCCAAGCGCCGCCGCCCGGAGGCTCTCGCCGGGATCGTGTCCGAGATGCTTCGGCGGGCCGCGCAATCCGGGTTTACGGCGGACGAGGTCGCCTCGGCCACTTTCGCCGCATCGTCGGAGCGCCGCCGCCCCGGACCGCTCGTGCGCGTGCTCTTCGCAGAATGCACGACCGCCGACGCGGGCTACGACGCCGAGCGGCTGAACAACGAATTTCTCGGCTTGATCGAAGTTGAAGGGACGCTCCTCGACGAGCTTCCGGATCGTCTCGATCGTTTCCACTACGACCTCGTCGCGACGACGACGTTCCATGCCGACGAGGCGCAGGCTCTCGTCGGCGGCCGCTCGCCCGTCCTGGCGATGCTGGTCGGTCCCGGCTACGTGGAGATGGTCCATGAGATCGCCGGCCTGCCCGCGGGCTCGCGGGTGGGCGTGGTGTGTGCCTCCGAGCGCGGCGCCGAGAATATCGCCGAGACGCTCTCGATCGCCGGCACGAAGGGTGTCGAGCTCGTCCCCGTGCTTATCGGCGATCCTGACGGCCTCTCCAAACTTGCCGAAACGGCGGATTTGATCCTGATGTCCAGGGAAGCCCTCGCGCTCGGCCTGGACACGAACCTCAAGTTTCCCGAGCGGGTTCGCCCGTGGACCTACGAGTTCGACCCGGCAGCCATCGAGCATCTCCGCCGGGCCATCGAAGGTGTGACTTCCACACGCGCCTGAACGGAATGGAGGAAACAGTGGCCGGTCCGATCCGCAGCGCTGCACCGACCCCGTGGGTGCGCCCGGTCACCCTGACCGGCCGACGGGTTCGTCTCGAACCGTTGTCACTGGGCCATCTCGACGATCTTGTTGGAGTAGGTCTGGATCCGCAGATCTGGGCGCTGTCGATCGCTCGCCCGGAAGATCGGGCCGGGATTGAGGCCTGGCTCCGTGGCGCGCTCGCGAATGCGGATGCCGGCGTCGACGTGCCGTTCGCCACGATCGACCTCGCCACCGGACGTGCGATCGGCAGCACTCGTTTCATGTCCGTCGTCCCGGAGCATCGGCGCCTCGAAATCGGCTGGACCTGGGTAGGCACGGCGTTCCAGCGCACCGGCGCGAATCGAGAGGCCAAGCTGCTCCAGCTCGCCCATGCCTTCGAGGATCTCGGGGCCAACCGGGTGGAATTCAAGACGGATGCCCGAAATGAGAAGTCGCGCCGTGCCCTGCTCGGGATCGGCTCGACCTTCGAGGGGATCTTCCGAAACCACATGATCATGCCGAACGGCCCGTTGCGCGACTCCGCCTTCTACAGCGTGATCGCCGAGGGGTGGCCGGCCGTCAAGGCTCGGCTGACCGCGTCGCTCGAACGGGCCTGATCCTGCCGGCGTGACGGCGACGGCCTTGGGTGCATCTGCCATGATCGAGGCCATCGCGCCGGCAACGGTCGGCCATCCGCGTTCCGGAGGCAAGCCATGATCGATTTGCTCGTCAAGGTGCTGATCAATTCGGCCGGTGTGTACGCCGCCATCCAGCTCGTCCCGCAGATCAGCTTCGCCTTCGGACCCGACTGGTGGAAGCTGCTCGCGGTTGCGCTCATCCTGGCGCTCGTGAACAGCTACCTCAAGCCGCTGCTCAAGATGCTGTCCTTCCCGATCACGCTCATGACCATGGGGCTGTTCGCGTTCGTGCTGAACGCCGTCCTCCTCCTCCTTGTCGCGCTCGTCTCCACCCAACTCGGCCTGGGCTTCAAGATCGGTGGCTTCCCGCCCGCGTTCACCTCGGACTCGTTCGTGGGAGCGCTCCTCGGGTCGCTGGTCATCAGCATCGTCGCGACGATCCTTGGCACCATCAACGCGGGTCGA
>JBKKBB010000181.1:0-6957 GCA_046714395.1 Candidatus Limnocylindrales bacterium | reverse complement strand
GCGGCGGAGAAACTTGAGGTCGCTCGCCAGCTCGCGCGGCTCAAGGTCGATGTCATCGAGGCCGGCTTCCCGGCCGCGTCCCCGGGCGATTTCGAGGCGGTTCGGCGGATTGCCCAGGAGACCAGGGGCGGGATCGCGGTGGCCGCGCTGGCGCGCTGCCGGGACGGCGACCCGCAGCGGGCGATCGAGGCAATCGGGGTTGCCGAGCGGCCGCATCTCCACGTGTTCATCGCCACGAGCGACATCCATCTCAAGCACAAGCTCCGGATGAGCCGCGAGCAGGCCCTCGCCGATGCCGTGAAGTGGGTCCGCTACGGTCGCCAGCAGCTCGGGCGCGACGCCGAGATCGAGTTCTCGGCCGAGGACGCGTCCCGGACCGACTACGACTTCCTGATGCAGGTCTACGAGGCCGTCGTCGAGGCGGGCGCATCCACCATCAACATCCCCGATACGGTCGGCTATGCGATTCCGAGCGAGTTCGGCGTCCTCGTCGAGCGCGCGGTGAAGCTGGTCGGCAGCCAGGCCACGGTCAGCGTCCATTGCCACAACGACCTCGGGCTCGCCACGGCGAACACGCTCGCGGCTGTCCAGGCCGGCGCGCGCCAGGTGGAAGTGACCATCAACGGGCTCGGCGAGCGCGCCGGCAACGCGTCACTCGAGGAGGTCGTCATGGCCCTCCGGACGCGACCCACCCAGTTCCCCGACCTCGGCAGCGGCGTCGCCACGGAGCACCTGACCGCGGCGTCGCGCCTGGTCAGCTATCTGACCGGATTCGCCGTCCAGCCGAACAAGGCGATCGTGGGCGGGAATGCGTTCGCGCACGAGTCCGGGATCCACCAGGACGGGGTGATCAAGAACCCGCTGACCTACGAGATCATGACCCCCCAGTCCGTGGGGCTGACCGGCAGCCAGCTGACGATCGGCAAGCTGTCCGGGCGGCGCGGCCTGCAGGGCAAGCTCCGCGAGCTCGGGCACGAGATCGAGGGCGAGGCGCTCGACGTGATCTACGCCCAGGCGATCGCCCTCGCGGATTCCAAGAAGGAAGTCACCGACGCGGACCTGCAGGCCCTCGTCGACCAGCGGGTGACCGAGGTGCCCCAGTCGGTCCGGCTCGAGGGCTGGAACGTGACCTCGTCGCACCAGGGCAAGGCCACCGGAATGGTCTCGCTGTCGATCGCGGGCGAGGATCGCGCGCACGCGGCCATCGGGAACGGCCCCGTGGACGCCCTGTACGAGGCGGTGGACGCGGCCGTCGCGCCCGTCTTTGGCTGGCATCCGGTCCTGGAGAGCTACGAGATCAAGGCCGTGTCCGGTGGCGAGGACGCCCAGGGCCGGGTGCTCGTGCGCTGCCGCCGTTCGACCGATGAAGGGCCGGGCGCCCTGGTCGTGTCCGGGCACGGGTTGTCCACCAACATCATCGAGGCCTCGATCGAGGCCTACCTCGTGGCGGTCAACAAGCTCCACGGCGCGGAGATCGGCCCGGCCTCGCCCGCGTTCGTGGTGCAGCGGACCGTCGAGGAGCTGCCGTGACCGATCCGAACGCGGCGTTTCGGATCGTCACCGTACCCGGCGACGGCGTCGGGCCGGAGGTGATCGCGGCCGCGCGACGGGTTGTCGACGCGACCGGTGCAGCCGCCGGTTTCAGCGTGGACTGGACCGAGATTCTCGCCGGCGGTGCCGCCATCGATGCCCACGGAACGGCCATTCGACCCGAGGATCTGGCGATGGCCGAGAACGCCGACGCGATCCTGCTCGGCGCGCTCGGTGGACCGCGCTGGGACGACCCGAACGCCACCGTCCGCCCGGAACAGGCGCTGTTCGCGTTGCGGGGCGGTCTCCAGCTGTTCGCCAACCTGCGTCCCGTTCGCGTGCACCCCGCCCTGGTGCCCTCGTCGCCCCTGCGCCCCGAGCTGCTCGAGGGCGTCGATCTCCTGATCGTTCGCGAGTTGACCTCCGGCCTGTACTTCGGGCGGCCATCCGAGGAGCGACGGACGGACGACGGCCGCGTCGCCGTGGACACGCTCTGGTACACCGAGGCGGAGATCCGGCGCGTCGTGCGTCTCGCGTTCGAGCTCGCCGCGGGGCGAAGCGGGAAACTGACCAGCGTGGACAAGGCCAACGTCCTCGCCACGTCGCGCCTGTGGCGCAAGGTCGTGGATGAGGAGCGGCCCAACTTTCCGACCGTCAGCGCGGCGCATCAGCTCGTCGATTCGTGCGCGATGTTGCTCGTCCGCCAGCCCGCCGCCTTCGACGTTCTGGTGACCGAGAACCTGTTCGGCGACATCCTCTCCGACGAGGCAGCGGTCCTCGCCGGGAGCCTCGGGATGCTGCCCTCGGCGTCACTCGGGGATCGCCGGACGGAGCACGGCCGGTTTGGTCTCTATGAGCCGATTCACGGATCGGCGCCGGACATTGCCGGACGGGATCTCGCGAATCCCATCGGCACGATCCTCTCGGCGGCGATGCTCCTGCGCTGGTCGCTCGGGATGGACGCCGCCGCGCTCAACATCGAGGACGCGGTCGGTCGGACGCTCGACGACGGCTACCGGACGCGAGACCTGCTGCGTCCGGGCTCGTCGCCGGAAGACGGCGATGGGCTGCGCCACGTGGGCACCATCGGCATGGCCGACGCGGTGATCGAACGGATCTCCATTCGGCGGGCGGCACCGACGCCGGTCGCCGCCAGATCCGCCTGAACCTCCCGATCCAGCACCCTTCGATCTCCCAGGAGTCCTCTCTGATGCAGCAACCAACCGGGACGGATAGCCCGGTCATCCTCTACGACACCACTCTTCGCGACGGCACCCAGGGCGAGAACGTCACACTCTCGCTCGCGGACAAGCTCCGCGTGGCCCGGATGCTGGACGAATTCGGCATGCCCTACATCGAGGGCGGCTGGCCGGGCTCGAACCCCAAGGACGTCGAGTTCTTCCGCCAGGCCCGGACGATGACCTGGCAGACCGCGAAGCTCGCCGCGTTTGGATCCACGCGCCACCGTTCGAGCACCGCCCAGGAGGACTCCAACCTCCAGGAGCTGGTCCGGGCGGAGACGCCGGTCGTCACGCTCTTCGGGAAGAGCTGGCTCCTCCACGTGACCGAGGTCCTCGGCGCGACGGCGGCGGAAAACCTGGACATGGTCGCGGACAGCGTTCGGTTCATCGTCGAACACGGACGCGAGATCGTCTACGACGCCGAGCACTTCTTCGACGGGTACGCGGCCGATGCGGACTACGCGCTGGCCACCCTCCGGGCGGCCCGTGAGGCGGGGGCGCGGACGCTCGTCCTGTGCGATACGAACGGTGGAACCCTGACCGGGCGCCTGCTCGAGGTCATCAACGCGACGCAACGTGCGCTGGCGGCAGACCATGACGCGCCGGTCGTGACCTGGGGCATCCATACCCACAATGACGCCGACATGGCCGTCGCCAACTCGATCGCGGCCGTCGAGGCCGGCGTGCGCCACGTCCAGGCCACGATCAACGGCTACGGCGAGCGCTGCGGCAACGCGAACATGGTCAGCATCCTCGCCAACCTCGCCCTCAAGACGGACCTTTCGCTGGTGCCGCCGGGCGGCGGGGCCATCGGGCAGTTGACCGACCTGTCCCGGTCCGTGGCGGAGATCGCCAATCTCGCCCCGAACGACTGGCAGCCGTACGTCGGCCGATCTGCGTTTGCCCACAAGGGTGGGGTCCATGGCGCCGCCGTGGCCAAGGTCGAGCGCTCCTACCAGCACATTGACCCGCGTGCCGTCGGCAACGAGGGCCGGCTCGTGGTGTCCGAGCTCGGGGGCAAGGCCAACACCTCGATCCGGGCGGCCCAGCTCGGTCACGGCCTGGAGGGTGTCGATCCAAAGGTGCTCTCGGTGCTGATCAAGCGCCTCGAGCACGAGGGCCTGTCCTTCGAGGGCGCCGAGGCGTCTTTCGAGCTGCTGATCCGCCGCCAGGCGGCCGATTACGCCCCGCCCTTCCGAATCCTCGACTACACGTGCCTGGTGGAAAAACGCGACGGGCGCGATCTGCGCGCGGAGGCGACCGTCAAGGTCGAGGTGGACGGGGAGACCCTGCACACCGCTGCCGAAGGCAACGGTCCGGTCAACGCCCTGGACGCCGCCCTCCGCAAGGCCCTCCGAGCGTTCTACCCTGTTCTCGACACCGTCCACCTGTACGACTACAAGGTTCGGATCCTCGATTCGAACGCGGCCACGGGCGCGCGCACGCGCGTGACCATCGAGTCCGCGGACGGTGCCCGCGAATGGTCCACCATGGGCTCCGACACCAACATCATCGCCGCCTCGGCGATCGCGCTGGCCGACAGTCTCGAGTACGCAATCTGGAAGTCCGGCGCCGAGCTTCGCCGCCGGGACGAGCGACACTTCACCACGGTCACCCCCGCGAGGTAATCCGATGTCCCAGCAGGAAGCGCTCCACCTGGCCCGCTGGACGGTCACGTCCGGCAGCAACGCCCAGAGCCGCGGCGCCGTGGTGATCGAGGCCGGCGATCACCACTGGCAGGCCTCGTCGCAGGGTAACGGCGCGGTCGATGCGCTCTTCGGCGCGGTCGACAAGGCGCTGGCGGAAGTGCTCCATGGGCACCCCCGGCTGGTTGCCTATGACGTCCATGCCGTGGCCGAGGGACCCGACGCGGAAGGGGTTGTGAGCGTGCGGATCCGTCCGCCCGAATCCGCCGGTGCGCGCGGGGCAGGGGAGTACGACGGCACATCGAGCGGCACGAACATCATCGCAGCGTCCATCGAGGCCTACGTCGAGGCGCTCAATGCCATGCTCGAGGAAGCGCACTGGGCCGGTGCGGCCGATGAGGCGGGTGAGGGCCGCCGCGCCGTCGGGGCGGCTGGCCAGGGTGGCACAACCGGCAAGCGCGCCGAGTTCGATCGGGACGAGGCGCATCACGACACGACCTCCTGGTTCGAGCAGTAGCAGCGATTCGGCGGTGACGAGCGCGCGCCCCTTCCTGGTCGCTCCGGCCGGTCCGGTCGCCTATGCCGGCGAACCCGGCGCGTTCGCCGAGGATGCCGTCGTGGCCGCGTATGGGGACGTGCCGCGGCGGGCCGTGGGCAGCTTTCGGGACGTGTTTGTGGCCGTCTCGGACGGCTCGGCCGCAGCCGGCCTTCTGCCGATCGAGAACCTGCTCAACGGAACGGTGCGTGAGACGTATGACCTGCTCCTCGAACACGAGCTCGCCGTGGTCGGGGAGGTCGTCGTCCCGGTTCGTCTGTGCCTCGCCGCGCTGGCGGGCCAGTCGCTCGACGACATCGTCCGCGTCTACTCCCACGTGCAGGCGCTCGGTCAGGCCGAAGCCTTCCTGCGCACGCGCGCGTGGACCACGCTGACCACCTACAACACGGCCGGGGCTGGCAAGATCATCCGCGACACCGGGGAGCTGGGCGCCGCGGCCGTCCTGTCGCCCCGGGCCGCCGCGCTGTTCGGGCTGGAAGTGCTGGCCGACGGGATCCAGGGGGCTTCCGACAATCGGACGCGCTTCTTCGTGGTGGCGAGACCGGACGGCGATCCGGCGACCGATCCGGCGACAGCTGCTCCCGGGCCGGGGCCGGCCGCGGCGCGCCGCACCACGCTCGCATTCGCGGTTCGGAACGAGCCCGGAACCCTGCTCCGCGCGCTCCAGGCATTCGCCTCCCGCGGAGTCAACCTGTCGTCCCTCGAATCCCGTCCGAGCCGCACGGCGGCCTGGGAATACGTGTTCTGGGCCGATATCGACGCGGATGCTGGCGAACCCGCCTGTGCCGCGGCGATGGATGACCTTCGCGCGGCAAGCACGATGGTCCGGATCCTCGGTTCCTACCCGCGCGCGGCGGAGTCGCTCGGCGCTTGATCGGCCCGAGCCGGCGCGGGCGCGTGCGGGCGCGTTCGGACAGTCCGGTGGACCGTCGTTGACCCTCAGCGTGATGCTGGGAGCAGCATTCTCGGCAGTAGCGGCCCGACAAGCCTTACCGCGACGCCCCGGCCGGCGCCTCGGGAACCCAAGAGCACCGCGCCGCGTGCTCAGCGAGGATCGCCGCGACCGACCACCCAGGATCGCCCAAGCGCCCGCAAATCCTGCTGGAGCCCCGACTTTGATGATGGGGGCATCACGCGTCGGGTCAAGGGCGGGTCGGGGGCCCCGTCTTGCCGACGGCCCACTGCCGCTGCCGACGGCCCGCCATCGCGCCGGGCATGAAAACGGCCCGCCGTTTCGGGCGGGCCGTTAGACCGAGCCCGAGCTCCACGATCAGATCGCGCTCGCGCAGTGCATGCACTTCGTCGCGTCGACCGCGTTGGACTGCCTGCAGAACGGGCAGGTCTTGCTCGGCGCGGCCGGGGCTTCAGGGGCCTCCTTGATGAACATCTTGGAGATGCGCCAGACCACGACGGCGATGATCACGAACGCGATGACCGAATTGATGAACGCGCCCCAGCGGATGGCGACCTCGGTCGCCGGATCGCCGCCGACCGCCGCGGTCAGGACGATCTTGAGCTCACTGAAGTCGACATTTCCGAGGAGCTTCCCGATCGGCGGCATGATGACGTCGTTGACCAGCGAGTTGACGACGCCGCCGAGCGCGACGCCGATGATCACGCCGATGGCGAGGGCCAGAGCGCTCGTCTTGAGCAGGAATTCCTTGAACTCAACAATCATCTGGGAGGGTCCCTCCACTGCTGCTGGATCAGCTAAACCCGGACCGCGGTCGGCGTGCCGGGTGACGGAATCAGTCTCCCACGCAAAGGCGGTTCCGGCCAGCCCGGTCCACTCAAGGGTGAGCATCCCAGGGTCTGTGCTGGACACGGGTCGGCCCCACGTCCTGGCCAATGCTCCTCCGGGGAGCACTATCCGGGTTCGGGCGGGGGTCGAGCCCGCCCGAGCACCCCACGAGCGGAGGCCGTGGCAGCGGCCACGCACGAAACCCACGCCCCGATCGAGGAATCTGATGGATCTGGGGATCTC
>JBKKBB010000180.1:0-3249 GCA_046714395.1 Candidatus Limnocylindrales bacterium | reverse complement strand
CCCGCCGGCGAACACCGACAGGCGCGCGAACATCCGCCGTTCAGGTTCATCGAGCAGCTCGTAGCTCCAGTCGATTGTCTGCCGCAGCGTGCGCTGCCGCTCGGGCACGTTCCGGTCCTGCGCGCTGAGCAGCGGGAGCCTGCACGACCGCCCCTTCAAGGCAGGCCATCCGACCACGCGTACGCGACTCGGCCCGGACTTCATTAGTGGCATGCTTCTCGCGTTCTGGAGGGAGGAGCGATGGTCGCGATGGAAGGACGCCGGGTCGGGTTCGTGTCGACCCGATTCGCGGGCACCGACGGCGTCTCTCTCGAGACCGCCAAGTGGGCCACGGTCATGGAGCGTCTCGGTCATCGAGCCTTCTACTTCTGCGGAGTCTCCGACCGACCAACCGCCGTGTCGCATGTTGTCCCGGAGGCATTCTTCGGGCACCCGGCTATCGTTGCGATCAATCGAGCCGTCTTCGCATCGCACGGCGTCGCCCCCGAATTCGCTGCGGCTCACGGGCTCACAGTCGTCGTCCGACCGGCCGCGATATCGTCCAGGATCCAGGAACTCCAGCGCATTCTGAAGGCCGAGCTTTATGCCTTCACCCGGAAGTTCCAGCTCGACCTGCTCATCATCGAGAACGCCTCCGCCATCCCGCTGAACCTGCCCCTGGGGCTGGCGATATCGGAGTTCATCGCGGAAACGGGCATCCCGACCATCGGCCACCATCACGACCTCCCCTGGGAGCGGCAAAGGTTCCTGGTCAACGGCGTCGCCGACATCATCGCCGCGGCTTTCCCGCCGGTGCACGCACCGATCAGGCACGTTGTCATCAACTCGATCCAGGCGCTGGAGCTGGCCTCCCGTCGGGGTGTGACGGCGCGCGTCATCCCGAACACCATGGACTTCGATCGACCCCCGGCGCCGGTGTCGACCGAGGTGATCGCCGCCGCCCGCTCTGACCTCGGCCTCGAAGCTGGGGAGTTGCTCCTCCTGCAGCCGACGCGGATCGTCGCACGCAAGGGGATCGAGCACGCGATAGAGTTCACTCGTCGGCTGGACCGGCCGGCCCGACTCGTTATCTCTCATGCCGCGGGTGACGAGGGAAGTGCGTACAAGCAGCGGATCCGCGAATACGCCGACCTCCTTGGCGTCAAGCTCGTGCTGGCAGCCGATCTCGTCGCCGAGAGCGGTGAGCCGAGCCCGGCCGGGGGGCGCAGGTACACCCTCGACGAGCTGTACGAGGCCGCGGACTTCGTGACCTACCCATCCCAGTTCGAGGGCTTCGGAAACGCGTTCCTCGAGGCGGTCTTTCACCGCCGGCCGATCCTCGTCAACAACTACTCGACCTACGAGGTCGACCTGCGACCGCGCGGCTTCCGCGTCGTCTGGTTCGACGAGTTCATCAACGGAGGCGCCCTCGAGCAGGCCCGACGCCTGCTCGACGATCGAGCCGAGGCCGCGAGGTGGGCCGCCACTAACTACGAGGTGGGCCGGACGCACTTCTCGTTCACCGTCCTCGAGCGACACCTGACGGACCTCATCGTCGACTGCTTCGGCGCGGCCGGTTGACCTCGTGGCGTGGCGGATCGCTCTTCTGCACTACTCGGCTCCCCCGGCTGTCGGTGGCGTTGAAACGGTCCTCGATGCGCACGCCCGTCTGTTTGCCGACGCCGGCCACGACGTCCGCATCATCGTCGGCCGCGGTCGACCGACTGACCCGCGGGTGGAGCTGGTCCGGATCCCGCTGGCCGACTCACGCCATGCGAGGGTCGTCGGCATCCGCCGGGCGCTCGCGTCGGGTTGCACACCGCCCGACTTCCAGCGCCTCACCGGCGAGCTGGCTCGAGACCTCGCCGCCGCCGTCCGCGATGTGGACCTGCTGATCGTTCACAACGTCGGCTCGCTCCATTTCAATCTGCCTCTCACCGCAGCGCTTCATGAGATCTCCGCGAAACCCGGAGCTCCCGTGGTGGTGGCCTGGACCCATGACGTCGCCGCCGCGATGCCGTCCTATGTCGGCGATTTCCATCCCGGATGGCCGTGGGATCTCGTTCGGGGCCCATGGCCGGGCGCAACGTGGGTCGCCGTATCCGAGACACGTCGCAGCGATCTCGCCCGCGTCTCCGGACTGGTGCGCGGGGCCATCCGGGTCATCCCGAACGGGATACACATTGCCGACAACTTGCGGCTCCACTCGACCACGCGGCGCCTCATAGACGACCACGATCTCCAGGGCTCGGGTCCGATCCTGTTCACCCCGTCGCGGATGACGCCGCGCAAGAACCTCGAGTTCGCGCTCCACGTCATCGCCGAGCTGCAAGTCGCAGGACCCGCGACGCGGCTGGTGATCACGGGCGCACTGGACCCGCACGATCCTGGGTCCCGCGCCTATCGCGAACGCCTGCGCGACCTCGCTGAGTTGCTGGCCGTCACGGGCTCGACAATATTCCTATCCGACTACGTGGGCGGTCGCGAGGCGGCAGCCGTCGTGCGCGACTTCTACCGCTACAGCGACGTCCTCTTCCTGCCGAGCCACAACGAGGGATTCGGCCTGACCATCCTCGAGGCGGCGATCGCGCGGCTACCGATCGTCTGCGCGGACATCCCCGCGCTTCGCGAGATCGCTCCGACGGGCGCGACGTTCTTCGATCTCGGAGCGGCGCCAAGCGAGGTCGCCCGTCTCGTGGAGGAGCGACTCGCAGGCGACGCGATGCACCAACTGGCGGTGCGGACGCGCACGCAGCTCAGCTGGCCGGCGGTCTATGCGACCTGGATGCGACCACTCGTCTCGGAGCTGCTCGACGTACTGGGCTGATAGCGCCGGCGGTGTGAGGACGCCGCCTCAGCGAGCCCGACTCCAGCGATCTCTCCGCCACGATGGCAACATCGCGCGGGGACTCTCGCGGACATTGCCGCTCCGCCTGCCATCGGCTAGGTCATTTGCCTCACAACGCCCCAGCCCGGGTGTACCGTTGTCTCGTCCGGAGGGGCATCAGGAGGCTCACAGTCGACGAGGCCGATGGCAACATCAGCGGAGTCGGGTGGAGAACCGGCGGTTCCTCCGGGCGTTCTGGTGCTCGGGGGGTGGCACGCCTGCGGATCGGGCGAGCAGGCTCAGGGCTGATACAGATCGTCCGTCTTGGCGGCCATGATGAAGTCGTTGCGGTGCAGGCCCTTGATCTTGTGCGTCCACCAGGTGACCGTCGTGCTGCCCCACTCGGTCAGCAGCGCCGGGTGATGGGCTTCCCGCTCCGCCAG
>JBKKBB010000179.1:0-7836 GCA_046714395.1 Candidatus Limnocylindrales bacterium | reverse complement strand
GGTCGTCGCGCTCCTTGCGGCGATCCTGATCCTCCCCGGGTTGTCGCTCCGACCATCGAGCACACCTGTGGCCACCTGTGGTCTATCGGGCACCGCTTCCGCCTGCCCATCAGCGAGCTCCGGGCCGACATCGTCCCCCGCCGTATGGCCCAGTCCCACCTTCGTGCGGCCAACTCCGACGCTGGGCCCGACCTTTACCTCGTACGTGGTCAGGGCATCGGACACGCTCTCTTCGATCGCCCGCGCCTTCAGCACGACGCCGAGGAGCCTGGCCTGGTGGAACCGGGGAACCTATCCGTCGCTCGATCCCGAATCCGAGGCCTACGATCCGAACCACATCGAGCCGGGCTGGACCCTGGTCATGATCCTGGGCGCAGTCGTAGACGACGCGAGTCGTCCGGCACCGAGCCGGGGCGGCCCGACCGCCGCCCCGACGATCACACCGGGCGCCACGCCCGCGGGTGCAGCGACCGCGGGCGGCCCGGCAACGGTGCTCAGCAGCGGCCCGCGCGGCACGAACCACATTGCCCTCACGTTCGACATGGGCGGCCGACTCGATCCGGCGGCGGACATCATCCAGTGGCTGATCGACCACGAAGTCCACGCTACCCTCTTTCCGACCGGGAAGGCCGGCACCACCACCGAACAGGGAATGGCCGCGTTGCAGCTGGCAGCCACACGGCCGGACCTGTTCGAGATGGCCAATCACTCGTGGGATCACCCGGACTTCACGACCCTGACCGCAGCGCAGATGGCCCAGCAGCTGACCTCGAGCGAGACGGCGATCCAGGGCTTGATCGGGATGACCACGAAGCCGTACTTCCGCCCGCCCTTCGGTGCGTGGACCTACGGCGTTCGCGCTGGTGTCGGGGCAGCCGGCTGGTCCGACGTGATCATGTGGGACATCGACACGATCGACTGGAGGAACGCCGCCGACGGCGGGCCCACGGCCGACGGGATCGTCACGAAGGTGCTCTCGAAGGCCCAGGGCGGCTCGATCGTCCTCATGCATCTCGGTGGCTGGAACACGCTCGCGGCACTCCCGGGCATGGTGACCGGCCTCGAGTCGCGCGGGCTCACGCCGGTCACCCTCTCGACGATGATGGGCCGCTAGACAAACCCACACGCGGAACGCGGGCCGACCGTCCCCGTCGCGGCGGCGAAGGCCGCCCAGGACGTGGCAACCGCGTCCTCGGCCATTATCCGCCGGCGAGCGTCAGGAGCGGCGGAAAGACCCACAGCTTCGTCAGTCCCGCGAAGGATGCGACGGTGATCGCGACGAGGATCGTCACGGACACGACCAGCGCGGCACGGTCCGCCCCGTCGTAGCGAAGCTCTCGAAGCCAGCTCCGCTTGCCGGTGCCGAATCCCCGCAGGTCCATCGCATCGATGGTGTCTTCAGCTCCCACGATCGCGTTCATGGTCAGGGGAATGATCAGCGGCACGGTCTGACGGACCCTGGCGATCGGCCCGCCCTTGCCCTTGTCCCACTCATACCCGCGCACACGCTGGGCATCGATCGTCTCCTGAAGATCGCTGGCCAGCGACGGGATGAACCGGTAGGTGAGGTCGACGGCGAAAGCGAACTTCTCGGGGATCCGCAACCTGGCCAGGGCCGGCCCGAGGTCGCTCGGGGCGATCGCGTACGCGATCGGGAAGCCGATTGTGATGAAGGTCAGGAAGCGCGCTAGCTGCGTTGCACCGTAGCTGAGCGATTCTGCCGAGATCGGCGTTCCCAGCAGCGGCAGGTAGAACAACGTATGAAGGTCCGAGCGGTCGAAGTTCCCGATCTCGCCGCCGGTCAGGATCGTGTTGACGAGCACGAGGATGGACACGAACGCGATCGCGAAAGCCCACTGCCTGCGGACCAGGCGGAACGGGATCCCTGCGCTGCGGTAGTAGATCTGGGCGACGACAAACAGTACGGCCACAACGCGGATATCCCAGAGCTGGATCACCGTGGCCGCGGCAAGCACGCCGACCACGAGCGGGACGCGAGGGTCGCGGCGCGCCAGCCACGACCCTCGGCCCAGGTAACGCGGGGTGGCAATCACCTCGCCGACAGCATCACCGGACCGTCACCGGCCGAGCGATTCCTTCAACGGCTCCCAGGCCATCACGAGGATGGGCACGAGAATCACGCCGGCGATGAGATTGGGCACGAGCACCCAGAGGTAGCTCCCCGTCAGGGCGGTGTTGAAGTCGTTGCCGAAGACGACGATGTCCGAGAAGACGAACAGCATGCCGACCGCGACGGCGACGGCCGTGACGATGGCCGGGCCGACGATCTTGCCGCCCATTTTCGCCAGAGAACCGGCCGCCAGAACGCCGGCGATCAGGCCCACAAGGCCATTGGCGATGTGCCAGTTCCAGGCGGTGAGGAGGCCGTAGCCACTCAACTGATCAACGATCGCGTTGCCCACGAGGCCCGTGAACAGGCCCACGACCGGGCCGAACGCGAAGCCGAAGAACGGAACGATCGCGAAGGCCGGACGAACAGACACGTTGTTCGAGCCGGGGATGACAAAGCTGAACAAGGCGAGCACGCCATACAGCGCCGCACCGATGGCGGCGTACACGATCACGCGAGAATCGACGCCCCACATGGAGCGCGGCATTGACATCGAGGACATCCGATCCCTCCTTGGATGATCTCAGGGTTACGGTGACGAACAGTCAGCGAGCGCCGACGGTTGCTCCTCCTTCCTCCGGAAATTTGCCGTGGCCTGCCTCAGCCAGCACACGGCCGGCGAGTGTCTCGGCGTCGAGGAACCCACCATCGCGGTCAGGCCAACGGGCATTGGCCTGCATCAGCGATGTCGGGCGCAGGTTGCACGCGATCCAGCGATCGACGTCCTCGACCACGAGCGCGGGCGGGCCGTCTGCGACGACCTGACCGTCTCTGAATAGCAGGATACGGTCTGAATGCGTCAATGCAAGGTCTACATCGTGGGTAACGAGAAAAATCGATTCGAGGCCCGGGATCGCCACGACTTCTCGCATGAACCGCCTCGCGGTCCGGTGATCCTGCCCCGCCGAGGGCTCATCGAGGATCAGGGTTGGGGGCTCGAGGGTCAACGCGATGGCCAGCGCGAGGCGCTTCTGCTGCCCGAACGACAGGGTGAGCGGGGGTCGATCCAGGATGTCCTCCAGCTGGTCGAGCGAGGTCCGTCTGAGGGCCTCGGCAACGATGCCATCGAAGGTGGCGGGATCCCGGCCGAGATTCCGCGGACCGAACATGAGCTCCTCGCGGACGGTTCGCGCAAACAGCATCTGGCTGGGGCTCTGGAAGACGTAGCCGAACGTGGAGGCGAGCTGGGCCACGGTGCGATTCGTGATCGGGTCGCCGTCGACGCGGATGGACCCGGCGGTTGTCTTCAGCAGCCGCATGGCCGCTCGATAGAGCGTCGTCTTGCCGGATCCATTGGGCCCGAGCACGGCCACGATCTCCCGTCGGCCTAACCGGGCATCAATACCGTGGAGGATCTCGCGATCGCCGTAGCCCGCGCGAACGCCTTCGAACTCCAGGCGCGGCGGCGCGGCCGGCTCTGGGGCGACATCGTGGGTGCGTGGCGGCCGGTCCGTGCCGTCGGGCGCTCGACCGAGGCGCGGCTCGGCTCGGATACGTTCGAGCACGGCGCTGAACGGCAGTTTTACCGCATCCGGATCGGCAACCTTGAGAAAACCGGCGATGTCGCCGAGATATCTGGTCCGGCCGTCCTCGAGGTAGAGCACCCGATCGGGGCGCAGGTCGAGGGCCTCCTCGACACGGTGCTCCACGATGACGATGGCGTGGCCCTCGTCCGCGAGTGCTCTGAGGATTCCCAGCAAGCGGGCAGCGCTCACGGGATCGAGGTTCGCGAGCGGCTCATCCACGACATACAGGCGAGGCTGGAGCATGAGGATCCCGCCCATCGCGAGGAGCTGCCGCTCGCCGCCGGAGAGCGCCGCGGTCTCGCGACCGAGCAGGTTCCCGATGCCGGCGCGCTCCGCGACGTCGGCGATCCGCCGCCGGATCTCGCGCCGGTCGGTGCCCAGATTCTCCGGGCCGAACGCCAGCTCTGCCTCCACGGTCGCCCCGACGATCTGCTTGGCCGGATCCTGGAGGACGGTACCGATGACCGCGGCGAGGTCGCGCAGGCGCAGTTCGGTTGTGGGCCGGCCGTCAATCCGGACCGATCCGTTCAACTCCCCCGAGTAGGCGTGCGGGATCAGACCATTGATCGACCGGATCAGCGTGCTCTTGCCGCATCCGGACGGTCCAGCGACGAGCAGCACCTCACCCGGTTCGACGATGAGGTTGATGTCGCGCAAGGCCGGCTCGGTCGCCCGCCGATAGCGGAAGGTGAGACCGTCGATCCGGACGAGCGGCTCCGTCACGATGGCTCGCGGTCCCGGATCAGCCCGGGCGAATCAGGACCGGCCGGTCCACGGAGAGGCTGAGCCGTTCGGCGACGTTGCCCTGGTTGTCGGCCAGCGAGACCTGGCCTTCGGAGTCCTCCATCAGCAAGGATGACCCGAGCGGAACCCGACCAAAGGTCTGCTCCCAGACGGTCGATTCGGTCACTGCCGGCGCGCCCCGGTGGGCCGCTAACTCGAGGACGATGGGTCGTCCGGGCTTGAGCGGGCCGAGGGCCGCCGCAAGGTCCGCGGTCGTTGCCCCGAACGTGACGTTGCCATAGATCATCACGTGGACGACCTCGGTGTGGAGGGAGCCGTCGAGGATCCTGGGCCGGGGTGCCTCGAGGCGGATCAGCGCCCCTGGGTCGATCGCGGGTCCGACCTCGTCGAGCGGCGTGCCCGTGGCCAGGTGCGCGGCCATCGGCGCGAAGATGTCTCGCCCGTGGAAGCTGCTGGTCACGACCGGCAACATCAATTCCCGGTTCTCGAGGGCGTGCGCCCGCACAACGCCGCCGAGCCGGTCCGCGGCGGCCATGAGCAGACCGTTGTCCGGCCCGACGAGCAGGTCGCCGCGGGCGACCTGCAGCGCGACGCCCAGTCGCTCCGTGCCGACGCCCGGATCAACCACCGCCAGGTGCACGCCCATCGGCATATGGGGCAGGGCAAAGACCAGCGTGGCCGCGCCGTCCCGAATCGAGAACCTCGGGATCTGGTGGCTGATGTCAATGATCAGCGCGTCCGGCGCGATCCGGTACATCACACCTCGACAGACGGCCGGGGCGGCCGGACCGAAGTCCGTCGCGAAAGTGATCACGGGGCGGGCCATCACGTTCTAGCCGGGCGCACGCGAACCGGCCGGTCCTGGCCGACCCCGAGGCGGGCCGCCGCACTGCCTTGATTCTCGGCGATGGCGAGATGGCCGAAGGAGTTCTCGTACAGGAGCGTCGAGCCGACGGGGCGATCCCCGAACGTCGTGGACCAGGGGATCTGCTCGGTCACGGCCGGCAGCCCGCCTACGGCCGGAAACTCGACTGTGAGCAGCCGGCCGGGATCCAACGGACCGATCGCGCCCTCAAGATCCGCGGGGGCGCCGGCGAGTCGGAGGTTGCCGAAGGAATCGACGAACAGGACCGTCGTCTCGAGCGTTCCGTCGGTCGCGATCGGCGCCGGAAAGTCGAGGGCCACGAGTTCGTCCATGGCGATGGCCGGACCGACCGAGGCGAACGGCCGGCCGGCTGCGAGATGGCCCGCGACCGGGGCAAAGATGTCGCGGCCATGAAACGTGGACGTCGTTCGCGGCAGCATCATCTCGCGGTTCTCCAGGAGGCGAGCTTCGACCGCCCCGCCGAGCGCCGCCGCTGCCGGCATCAGCAGGCCGTTGTCCGGCCCGATGAGGATGTCGCCGCGGGCCGTCTGGATGGCGAGGCCGTGCCGCGCAGTTCCGACGCCCGGGTCCACCACGGCCACGTGGATGCCGACGGGCATCCAGGGCACAGCCGACCACAGGAGGTAGGCGCCGTCGCGGATCGCGAACTTGCCGACGCTGTGGCTGATGTCGACGATCTGAGCGTCACGCGCGATCGAGAGCATCACCCCGCGACAGATGGCCGGCGCGGATTCCGGTCCGAAGTCGCTGAGAAAGCTGATGACCGGTCGTTCCATCCGCGGATGGTACTCAACCGCCGCGAATCCAAAGCGGCGCCCCAGGTAGGGTGGGCGCCGCTTCGGGAAGCTGCCGAGCCGGGGAGGAGGAGTCGCCCGGTTCGGGATTCGATGGTCAGCGCTGTCGGGGCCGGTCAGTGCGTGACGAGTGTCTCCATGGGCTGGAGGCCATCGTCTGCGCCGATCCGGCCTGATCGGCAGAGCTCGCGGAGAAAGAGCAACCGATCCACGTCGGCGAGTCGCCAGGCGCGGCCGACACCAACGTCGATGCCGGACAGGAATGCAGTCAGGTTGGCGGCCTCCCCCGGGCTGAAACCACGCAGCAACAGCGCGCGATAGGTTTCGCGTGTCGGCGTTGCGTGGGCCTGCTCGAGATCTGCCATGAAAGCCCGACGATCCCTGGGTTCACCGTCCGATCGAGGTCTGTCCCCGGTCCGGTTCGGTGCAGTCATGTTCGGTCTGGAAGACTGCCGCGGGGATGACCCGACAGTCCCGGTGCGGGTGGTACTTCTGGCGGGTCGCCCGGGTATGCTCCGGGCGGAGGTGTCATGACCGGGCTCGAGGACGGGGGCGGATTCACGGCCAAGCGCGATCGCGTCGCGCGGCTCGCCCGCGTCGCCACCCTGCTCAAGGCGCATCCCGAAGGAATCCGGGCCGAGGACATCGGAATCCGCCTCGGCATCTCGAAGCGCACGGCCTATCGGGACCTGACCGCGCTCGAGGGCGAGCTCCAGCTCCCCACCTGGTCGGAAGGCGGGCGCTGGGGCATCCTCGAAGCGTCGTTCCTGCCCCCGCTCAAGCTGACAGCATCCGAGGCGATGGCCGTCTTCCTCGCCACCCGCCTGATGGTTCGCTATGCGGACAAGTACGACCCGGACCTCGCGTCTGCGTTTGAAAAGCTGTCCGAGGGTCTGCCGGGACCCCTCACCGAGCACGTTGCACGCTCGCTCGACGTCCTGCAGCGCGCTGCGCAGGCACCGCAATTCGTGGGTCACGTCCACGCCCTGACCAAGGCCTGGGCGGAGCGGCGGATCGTGGAAATCACCTACGATCCCGCCCGCTACGAGGGGCGCAACCCGGATTCGCGCCGGGCCGCAGTTCACCCGTATCTGATCGAGCCGTCCACCCAGACGCATGCGCTGTATCTCATTGGATTCGATGAGCGTCGGGCCGGGCTGCGGACCTTCAAGATCGAACGCATTCGTTCGGTTACCGTGACGCCGAGGACGTTTGAGCCGCCCGAAGCAGGGTCTGTCGAACGGTTACTCCGGGGAGCCTGGGACATCATCGCGGACCAGCCCGCGGTGACCGTGACGCTGCGCTTCGCGCCGGCCGTCGCCGGACGCGTCGCCGAGACGATCTGGCATCCGAGCCAGCGGACCGAATCTCAGCCCGACGGGTCGCTGGTGTGGCGGGCCACCGTGTCGGGCACGATCGAGATTCGACTGTGGATCCTGTCCTGGGGCGACGACGTCGAGATCGTGGAGCCGGTCGCCCTCCGCGCGGACATCCGGGCGACGTTGGAGCGGGCTGCCGCCCGCTATGAAGGCTGAGCCGCGTCCATGACGCGCCACCCGTTCTCGGCCGTCAACCTCATCAGCGACCCGATCCACGGGTACGTGGAGCTGACGAAGCGTCTCGCCCCGGATGAATCCGCGATCGCCGGGCTGCCGTCCGAGGATCAGGCTGAGGACGATCTGCTCGACACGGCGTGGGTGCAGCGGCTTCGCCGAATCAGCCAGCTCCAGAGCGCCCGATGGGTGTTTCCGACCG
>JBKKBB010000178.1:0-5135 GCA_046714395.1 Candidatus Limnocylindrales bacterium | reverse complement strand
TTCGCACACGCTGGGCTGGGACTCGACCCGGCTCGCCTCCACGCTCGGGAAAGCGCTCGGTCGGGAGGGTGGTCCGATCGACGGGCGACCGTTGGAGCTCGTTGCGGACTCCGGGTCCAGACTCAGTCTGGGCGCGACGGCACGCGCAGATCCGCTTCGCCTGGACCCGCGATGATAGTGCCGTGGATGTGATCGAGAGCCCCCAGAATCCGAGGATCCGGGCGGCCCTGGCGCTCCGCGACCGGGCCGAGCGACTCCGCACCGGCCTGACACTTGTCGACGGTGCGCGCGAATGCCGGCGAGCGGTTGCGGCCGGCGTCGTCATCGAGACCGCGTTCGTGTGCCCGATGCTGGCCGCTGGACCGGATATCGAGGCCGTCCTCGGCGAGCTCAAGGCCACGGGCGTCCCTACCGCCGAAGTCAGTGAGCGAGCACACGATCGACTGGCATTCGGCAACCGACGGGAAGGTATCGTCCTGGTGGTCAAGGTGCCCTCGACAGCCATCGCGGGGCTCGGTCCGGGACCCGCTCCTCTGGTCCTGATCACCGAGGACGTCGAAAAGCCCGGCAATCTCGGCGCGATCCTGCGCACGGCCGACGCGTGTGGCGTCGACGCCGTGATCGCTATCGGCGGCGTCGACCTGTTCAACCCAAACGTCGTTCGCGCCAGCGTCGGGACGGTCTTCACGGTGCCGCTCGCCGCCGGTTCGGCAGCCGAGGTGCAGGCATGGTTGGCCGAACGCGGCATCAGAGCGGTCGCGGCCCGTGTCGACGCACCGACCGACTTCACGCAGTCGGATCTCACGGGCCCGCTCGCGATCATCCTCGGAAGTGAGTCAGACGGCCTCTCGGAGCACTGGCAAGGATCCGAGATCGGGGCTGTTCGGCTGCCAATGCACGGCATCGCCGACAGCCTGAACGTCTCTGTCGCCGCGGCAGTCCTGGCCTTCGAGGCTAGACGGCAGCGCGATCTTCGCCCGTGACGACGCAAGGAGCGCCGCGCCGATGACCAACCAACCCGTCGACTTCGCGATCATCGGCGCCGGTCCGGCCGGGGAAGCGGCCGCGAACGCGGCACTCGCTCGAGGCGCATCCGTGGCCATCGTCGACCGGCGCTGGTTCGGGGGAAGCTGCCCGCACATTGGCTGCGTACCCTCGAAGGCCCTCCTGCACGCCGCGGCCGAGCACGCCGCCAATCCCGCGACGTACGACTGGGCAAGGGCGTCGGGTCGGCGCGACTTCATGGTCAACCGGCCCGCCGAGAGCGCGGAGCCGGACGACGCCTCGCATGTGCGCGCCCTGCGTGAGGCTGGTGCCCAGACCTGGCGCGGCACCGGTCGGATCTCCGCGCGCGGGATCGTGGAGGTCGCCCATGACGACCAGGCCCACACGATCTCCACGAAAAACGTGGTGATCGCGACCGGTTCCGTCTCCCGACATCCGAAGATCCCCGGCCTCGAGACCGTTCCCGTGTGGACCAACGAGCAGGCTACGCTGGCCCGCGAGCTGCCGCGATCACTGCTCGTTCTCGGCGGCGGGCCAACCGGCTGTGAGCTGGCCCAGGTCTATGCCCGCTTTGGGGTCCCGGTCACGATCGTCCAGTCGGGCCCGCGTCTGGCGCCGACTGATCATCCGCGTAACTCCGAGGCCATTCTTGCGGCGCTCCGGCGGGACGGCGTGGAGGTGCGCCTCAACGTCCGTGCCATGGCGGCTCACGCCGGCGCCGGCTCGGACGGCGCGCATCGGGTGGAACTCTCGGACGGCACGAGCGCCGAGGGGCATGCCGTCCTGCTGGCCGTCGGTCGCGACGTGGCCATGGACGACCTGGGCCTGGAGGCTTACGGGGTCGATGTCAGCGGACGCACGCCGCTTCATCGGGACGGCCGGCTGCGCCTGGCCGACGGGCTCTGGATCATCGGCGATCCGGCCGGACCCGAACTACATACGCATCAGGCCCACTACCAGGGCGAGATGGCCGTTCGCATGGCCCTCGGCGACGATGCGCGGCCGGACTATCGGGCGCTTCCGCGCGCCACCTACATGGACCCGGAGGCGGCGTCGGTGGGCCTGACCCTGGAACAGGCCCGCGAGGCGGGGATCGAGGCCGCCGAGTTCGTCGCCGATTTCGCCCGCACAGCCAAAGGGTTCTCCGTCGAAGCCGAGTTTGGCCACGTGACGATCATCGTCGATCGCGCGAGCCGGACGCTGGTCGGCGCGGCCATGGCCTGCCCGGACGCGTCTGCGGCAATCCACGAGTGTGTGCTGGCGATCCGTGCCCGGATCGATCTCGATGTCCTGGCCGACACCATTCACGCGTTCCCATCCACATCGCGGATCCTCAATGGGTTATTCAACGAGGCGGCGCTGGCCGTACCGGCGAAGGGCTAGAGCTCGACGACAGGCTCGCCATCGAGCAGGACGAGCCGCGGGCGCACGGCGGCGAAGGCCGCCGACTGCGCATCCGGTTCTCGCGGGGCCGCCGGCAGCACGATGAGGTCGGCGCGCGATCCCGGCACGAGGCGACCGCGATCCGGCTCCCGCGCGACGAGTGCCGGACCGAGCGCAGCCGCCCGGAGTGAAGTTTGTAGATCAAGTGCCTCGTGCGGGCCAAAGGCGCTTGCGTCGGGACCCCACGACGGATCGCGGCGGAGCACGGCAAGGGCGATTCCCGGCCACGGGTCGATCGGTTCGATCGGCGCGTCCGTGCCGAAGGCAATGACGGCGCCGTGCTCCACCAGCGTGTTCCAGGTGTAGCCCCACGCTTCCGCACGGTCGCCCCAGTCCCCTCGGGCCGTGGCCGCGTCGTCACGCAGGTGCACGGGCTGAATGGAGGCCGCGATGCCGGCGTCCGCGAACCGTGAGCGATCGTCCGGATGGACCAGCTGGAGGTGCTCAACCCGGGGCATCAACGGCACGCGGCCGGCGCTTGGTGTCAGCGCGTTCAGGGCCGCCCGCACCGCGGCATCGCCGATCGCGTGGATCTGGCTGGCAATGCCGGCGTCGGCGGCGCGGGCCACCAGGTCTGTCAGCTCGGATGGGTCCTGGCGGAAGACGCCAAGATCGGTCGTGCCTTCGCGAGGCGACAGGAGCGCGGCGGTCTGGGAGCCGAGGGTGCCGTCCGCAAAGAGCTTGAGCCATCCGATGCGGGCGCGGCCGTCTGGATCCTGGCCGAGCCGCCCCCCGCTCCGCATCCCGCGGGCGATCGCCCGCTCGAGCGTCTCCGCCCGAACGCTGACGTGCACACGAACCGGCAGTTCACCCGAGTCGGACAGGTCACGGTAGGCATCGAACGCCTGAAGCTCGGTGTCGGGCGACACGTTCCCCGGGTCGTGGACCGCGACGACTCCGTACGACAACAATTGGCGGCCGAGCGTGCGGAGCGTCCGTCGGACCGTTGTGTCGTCGGGCTGCGGGACGCTCCCCATGACCAGCGGACAGGCGTTTTCGAGCAGGACGCCTTCGGGTGTGCCGTCGGGCATTCGACGGATGATTCCACCGGCCGGCTCCGGGCTCCGGCTATCCAACCCCGCGATCGCCAGCGCCGACGGGCTTGCCCAGACGGCGTGATGGTCAAAGGACCAGAGAGCGACGGGGCGTCCCGGTACGGCGGCTTCGAGGTCCGCGGTCGTCGGCCATCGCCCCCAGCGACGCTGGTCCCATCCGCCACCCTGCAGCCAGGCACCGCGCGGGAGATCGCGGTCGAAGGCCGCGAGCAGGTCCAGTCCAGCCTGGAGGTCAGGGGCGCCGTTGAGGTCGACATGCTCCGTCGCCAGCGCGGCGTCGAAGTAGTGGAGATGGGCGTCGGTCAGACCCGGGATGGCGATCTCGCCGGGTTCCAGCTCATGCCGGATGGTGTGCGGGTCTGCTCTCGTCTCGAGATCGCCGGCCGTGCCTGCGAATGCGACCCGGCCGTGGCGGATCCCGATCGCCTCGACCCAACCGAAACCGTCCGATCCGCGAAACGTGGCAATGCGACCCGTGACCAGCGCGTCCAGCGGCATCAGTCGGACCTGGGCCGACCTGCCATCAGGTCCGCCATCGTGCCTCGCTCCAGGCCGGCACCGAGCGCAAGAGCCAGCGCGATCCGCGCCTTCGGGCCAGACAGCGTGCCGGCCAGCATGGCCCCGGCTCGCACCCACGTCGCGCCGCCGCCCGGAAAGGCGTACCCGACGCCCGCCGCTCCGGCCGCGGTTCGGGTCGTGAGGACAACCGGAACCCCCTGGTCCATCAGTCGTCGGGCCGCATCGAGCAGCAGGGCGGACGTGTTGCCGGCCCCGGTCGCTTCGACCACGAGCCCCTGCACGCCGATGGCGGCGAGACCATCGACCATCGAGCCATCCATGGCGACATGCGCGGTAATCAGGCGCACCTGATCAGCCGCCACTGAAGTCACGACATGCCGTCGGAACCCTCGCTTCCGGTGGACGAGGATGCCATCGCGCGTCAGCCCGGCCAGCGGACCGTCATTGAGGCTCTGGAACGTGTCCAGGGCAGAAGCGTGGGTCTTGGTCACGTCGTCGGCGGCGTGGACCGTGGCGCCAAGGCAAACGACGACACCTTCGCCCACCAGGTCCGGCGCCGCGGCGATCCTGATGGCGTTGCGCAGATTCTCGGGGCCTTCGTAGCCGGGATCCGATGCCGAGCGCATCGCCCCGGTCACGACCACGGGCTTTCGGTCATCCAGCAGCAGGTCCCAGAAGAAGGCCGTCTCGTCGAGGACATCGGTGCCCTGCACCACCACGACGCCGTCGATCAAGTCATCCGACTGGGCTTGCCGAATCGCCGCGAGTATCTCGAAGAGCTGGGCGAATTGAAAGTGGCTGGCTGGCGTTCGGCCGAGGTCGATCGCCGTCACCTCCGCGATCGCGTCGAGCCCGCCGGTCTGGGCGAGGATCGCGGCGCCGTCCAGCGACGGAACGTTGCCGCCCACCACGGGATCCACCCGCATGCTGATGGTGCCACCGGTGAAGATCGCCGCGATCCGGCTCATCGCTCGGCCCGATGGATCCCGCGTCCGGCATGCGTGGACTTGTCGTACCGAACGCGGCCGCGCCGGGTTCCGAGGCGCCACAGGGCGGCCGGTATCGCGCACAGCCAGATCATGCTGAACAGGGCGACCCGAACCGAGCGGACGA
>JBKKBB010000177.1:0-9462 GCA_046714395.1 Candidatus Limnocylindrales bacterium | reverse complement strand
GCCTGGGCTCGCCCGCGGACCTCCTCGAGGCGGTCATCCACGGCGTGGATCTCTTCGACTCCGTCCTGCCCGCGCGGGTGGCGCGGAACGGCTCGCTCTGGGTGCCGGGCGGCAAGCTGAACCTCCGGAATGCGGCCTTCCTCGACGACCCGCGACCGGTCCAGGAGGACTGCCCGTGCCTCCTGTGCACCCGCTTCTCGAGGGCCTACCTGGCCCACCTCCTGCGGGCCCGCGAGCTCCTCGCCTACCGCCTCGCAACTTGTCACAACCTCACCTTCACCCTAGACTTCATGGTCAGGATCCGAGCCGCCCTGCGGTCCGGCGCCTTCCCCGATTCGCTCGCCGAGCTGCGGGCACGTGCGGGCCGGATAAGCCGCCGTGAAGTCACGGTGGAGCCGGCGTGAAGCACCCTTCGATAGGCTCACTCAAGCGCGGAGGAACCCTCGATGGCCTCTCGAGACAGACCGGGCCGCGAAGCCAAGAAGAAGCCCAAGGACAGATCCGGGATCCCCAAGGTCCAGCCGCTCTCCGAGCCGCCGATGAACGTCGAGCTCATCCGCAAGCCACGGAAGGCGCGCTGGGACGAAGAGGACAAGGACGAGGCCTGACCCGTCGCGCGGACGCCCCGTCCGCTCCGTCGGCGTCGGCAGTGACAGGAGCGTGACGCGATCATGGCGATGACCACCGAGCGGAACGGCGAGCGGAGCACGACGGAGCGGCCGAGCTCGGATAAGAGCACGTCGGAGCGGGGCAAGGCGGTCGAAGCCGCCATCCTCTCGATCGAGAAGCAGTTCGGCACGGGCTCGATCATGAAACTCGGCGCCACCGCGCGACAGCACGTCGAGTTCATCCCGACGGGTTCGATCGCACTCGATCTGGCCCTCGGCGTCGGCGGAATTCCGCGCGGTCGCATCACCGAGATCTTCGGTCCCGAATCATCGGGCAAGACAACCGTCTGCCAGCACGTCATCGCGGAGGCACAGCGCGCCGGCGGCGTCGCCGCCTTCATCGATGTCGAGCACGCGCTGGATCCCAGTTACGCTCGGGCCTGCGGCGTGAACGTCGACGAGCTCCTGGTCAGCCAGCCGGACACCGGCGAGCAGGCGCTCGAGATCACGGAAACACTCATTCGATCCGGTGGCATCGACGTCGTCGTGGTCGACTCCGTCGCGGCGCTCGTGCCGAGGGCGGAGATCGAAGGCGAAATGGGCGACTCGTTCGTCGGCATCCAGGCCCGGCTGATGAGCCAGGCGTTGCGCAAGCTGACCGGCGCGGTCAGTCGCTCGAATACGTCGCTCGTCTTCACCAACCAGCTCCGCGAGAAGATCGGGGTCATGTTCGGGAACCCGGAGACGACACCAGGCGGACGGGCGCTCAAGTTCTACGCCAGCGTGCGCCTCGACATCCGGCGGATCGAGACGATCAAGTCGGGCACGGACTCGATCGGCAACCGGGTCCGGGTCAAGGTCGTGAAGAACAAGGTCGCGCCGCCGTTCCGAGTCGCCGAATTCGATGTGATGTATGGCGAAGGCGTGTCGCGCGAAGGCGGCCTGCTCGATGTCGGCGTCGCGATGGGCGTCGTGGACAAGACCGGCTCGTGGTTCACCTACGCGGATACGCGACTCGGCCAGGGCCGCGAGGCGTCCAAGGACTTCCTCAAGCAGAACGCACCGATCGCGGCCGCCATCGAGGCCAAGATCCGCGGCAAGGTTGACGAGGTCCAGTTGCCCGTCGAGGGCATCACCGAGGCCGAATAGCACGGCCGCCGGGGCGCGTCGCGAGACATTTGCCGATCGGCGGGCCCGTCGGGCCGAGGTCGATGACCCGACCCTCGTCCTCGACGCAGCGCTCCGATTTCTGGAGGCTCGCCAGCGCTCGATCGCCGAAGTTCGTCGACGGCTGACGATGGCCGGCTATCGGAATGACCTGGTCGCGTCCGCCATCGATCGCCTGTCCGACCTGGGGATGCTGGACGATGCGGCCTTTGCCAGGCAATGGGTGGAGTCGCGGGATCGGGCGCGCCCGCGCGGCGAGCGTGCCCTGCGCTCCGAACTGGCACAGCGCGGCGTCGACCGGGCCGTCGTGGAGTCGGTCCTTGAGTTGCGCCGGACCGCGGCCGCAGACGAAGCCATTGACCGGGGGTCCCCGTACGCAACGACGGCCTCGGCCTATGAAACGGCCGCCGCCCGGCTCCTGGGCCGGCGTGGCAGATCAATTGCTCGAGTCCCAAACGTGCGCGTTCGTCGCGAGCGGGCCTATGGGCTGCTGGCCCGGAACGGCTTCGACTCGTCGGTCGCCTCGAGGGTCGCAGCGCGCTGGGCGCTCGAGATCCAAGACCCGGCCGAGGCCGATGGTGCTGACGGGCCTGACGGGACCGACGAAACGTTCGGCGCCGTCCTCGAGCCGTGATGAGCCGTCGGCCCGCGCGATCGCTCTGACCGCTCTGACCGGTCGACCCGAATCGGGGCGCTCCAGTCCGTAGTAGGCTACGCCGCACGGCTTGCGCGGAGCCCGCGGAGACAGCTCCGATCCGCGTGGCCCGTTGAACGATGTCAGACGTCCGGCGGTTCGCCGCCGGATGGGAGGAACAGATGGAATACCTTGCCGTCGCCCTTGGGGCGCTGGCCGGCGGTATCGCCGTTGGTTTCGTCGCGCGAAGCCGATTCGCGAACCAGTCGGTCAAGATCGCTCTCGAGAAGGCCGGTCGGATCGTCGCCGATGCCCGGACCCAGCAGAAGGACCTGATCCTCGAGGCAAAAGAGGACAAGATCCGGCTCCTGCGTGAAGCGGAGGAGGAGGCACGTTCGCGGCGCAACGAGCTGAGCTCCGTGGAGCGCCGGCTGACGGCTCGCGACGAGCAGCTGGACCAGCGCACCGACATGCTCGAGCAGCGGGATCGCAAGCTCCTCGAGCGCGAGCTGGACCTTGAGCGCCAGCGCGAGGACCTCAATCGACTCAACGCCGATCGCGTCGCCGCCCTGGAGAAGATCAGCGGCATGTCCGCCGCCGATGCCAAGGGCGTGCTGCTGGAGGCAATCCGCGAAGAGGCCGAGCATGACGCGGTCAAACTCGCCCGCTCGATCGAACGTCGCGCGCGCGACGAGGCGACCGAGAAGGCGCGCGACATCATCCTCACGGCCATGCAGCGGGTTGCGGCGGACCACACGGCCGAGCACACGGTCACGGTCGTTCATCTGCCGAACGACGAGATGAAGGGCCGGATCATTGGTCGCGAGGGTCGCAATATTCGCGCCCTTGAGCAGGCGACCGGCGTGGATCTGATCATCGACGAGACGCCCGAGACGGTGGTCCTGTCCGGCTTCGATCCGGTCCGTCGCGAAATCGCCCGGGTGTCCCTCATGAAGCTCATGGGTGACGGCCGGATTCATCCCGGCCGGATCGAGGAAGTCGTCGCCAAGGCTCGGGCCGAAGTGGACACCATCATCCGCCAGTCCGGTGAGCAGGCCGCCTACGATGCCGGCGTGCCGGGTCTCCCGGCAGACATCATCAAGCTCCTTGGCCGCCTCAAGTACCGCACCAGCTACGGGCAGAACGTGCTCCTGCACTCGGTGGAGACCAGCGCCCTCGCTGCGGTCATTGCCGCCGAGATCGGCGCGGACATCCAGGTCGCCAAGATGGGCGGCCTCCTCCACGATCTCGGCAAGGCCGTGGACCACGAGGTTGAAGGCCCGCACGCAGCCATCGGCGCCGCGATCGCGCTGAAGGCAGAGTTGCCGCCCAAGGTTGTGAACGCCATTGCGGCGCACCATCAGGAAGTCGAGTATGCCTGCCTCGAAGCGCCGATCGTCCAGGTCGCGGATGCCATTTCCGCCTCACGGCCGGGCGCCCGGGGCGAATCGATGGACACCTACGTGAAGCGTCTCGAAGACCTGCAGGCGATCGCCGAATCCTTCACCGGGGTCGAACGCTCCTTCGCCGTGCAGGCCGGGCGAGAGGTCCGCATCCTCGTGCGCCCCGAGGAGATCGACGACCTGACCGCGATGCGCCTGGCCCGAGACATCGTCAAGAAGATCGAGGAGCAACTGACCTACCCGGGTCAGATCAAGGTGACCGTGATCCGCGAAACGCGTGCCGTGGAGTACGCGAAGTAGCGGAGTCGGGCGGCCGCGCCGGCCGTGTCCGGCTCGGAAATCCGCCGAACGGGAATGCGCCGCGGCCGCCCAATTCGTGCCGGATCATGCTGATCGGCGACGTGATCGGCAAGCCCGGCCGGCAGGCGATCGAGGCCCTGCTGCCAGGCATCCGCGATGAGCGGGGGATCGATTTCGTCACCGCGAATGGCGAGAACCTCGCCGGTGGCATGGGCCTGACCGCGTCGACCGCCGATGCGCTCTTCGCCCATGGCGTCGACGTGATCACGTCCGGCAACCACATCTGGGACAAGCGCGAGATCTACGAGTCGCTCGAGAAGAACGACCGGATCCTGCGGCCCCTCAACTACGGCACGCACGACGTCCCCGGACGCGGCTGGGGCGTCTATCAGGCGCTCGATGGCACCGATCTCGCCGTTGTCAATCTCCAGGGCCGAACCTTCATGCAGCCGATCGACAACCCGTTCACCGAGGCCGACAGGCTGCTCGATGAATCCTCGGAGCCGCTGCCGCCGGTCCGGCTCGTCGACTTCCACTGCGAGATCACGTCGGAGAAGAACGCCCTCGGCGTCTACCTCGACGGCCGCGTCTCGGTGGTCGTCGGCACGCACACGCATGTGGTGACCGGCGATGAGCGCATCCTGCCCGGTGGAACGGCCTACCAGACGGACCTGGGGATGACCGGCCCGATCTGGAGCGTCATCGGGTTTGATCCCAAGACGGTGTTGCCACGGTTCATCAATGCGCTCCCGACCCGATTCGCCGTCGGCGAGGGCCCGGTGATCTTCAATGCCGTTCAGGTGGACGTGGATCCGGCCACGGGGCGGGCGTTGGCCATCGAGCGGATCACGCGGCTCCACGAAGGCTGAGCGTGACGGCGCGCCGACCTCGGCACGACCTGCCCGGCAGGCCGCTGGTCCCGGCGGCTCCCGCAACGATCGACCTTCATACCCATACCACGCGTTCGGACGGTCTGCTGGAGCCGGCCGCGCTCGTCACGGCGGTTGCGGCGACCGGCGTCCGGCTCCTCGCGATCACGGACCACGACACCCTTGCGGGCGTCCGCGACGTGCTGGCCGCGGGCAATCTTCCAGCCGGCCTCGAGCTGCTACCGGGGATCGAGCTCAATGCCGTGACCAACCGCCCTGACCTTCAGGAGAGCGAGGTCCACATTCTCGGTCTGGGTGTGGATCCCGACGACGATGGGCTCGAGACCACGCTATCGCTGCAACGTGACCGGCGGCGCGTCCGGTTCGAGCTGATGGTGGCCCAGCTGGCGGCGATCGGATACCCGATCGATGACGCGCTCGAAGCTTTCCCCGCGACGGGGGTGGACGACGCACTCGGTCGACCACGGGCGGCCAGGGCGATGATCGAGAAGGGCTACGTGGGCAGCGTCGCGGACGCCTTTGACCGATTTCTGTCACGCGGACGCTCGGGCTATGTGCCCCGCGAAGGGCTCGGTCCCATCGAGGCGATCCGGGCGATCAAGGCTGCCGGCGGCCTCGCGGCGCTCGCCCACTTCTCCGATGCCCCCTACCGGCCTGACGTGATCCGTGAGCTCCAGGAGGCCGGCCTCGACGGCCTGGAGGTCTACTACCGCACGTTTGATGCACGAACCGTGGCCGCGATGATGAACTTCGCTGCCAGGACCGGGTTGGTCGCAACCGGCGGATCCGACTACCACGGCGATCGGGAAACCTACGGCGAGGCCCATGCCCGGCTGGACGTACCGCCCGAAGTCGCCGATCGCGTTCGCGACGCGCTCGAGCGCTGACCCCGCGGCGCGATCAGTCCCGTGGCGTTGCGACGGCTTCGTCTGGGCCCTTGTCGTCGACGACGATCTCCTTGAGAAACGACGGGCGCAGGTGGACCGGCGGTTCGCGCCGACGGAGCCGCAGGTTGAGCATCTCCACGAAGACCGAGAAGCCCATCGCGAAGTAAACGTAGCCCTTCGGGACGTGCAGATCGAGGCCGTCCGCGACGAGCGACATGCCGATCAGGAGCAGGAAGCTCAGCGCCAGCATCTTCACGGTCGGGTGGCGCGACACGAAGGAGGCCAGCGGGCCCGCCGCCACGAGCATGACCCCGATTGCGATCACGACCGCCGCGATCATCACGAGCACCTCGTCGGCCATGCCCACGGCGGTGATCACCGAGTCGAGCGAGAACACGACATCGAGCAATGCGATCTGGACCAGCACGGCGCCGAACGATGCGCTGCCCCTCTTCACTTCGTGGGCCTCGTCGCCCTCGAGGGTCTCGTGGATCTCCAGCGTCGCCTTGGCGAGGAGGAACAGCCCACCGCCAATCAGGATCAGGTCCCGTCCGGACAGCTCCTGACCCAGCACCGTGAGCAGTGGAGCCGTCAGGCCAATGACCCACGAGATAGTGAGGAGCAGCAGGATCCGCATACCCATGGCCAGGCCGAGGCCGATCCTGCGCGCCCGAGCCTGCTGTTCAAGGGGCAGCTTGCCGGACAGGATCGAGATGAACACGATGTTGTCGATCCCGAGGACGATCTCGAGGACGGTGAGCGTCAGCAGGGCAATCCAGGTCTCGGGGCTGGTGAGCAGTTCCATGGCGACAGCGTATCGTTTGTCGGTGCTAGAAGCTCCGCGCCCACGACGGGCCGCCCTTCCAATCCTCGAGATCGGGCCGCCTGCGCCGTCGGCCGCCCGCGCCGCGATGGCGCCGGCCGACGCCCGACTGGGTGAGTTCCGACCCGAGTCGCGCGCGCTGCCGCGCGTCTTCGTCTGGACGCTCGGCTGCCAGATGAACCGGAGTGATTCGGAGGAGATGGCGGGACGCCTCCTCGCGGCGGGTGCCACCGAGGCACCGACCATGGAATCGGCCGATCTCGTCGTCATCAACACCTGCGCGATCAGGGAGCTCGCCGAGACCAAGGTCATCGGCCGGCAGGGCCATCTGCAGCGTCTCAAGGCGGCCAATCCGTCCCTGCGCGTGGTCCTGACGGGCTGCGCCGTCCGCGAGCGGGATCGGGACGGCCTGGAGCGCCGCTATCCGGCCGTCGACCTCTTTCTGCGCCCAGACGAGGAGCCGGAGCTGGCGGACCGGCTTGGCCTGGTCTCGGCCCAGGCACCAGTCGGAGCCGTTGGAGCAACGACGGTGGTCGGTCGGACGGTCGTCGGCGTGGCGGATCACCTCTCCGCCACGCGCGCGTCGGCGGTCGCCGATGGATCCGTCCAGCGAGAATCGGCCATCTCCGCCTGGATCCCGATCATCTACGGCTGCGACAAGACCTGCACCTATTGCATCGTGCCGTTCAGCCGCGGCCCCGAGCGTAGCCGGCCCATCGATGAGATCGTCACCGAGGCGCGTGCCATCGCGGCGTCCGGGTTCCGCGAAGTCACGCTCCTCGGGCAGAACGTGAACTCCTATGGGCACGACCTCCCGCCGGACCAGCGTTTCGGCCACATCAAGACGGAACGCTGGGCCGGTCGGCGCCTCGACCTCGGCTCGAAGCCAGACCTGGCGGAGTTGATCCGGGCGATCGACGGGATCCGGACCGACGACGGCCTTCCCGCGATCCCGCGCCTTCGGTTCATCACCTCGCATCCGTGGGACCTGTCCGATCGGTTGATCGAAGCGATGGCGGACTGCCCATCCCTATGCGAATCGCTGCATCTGCCGGTCCAGTCCGGTGACGACGAGGTCCTGCGGCGAATGGGCCGCCAGTACACCACGGAGCACTATCTCGAGCGACTCGACCGGATTCGTGGCGCGGTACCGGGAATCACGATCAGCACCGACGTGATCGTGGGGTTCTGCGGCGAGGCCGAGACGCAGTTCGAACGCACGCTCCGATTCCTCGAGACCGTTCGCTACGACCAGGTCTTCGCGGCGGCCTACTCGGAGCGGCCGGGCACCCCGGCGACGCACCTTGCGGACGATGTTCCGGCGGCGGACAAGCGCCGCCGCCTCAACACGCTGCTGGCCCTCCAGGAGCCGATCGGCCTCGAGCGGAACCGGAGCTGGCTCGGACGCGAGGTCGAGGTGCTCATCGAGCGCATCGCCCGGCCCCGGACCCATGAGCACGATGACCCCGAGCCGGCGGGGGAGGGGAGTGCGCCACGCGGCGTGCAACCGGGTCCGGGCGAGGTGGCCATGTCCGGTCGATCCCGCGGCAACAAGCTGGTCCACCTGGCCGGTCCGGCCGATTGGGTCGGCCGGCTCGTCACGGTCCGCGTCGAACACGCCGGGCCGTATGCGCTGCGAGGAACGCCAGCCGCGTGACCGACGTGCCGCCGCTGCTGGTCATCGCGGGTGCCACGGGTACCGGCAAGACGGGACTCGCCCTCCGCGTCGCACTGGCCCTGCGGGCCGAGGGTGTGGCCGCCGAGATCATCTCGGCCGATTCCCGGCAGGTCTTCCGTGGGTTGGACATCGCGACGGCGAAGGTCACGCTCGAGGAGCGCCGGGGAATCCCGCACCATGGCCTCGATCTGGTGGACCCGGATCAGCCGTTCAGCGTGGCCGACTTCGCGGACCGCGTGAACGCACGGCTGGCGCCGATCGCCGCGCGCGAGGGCCTCGCGATCCTCGTCGGCGGCACGGGTCTCTACCTCCGCGCCATCGCCCGCGGCCTCGATACAGCCGCCCTGCCGTCCGACGCGAACGTGCGGGCGAAGCTCGAAGCTGACCTGCTGGCCGATGGGCTCCCGGCGCTCGTCGAGCGTCTCGAGGCCGTCGCGCCGCAGCGGGCGGTCGACATCGACCTGCGCAATCACCGCCGTGTCGTGCGAGCGCTGGAGATTGCGACGCTCGACGGGGGAGCGGGCCCGCTGCCGGCCCCGCGGGGGTACTCAGGGCCGCTCGCCTGGATCGGTCTGACGGTGGAGGCCGCAACGCACCAGGCCTGGCTTGGCGCCCGCGCCCGCGCGCAATTCCACGCCGGTCTGATCGAGGAAGCACGATCACTGCGAGAGCGCTTCGATCCGACCTTGCCGGCCTTCAGTGCGATCGGGTATCGCGAAGCCTGGGCCGTCCTGGACGGAGCGATCGACCGGGAAACGGCGATTGCCGGCAACGCGCAGCGCAACGTTGCCTTCGCGAAGCGCCAGCGAACCTGGTTTCGCGCGGAGCGGGAGATCGCCTGGCTGGATGCCAGGGCCAGCACGCTGGACGCGGCGGCCGTGCAGACGGCGTATCGGCTCCTCGGCAGCGTCGATCGGCGTTGATCCTGCGCCCCGCGTATCCTTCCGGCCGTGCCGAAACGTGATTCGATCGACCTGACGCCGCCCGTCGAGCGGGCATTCCTGGTCGCGGTCGATACGGGTTCGGACGAGGGCTGGACCGCGGAGGACTCGCTGGTCGAGCTTTCCAACCT
>JBKKBB010000176.1:0-4669 GCA_046714395.1 Candidatus Limnocylindrales bacterium | reverse complement strand
CCACGGCCTCCGCTCGTGGGGTGCTCGGGCGGGCTCGACCCCCGCCCGAACCCGGATAGTGCTCCCCGGAGGAGCATTGGCCAGGGAAGTGGGGCCGACCCGTGTCCAGCACAGACGCTGGGATGCTCACTGCAACCACCACCGCGGTTGACAGGCCGTCAGGGCCTTCGTATCCTCCGCCGGATCCTGATCATGGATCGATACCAAGATATGCTCAGGTTCTTGTGCCGCGGCGTTTCCCCCGACGACGCGATCCGACCTCGACACTCGGAGGTCCCAGCCGGTGATCCGCCCTGCGCCGCTCCCGACCGTGGCCCCGAGTGACTGGCTGTCACTGGGCCCGGCGAGCCGGCTGCTCGGGGTGGATCCCGACACGCTGCGCCGCTGGGCCGACCTCGGTCGCGTGCGCGCCTATGCGACTCCCGGTGGGCACCGACGGTTCAGTCAGGCGGACCTCGAGCGATTGGCGGCGGGCCGTCGGTCGGCTCGTCGGCCGCTTGCGGTGATGGGAGCCACATCCGACCGGGTAACCCGCGCCTACGCGCGCTCGTACCGATCGGACGGTGCTCCGCCCGCGCTGGAGCGCATCGAGGCCGATGCGCGGGCGGAATTCCGGATCGAGGGCCGTCGCCTCGTTGCCGTCCTCCTGGCGTACCTGGATGCGAGTGGCTCCGCGGATCACGAGCGATGGGAGAGCGAGGCGGTCTCGCTGATCGACGCGACCGCCCGTCGCCTGGCTGAAGCCGGAGCAAGCCCGTCCGATGTCGTCGCTGTGTACGTCCGCGCCCGCCAGCCGTTCCTGTCCGAAATCGCCTCGCTTGGACGGCGCCGGGCGCTCGACGCAACGCGCCTCGCGTCGCTGTTCGAGCAGGCCGTCGCGCTCCTCGATCGTCTGCTGATCTACCTCGTCACGACGCACGCCGAGGCAAGCTCCGGCCGATCCCGCGGCGGACCGACCCGATGAACGCCCTGATCCCCGGCCTGACTGCGATCCTGGCGATCGGGTTCTCGATCGCCCTGCTGGACCAGTGGCGGGAGCGACGTCAGACCTTCCAGCTGGTCTGGGCCGTCGGAATGAGCTTCTTCGGGATCGCGGCGGCCTGCGAGGCCATCGCCGCGGCCACCGGCTGGAGCGAGACGCTCTATCGAACCTGGTACCTGACGGGGGCCGTCTGGACCGCCGGCTGGCTCGGCCTCGGGACCGCGTTCCTGCTCAACCGGACCCGATTCGGGTACGCCTTCGCGTTCACCTTGTTCCTGGGTGGCCTGTTTGCGTTCCTCACCCAGCGCAAGTTCGACTACCCCGGTGCCGGCGCGACCCCGGTCATCTACTTCATCAGCGCCACGGTGCTCGGCCTGGCGGTCGCCGTGGAGACGTACTTCCAGAACGAACGCTGGCCGTGGATTGCGGCGATCGGTGTGGTCGGTGCGACGCTCGTGTCGATCGTCCTGATCGTCGGAACCACACTCCCGGCGCCGGGATTCGCGCTCAGCCCGGAGACCGGCCAGCCAGTCGCGACACTGTACCCCGGCACCCTTCGTCTCCTGACTCCGTTCCTGAACGTGACAGGCGGGCTCGCCCTGGGCTTCGGGGCGCTCTTTTCTGCCTATGTGTTCATGCCCAAACGGCGGGTTCTGCGCTACTCGCTTGAACCCGGCCAGACGGGCGACGAGTTCCTATTCAACCTCCTGATCGCGCCCGTCGCGCTGACCGTGAACTTCATCGCCTCGCTGCCCGAGGCCGTCCGCAGTCTCGTCGCCGGGCGGCTGCACAGCCGGGTGCCGGCCACGTTGTTCATCGCCGCCGGGGCATTCGTGGCATCGGCAGGCGACACGCTCAACCGGTTCGACGTCACCGCGCCCTTCGCGATCGCCAAGCTCGTCTCCGTCGTGCTCCTGCTGACCGGGTTCCTCATCTCGGTCGAGGTGTTTCGAGAGTTTCGCGTTCCGTTCACCCGAATCCGGCTCGGCGTTGCGCGCCGCGAGCAGACCGCGGGTCCAGTCTGACCCGACCCGTACCATGCGCGGGTGGAACGACAACGGAGCCCGCTGCTCGGCAGCCTGACGGTTGCGCTCGCCGCGAGCCTCTTCGGGACGCTCGGTGTCCTGTCGAGGACTGCCTATGAGTTTGGGCTGACGCCGTTTTCCTTCGTGACCTGGCGGGCGGGGATCGGCGCCGTCGTCATGGTCCTGATCATCGGGGTCGGCCTTCGGGGCGGCGGACGGCTCGTCGGATGGCGCTCGCTCAGCGCCCGCGATCGAGCGTCCTTGGGAATTGCCTCGCTGATGGGCGCGACCCTGAACATCGCGATGTTCCTGGCGTTTCAGCGCGCTTCCATTGCGATCGTCCTGCTTTGCTTCTACCTCTATCCCGCGATCGTCGTCGGTGTGTCGGCACTGCTCGGCTGGGAGCCGATGGACCGGCGCCGGGGCGTGGCTCTGTCGGTGGCCCTGATCGGCATGGTGGCGGTCGTGGTGGGTGGTCCGAGTGCGGCCACGGGGCCTGGCATCGATCCGATCGGGGTACTCCTCGCGCTCTCCGCCGCGGCAAGCCAGGCGGTGTTCGTCCTGGTCAGCCGACATGGGTACCGCGCGGTGCCGACGGATCAGGCGATGGGCTTCATCCTGGCCGCCTCTGCCGGCGTCGCAGCGGTCCTGGCCATCGCCGGTGACGGGATCGGATCCGTCACCCTGCCGTTGGTTGCCCCGGAGCTGGTCGGCCTGCTGCTCTTCACCGGGATCTTCGCGGCCGCCGTCCCGAGCACCATGTTTCTTGCCGGCATCCGCTGGATCGGTCCCGTCCGGGCCGGGATCCTGATGCTCTTCGAGCCGCTGGTCGGCGTGGTGCTCGCGGCGCTGCTCCTCCAGGAAGCCGTGGGCCCCGTCCAGGCCCTCGGCGGCGTCGGGATCCTGATCGCTGCCGTGATCATCCAGCGCGCCCGGCCTGCCGAGTCGGCGATGCTCCCGGCCGCCGAGCCAGAGCCGGACCTGTTGCCGGCGGATGATGGCGTCGACGTCATCGGCGCGGCACGGTGACGCCGGCGGCCTGGGACGTCGTCGGGCCGGCCGATGGGCGGCCGATCGTGTTCATTCATGGCACGCGCCTGACGCGGGAGTCCTGGCGAGCCGTCGCATCGCGGCTGTCCGATACCCATCGCTGCATCAGCATTGACCTGCCGGGCCACGGCGCCCTCGCCGCGATGCCGTTCTCGCTGGAGGCGGCCACGGATGTCATCGATGCGGCGATCGACGCCGAGGGCGGTGGACGGGCCGTGCTGGTCGGCCTGTCACTCGGCGGGTACGTTGCCATGACGGCGGCCGCCAGGTCGCCCGATCGCGTCCGGGGGCTGGTGCTGGCCGGCTCCACGGCCGAGCCGGAAGGTGTCGTCGCCCTCGCGTTCCGGCTGTTCGCGTGGGCGATGGCGGTGGTTCCGGAGCGCCAACTTGACGCCCTCAACTCGTGGGTATTCCGATGGCGCTATCCGCCCGAGATCGCGGAGCCGATCGTGGCCGCCGGGTATTGGCCACGGGCCGGGGTGACGGCGGTCCGGACGCTGACACGGACCCGGTTCCGCGACCGTCTGCGCTCGTACGGCGGTCCGACGCTGGTGATCAACGGTGGTCTCGACGTGGTCTTCCGGCTCGGCGAGAGATCGTTCCTGCGGGACATCCCGAGCGTCTCCCGGCGCCTGCTCCCGCTGTCGAGTCACCTGTCGCCCCTGGACCGGCCGGATGCCTTCGCCGCCGCCGTTCGGACGTTCGTGGAGGGTCTCCCGGGCTGACCCGCAACAGGGCTGGGAGGGCGCCCGGTGGTATCCTCGACGCTGCCCACCAACCACCCAAGGGGTGTCATGCGCGTCCGAAAAGCGGTGTTCCCGGCAGCCGGCTGGGGTACCCGGTTCCTGCCAGCGACCAAGGCGCAGCCCAAGGAAATGCTGCCCCTCGTCGACAAGCCGATCATCCAGTACGCCGTTGAAGAAGCTGTCGCCGCCGGCATCGAGCAGGTGATCATCGTCACCTCGAGCCAGAAGCGCGCGATCGAGGACCACTTCGATCTGTCCTACGAACTCGAGCACCTGCTCGAGGAGAAGGGAGAGATCGAGAAGCTCCGGCAGGTGCGCCACATCAGTGACCTGGCCCAGATCGCGTACGTTCGCCAGAAGGAGCAACTGGGCCTCGGGCACGCCGTGCTGATGGCCAAGGACCTGATCGGACATGAGCCCTTTGCCGTCCTGCTGCCCGACGATGTCATCGTCTCCGAACGGCCGGCCATCGGTCAGCTCATCCATGCCTACCAGCAGACCCACGGATCCGTCCTCGCGGTCGCTGAGGTCTCGCCCGACGAGACATCGCGCTACGGGATCGTCGGTACGGAGGCTGGTCCCGATGCCGCCGATTCGCGGCTGCACCGAGTGACCGAGGTCGTTGAGAAGCCGCCGCCCGGCACCGCTCCGTCCAACCTGGCCATCATCGGGCGGTACGTTTTGACGCCCAAGATCTTCGACAAGCTGGAGCAGACGCAGCGCGGTTCGGGTGGGGAGATCCAGCTCACCGACGCCATTGAGGCGCTGATGGCCGAGCAGTCCGTGTACGCCTACGAATTCGAGGGCGCCCGCTACGACGCCGGGACGACGATGGGCTGGTTGAAGGCCACGGTGGACCTGGCCCT
>JBKKBB010000175.1:0-3119 GCA_046714395.1 Candidatus Limnocylindrales bacterium | reverse complement strand
GTCCTCAATTTCCTCAAGTTCCTGCTGGTGGCGCTCGAGATCGCCGTCATCGGGCGAGTGTTGTTGTCGTACGTGCAGCCGCAGGGTCGCTCGTCGATCGCCCAGTTCCTGGTGATGATCACCGAGCCGGTCCTCGGTCCGATCCGCCGACGCCTGCCATCGACCGGCGGTTTCGATTTCTCGCCGATCATCGTCGTGCTTGTGATCGGAGCGGTGGTCCGCGCTCTGCCGTGAGTGATGCGGAGCAGGCTGCGCGCCTGTCCATTCGGGTCACTCTGCGTGGCGGACGCGATCGAATCGATGGTGTCCGCGACGGCGCGCTCCTTGTCCGCGTTGCCGCTTCGCCCGTCGACGGGGCTGCCAACACTGCTGTCGTGAAGCTTCTGGCAGCGTTCCTCCGCGTCCCCCCGTCGTCCGTGCGGATCGTGTCAGGCTCGTCCGGACGCATGAAGGTCGTGTTTATCGAGGGGATCGGGCAGGCGGGTACTGGCCTAGTTTGAATTTGGGGGGTGGCGATCGCGTGCCCGATCGCCCGTAGCCTTGGGGCATCGACAAGCCCGAGAAGGTCATCGACCTCGCCGCCGTCGAGCGTCGCTACGAGCAGAGCGCCACACCCGTTGAGTGGAAGTTCACCCGCACCGACCTCGCCAAGCTCCTCGAACGACTCAACGACAAGCCCGACTACAACCCGCCGCCTGACTGCCCCCGAATACGTGACCGGAATTACGGTCCAGAGCACTTAGCCGGAGGTTGCGTCCTTCGCTGGGTTGAGGTCGTCGGAGAAGAGGTAAATCGGCAGGCCGAGTTGCGCGAGGGCGCACGCGTTCGGGTGCGTGCCTTGCATGCAGCGGGCGTCCCGGACGCTGTCGGGTCGCGCGTGTCCGCAGACGTAGCCGTTGTTGTTTCCGGCCGTGTCGACCCGGCGAGGCAGGAGGTACGGCCCTGCCGCCTCGAGCGTGTCGACGCTCAAGTACTCGAAACCAGCGGGGCATGCCGTCGCGACCGGGGTCTGCGATACGTCGGCGCTGGCTGTGCCGCCAGCGAACGCCACGAGCCCCACGGTGGTCAGGAGGCCGCCAAGATAGCGCCGAACCAATTTCGACCTCATGTGTTGTCCTCCCCCATCCCTTCAGGACACGATTCGTTCGCCACTGCCGCGACGGTGCCTGAGATTCCCCTCTGTGTCAACGGCTTCTCGAATCAAACCAGGCCAGTACCGGCAGGCCGCGCTGATCGCTCGCTGGCCGGACCTCGGTGTATGATCGCCGCCCCGATCCGGCCCGAGCGCCGGCCGGTCTTCCGGGCGATTGGCTCAGTCGGTTAGAGCGCGCGGTTCACATCCGCGAGGTCACTGGTTCGAATCCAGTATCGCCCACCATTCCGGCCATAGGACGCTGAGCGGCCGCCTGCCAGGTTGCCGATGTCGGCTGTCGCGGATGCTGGCGACGCCGGCGAACCGGCTGGAATTACCTACTCGAGCTGGTATAGCCGGTCGTCCTCGACCCGATAGAGGAGCGGGACGACCGCCAGCTTCGGGTAGAGGCCGCGCAGGCGATCCGCTTCGCCCATCACGAAGCCCACCTCGTCCGTGATCCCGAACTTCGGCACGCCCTCGGCGAACATCCGCTCGGCCCGCGCCTCGTCCCATCCCGCGTGCTCCATCAGGCCCTGCACGAACTGGTCGCGCTGGCTTGCGACGCGCTTCATCCCGCAGTCGGTGTGGGCGACCAGCACGATCGTCCGGACGCCCCCGACGGCGATGGCGTAGGAGATCCGAAACTCGTTGTCCCGCATGTTGGCCCCGGCCGTGCGGAGCACGAAGGCAAAGTCGGACGGCATGCGGATCGCCTTGCGGCTGTCCATGCACATGCCGATCAGCAGGTCGCGCTCGGGCTGGGAGGCCGGTTCGAGCTCCAGATTGTGGAAGGCCAGCAGGACTTCGACCGAAGTCCCGACGTAGCCCGGCAGGATGTCTGCCCGCTCGTTGACGGCGACGATCCGGGTCACTCGTGAATCGTCCAGAAAATGTAGTCCTGAAGCGTCACGCCCATGGGGTGCTCTGCGTCCCACGAAACGAGCGGACGCGCGAGTCCGCCGATCCTCCTCCAGGTCGACGCCCCCGGGGACCCGGGGGCGTCCGGCCGTCCGGATCGATCACCGCGCCGCCGGTCACCTCAGGACGACGCAATTCTGCGCAGCACAGCCGGCAGGATGCCACCCTGACGGATGTATTCGACCTCGACCGCACCGTCGAGACGGCAGAGCACCTCGAACCGACGCGTGGCGCCGGTCGCGTCGTCAACCGCATCGATCGACAAACGAGCTTTCGCCTCGGGGCCGCCCTCCACACCGTGGATCGTGAACGCTTCTGTGCCCGTGAGCCCAAGCGACTCCACCGATTCACCGTGGAGAAACTGAAGCGGCAGCACCCCCATCCCGACGAGGTTGCTACGGTGGATTCGCTCGTAACTCTCGGCGATCACGGCGCGAACCCCGAGCAAGGCGGTCCCCTTGGCGGCCCAGTCGCGCGAGGAGCCTGAGCCGTACTCCTTGCCGGCGAGAACGATCAGCGGCACGCCCTCAGCCGCATAGCGCTCCGCGGCCTCCGGGATCGTCGCCTCGATACCGTCCGGAAGGTGCAGCGTGAACGGTCCCTCCTTGTCCGAGAGGAGCCGGTTGCGCAGCCGGATGTTGCCGAAGGTCCCGCGGATCATGACCTCGTGGTGGCCCCGCCTGGCTCCGTACGAGTTGAACTCGAGCGGCGTCACGTCCCGCGCCTGGAGCCATTGGCCCGCCGGCGACCAGGTGGCGATGGAGCCGGCCGGCGAGATGTGGTCGGTCGTCACGCTGTCACCCAGCACGGCCAGGACGCGTGCGTCGACGATCGGGTCCAGCGGGGCCGGCTGCATCGTCATGCCCTCGAGGAACGGCGGACGCGCGATGTAGGTCGAGTCGGGATCCCAAGCGTACCGATCGCCGGCGGGGATCGGCAGGGCGCGCCAACGATCGTCGCCCTCGAAGACAGTGGCGTACGTCCGCAGGAAGAGCTCCGGATCAATGGAATCGCGGATCACCGACCGGATCTCTTCCGGGCTCGGCCAGATCTCGGCCAGGTACAC
>JBKKBB010000174.1:0-2662 GCA_046714395.1 Candidatus Limnocylindrales bacterium | reverse complement strand
CCCGTCAAGGCGTGGGCCAGGAAGCTGGAACGGACGCGGCCCAACCTGGTTCGTGACGTCCTCGACGGACTGGCCTCCATCCACGGGCACCCCTCCTGGGAGCGTCGCCTGGACCCAACCAGTGAGCTCATCCTCACGATCCTGACCCAGAACAACGCCGATACGAACGCGGAACGAGCGTTCGAGGCGCTCCGCGACGCCTACCCGTCCGGCCTCACCCAGGAGCGCCACATTCCGGGTCCCGGCTGGGGCGGCGTCGGGCTCTCGGATGGCGCGCCACCCGACTGGGCGGCGGTTGAGGGTGCGCCGGTCCAGGAGCTGGTTGAGGTCATCCGGCACGGGGGCCTCGCCAACCAGAAAGCCCCCCGGCTGCAGGCGACGCTCCGAACGATCCGCGAGGCCCGCGGCGACTACTCGCTCGAATTCCTCGGGGACATGGCACCCCTGGATGCGCGAGCCTGGCTGACCGCGATCGACGGGATCGGCAAGAAGACTGCGTCCGTACTCCTGATGTTCTCGTTCGGGATGCCGCTCATGGCCGTCGATCGTCACGTCGAGCGCGTGTCGCACCGCGTCGGGCTGATCCCACCAAAGGCGAGTGCGGACGATGCCCACGAACTCTACCTCGCGCTGCTCCAGCCGGACGAGATGTACGAGGCACACGTGAACCTCATCCGCCACGGCCGGGTCATCTGCCACGCCCGCAACCCGGAGCATGCGATCTGTCCTCTCCGCGACCGCTGCCGGTTCGTGGACCCCAAGGCACCCTGACGACGCCACTGACCCCGGCTTCGTTCGGCCTCTGTCGGCCACCGATCGATGTGGTTGATCAAATCGGGCTCGTCTGAGCGTGGCCGTGTGCCCGATTCCGTCGAATCTAATGTGTGGCCGAGCGTGGCCACGTCCCGTTCGATGAATGAGATCGATCACGGTCAGATGCGGGGGCTGGCTGGCGCCCGGGCCCGATCGAGCGCATGAAGTCCGCGTAGTCCAGGTACGGCGCCGTGGAGCGTCGGCCATCGATCCGCAGCGCACCGCACCACGCTTGCCGGCGTGAGTGTGGGTCGATCATGGCGATGGCCCGCCCCATCTCAGACGGTGCCGCCCCACCGCTCACGACCGTCCCGAGGTGACGCGCCCTGAGCGGAAAGCCGGCCTCGATCGACACTCGGTTCGAGCCGACCCGCAGATCGTTCGCCTCGGTCGCCAGGAGCAACAGACAGCCGATCGCCCGCGTGGGGCGCCAGCCGAATCTCCGCGCCGCCGCCCATGCCTCGCGCTCGTACCAGCCGAGGCTCCGCTCAATCTGGCCCAGGTCGTGAATCTCGGTCTTGAGCTCGATGACGAGCAGTAATCGGCTGACCGGGTGGAACGCGAGGAGATCGATCCATCCGCGAGAGCGATCCCCGCCCACCTCCACCTCGACCCGAGTCTGCCACCCGGCCCGCCGCAGCCGCGTGACAACGTGGGCGCCAAGCCGGGCGTGGGCCGGATCGCGCTGGCGCTCGCGGTCGGCGAGGTACGGGGCATCGACCTCGACGACGAGGCGGGCGCTCATCGCGTTCAGCAAGGTCGAAGCAGTTGAGAATGTCAGATCGCGAGGGACACCGCGCTCGACGACACAGACCATCGACTGGGACACGGCCGCTCGCCTGCCGAGCTCCCGTTGCGACCAGCCGATCGTCGTCCGGAGCGTTCTCACCATGGTCCCGACCACGACGACGGGATCCCTGCGATCGAGCATGGGTTGTTCTACCGCAGGGCGCTCACTTGAGGATCACCTGACAGTGACCCGGAAATGACTGGGCGCCACGGGGGCCAGCAGCCGCCAGACGCCATCCCCTCGGCCCGGCGACCGACCGCCCGTTGACCGACCGCCCCCGGCCAGGGCGATCCGGATGCCGCCCTTCGCCCGTCGCCCTTCGCGCGCTGATCGGTCGCCCTTCGCCCGCCGCCCGCCGATCGACGTGGCTCATCAAATCGGCCTCGAACGAGCGCGGCCGTGCGCCGTTTCCGACGGAACTATGGGGCGGCCGAGCGTCGATGCCGGACAGTTGATGAATGAGATCGATCACGGTCGGCTCGAAGGAAGAGCAGCGCGTCGCGGCGCTTGCATGTCATGGCATGGCCACGCATGCTCCGGACATGCGGCATGCAATGGGCCACGCGGTCGGCAAGCGAGGCCAGATCATCAGCTACCCGACCGGTGGCGCCGCTGCCCGGCCAGCGGCGTTCAGTCCAGGATCCTCGACCGTGCTCGCCGGACCACGGCCATGCTGATGGGCGGACGGTGGGGCGATGGCGCAGTGGCGCCGCGGATCCTCCTCGTGGACGACGATCCGAACCTGCTGATCCTGCTGGCGGACCAGCTCCGCGCCGACGGCTTCGAGATCCAGACCGCGCGTGACGGCGACGAGGCCCTCCGGCGCCTGCGGAGCGGCTGGCCGGACCTCCTGATCATCGACATGATGATGCCCCGCATGGACGGGCTGACCCTGGCTCGCGAGATCAAGGCGCAGGCAGACCTGCCGATCATCGTCCTGTCGGCCATCGAAACGGCCGATTCAAAAGCAGATCTGCTCGACGAGGTGGCCGAGGACTACGTCACCAAGCCGTATCACTATCCGGAGCTGCGGGCGCGGATCACCCGCGTCCTGCGTCG
>JBKKBB010000173.1:0-3744 GCA_046714395.1 Candidatus Limnocylindrales bacterium | reverse complement strand
ATCCCGGCGACCAGGCTGACGATCAGCTGCCCGAAGATCGCGACCAGCAGCCAGACACCGAACCCGACGAGCGCGGCGGTTGCCGCCCGCCGGATAACGACAGACAGCAGCATCCCGAAGGCAAGCCACAGGCTCACCCACAGGATCGTGAGACCGACCCACGCCAGCAGTCGGATCACCTCGTCGGCGCTCGGGATGATTCCGAGGCGCACGATCCCGAAGCCGGAGATCACCCCGACAACCGCGAGCAGGACCAGGGTGATCGCGGCCAGGCCGGCTGCGAACTTGCCGTTGACGACATCGTCGCGATAGATCGGCTGCGAGAGCAGCCGCGGCAGGGTTCCGTCGGTTCGCTCGCTGTTGATGGCGTCGAAGGCGAAGGCCACCCCCAGCAGCGGCGCGACGATGCCCACGAAGTTGAAGACGTTGGGAATGGGCACGCTGCTCGGGCTGATCAGGAACAGGGCGAGGAATGCGTCTCGCGTGTCGGTGACCTGGGAGGCGACCGACCGGATCGCGTCCGATGCGAAGTAAAGCGGGACGATCGAGGCCGCCCCGAGGACCAGCAGGAGGACCATGAACCGGGCACTCGAGACGTGGTCGGCGAACTCCTTGCGGGCCACGATCCGCCAGCCGGCCGAGCGGCCCTGGAGGCCAGCTTCCGTCGCCCGCGCCTGGGCGGTCATGCCCCGACCTCGGTGGCCACGCCCGGATGTGACATCCCGGCCACGGCGCTCCGATAGATGTCGTCGAGCGATGGCTCCAGCACGCGCAGCGAAGTCAGTCGGAGACCATGCTCCGCGTTGACGCGGAAGATGGCTTCCCCGACGCTCCCGGACGCATCGGCCGGTCGCACCGCGACGTGCCAGGAGGCGGTCGCAACATCCCACCCGACCGCGGACACGTGCTCGATGTTCGCGAGCGTCGTCCTCGCGTCGGGGGCCGAGTCGGCTGCTCCGTCGCCCTTGAAGGTGACTTCGAGGTGGGCGGCCCCGTCCCCGAATCGCTCGGCCAGTTCGCCCACGGTCCCCACGCCGATCAGCCGACCCGCGGCGAAGATCCCGACGCGATCGCAGACCGACTGGACCTGCCCGAGCAGGTGGCTCGAGAGGAGGATGGTTGTCCCTCGATCACGCACCAGGCTGCGTAGCAGGTCGAGGATCTCGACGACGCCGATCGGATCGATCGAAGTCGTCGGTTCGTCCAGGATCAGGATTTCGGGGTCCTTGAGCAGGGCGTCGGCGATCCCGAGCCGCTGGAGCATGCCGCGCGAATACGTGTCCGTGTTCGTGTCCGCGCGCCCGACCAGTCCGACCTGCTCGAGAACGTGGTTGATCTGTGCTTCGGTCCCTTCCTCGGCGAGGCCGTTCAGTCGGGCCGTGTAGCGGAGGTTCTCGCGACCCGTGAGGTCACCGTAGAAGCCCACCGCGTCCGGGAGGTAGCCGACTCGGCGCTTGACTTCGAGCGGCCGCCTCGCCGGATCAAGCCCGACAACGCGGGCCGTACCACCGGATGGCTCGGTCAGCCCGAGCAGCATCAGGATCGTCGTGGTCTTGCCGGCCCCGTTCTGACCGAGCAGGCCGAAGATCTCGCCGCTTCGAACCTCGAGGTCCAGGGCGTCGACGGCGACGATCTCCCCATAGCGCTTGGTCAGTGCCCGCGTCCGGATGGGTGCCGTCGCCGCTGCCGGGTCGGCCAGACGGGCGGTCCGGCGGCGCCGCGACGGTCGCGCCGGTGCGATGTCCGTCACGGATTACCGCCGGCCGTAGCGCTGAAAGACCCACCAGACTCCGGCGCCGACCGCGACGATGAGCGCGACCCCCACCACGCCCCAGACGACCGAGGTCTCGACCGTGTAGCGGATCTCGAGCGAGTCGCGCGCTGAGGGATCGCCACTGGCGGAGATCGTCACGGTGTAGTCGCCCGCGATCGCGTCACCCGACGGTTTGACCTGGGCAGAGACGCTGACCGACTCGCCCGCGGCGATAGAAGCGATGTCCGGCTGGTCGAAGGTGATGTCCCACTTCCCGGGCCCGCTTCCCGTCAGTTTGACCTTCGTGACCTCGGCCGTACCGGTATTTGTCAGCACGATCGCGAGTGGGCTGACGCTTCCTGCCGAGCCCCGCCCGTTCAGACGCCCATCGGACGTATCCATCAACAGGGTGTAGGTGCCCGTGACGTCAATGCCGAGCGTTCCCTCGATCGTGCGCTCGCCGGCGACCGCGACCACCTGGATCTCGTACGGTCCGGCGGCGGCTCCGATTGGCGGGACGGCTGAAACCGTGACCCCGCTCGACGCGCCCGCCTTGACCACCGCGCTGGCCGCCTGCGCCTGCCCGGTCAGGTTGGCCTGGACCGTCCATCCGAGGGGCCCCTGCGCATTGACCGAGAACGTCAGGTCCTCGGGGGTGCCGTTGGCGAGGGTCAGATTGAAGTTGAAGGTCTGGGTGGAAGGACCCTTGAGGCTCGGGAAGTCGGCGTTGAGCTTGACCTCACCGGTCGCATTCGCCTCGACCCGAATCGCGAGCTCCAGGGTGACCGTGCTCGACGCGGTCGTTCCGACGAGTGCCAGCCTGGTCGTGCCGGTGGCATTGGCCGGGACGTCCAGGTCGACGCGGACCGAGCCTGCATCGGTGCCGTTTGTCTCGATGGCGTCGATCACGAACCCTCCACCGTGCAGTGAAGCGTTCCACGAACTCGGAGCACCCGAAAGGGCCAGCGCGACCCGCTCCGGGGCGCTGGTCGTCACCGAGATGTTGAAGCTGACATGAGCCCCGGGCGCCACGACGACCGCGGGGTACGGCGTCGTGATCGTGAGCGGCTCCGCCGCGAGTGCGGCGGGCGCCAGCGAGGCCAGACCCAGCGCAGCGGCGGCGAACGCCACGAAGGCCCGGCGAATGCCGGCCGCGACACCTCGCCGATCACCGCTCGAATCCGCGATCCGTGCGCCGAAACGTCGTCGATCAGTCGTCATGCTCGCCACGATCTCCTCTTGCCGATTCAGTCGAAAGAAACGCGCCGCGCGTCCACGGATGCCCTGGCCTCCGCTCACAGACGCCGAGGCGACTCGAACACCGGTCCCTCCCGGGGTGCGCGTCGTAGAATCTGCCAAGAGTCTGCCAGAACTACAACAACACGCGAATAAAGGGTCGGTCTCGAGACCGCAACACGGCGAGTTGGGACGTCCGCACCGACCTCGGACTGCGGTCTGGCTGTGTCTCCGGGAGCACAACCTGGACGTGCCGCTGGCTCCGGCGCCAGGAACGGCCCGAGGCTCGTCGAATCAGCATGCCTCTCGACACATCAGTGACGAATTGATGGCTCGACCCGTCGCCTCAGCGCGCCCCTGGGTCGGCCCGAACCGCCGGTAGCCCGTGAATGCGTCGCGGTTGTGCCCGCAGCCGCACAATCGGCCCGCCCGACCCAGGGCCCCATGCGCAGCCCAACGCGCCGCCCTGGACGGTTGAACGAGCGGGAAGCATCCCATTCCCTGTGCCCACCCCTTAGTAATCCTGGCTTGTGACCACGCCCGGAGCACTGTGCGGGTCGCCGGCCGCGGATGGCATCGGCGAGATCCCCAGATCCATCAGTTTCCTCGATCGCGGCGTGGGTTTCGTGGGTGGCCGCTGCCACGGCCTCCGCTCGTGGGGTGCTCGGGCGGGCTCGACCCCCGCCCGAACCCGGATAGTGCTCCCCGGAGGAGCATTGGCCAGGAAGTGGGGCCGACCCGTGTCCAGCACAGAC
>JBKKBB010000172.1:0-5115 GCA_046714395.1 Candidatus Limnocylindrales bacterium | reverse complement strand
ATGGAGGGTGCTAGCCTAGGGATGTATCTCACTGTGCCATGTTTGGAAGCTAGGAGGAGAGAAGCCAATGTTCGTACGGAAAATGACGGCCATGACGGCCGTGGCCGCGCTCGTGTTAGCGGCATGTGGAGGCGGCGCGACAGCCGCACCGGTCGCGCCGACCGAGTGCGCCGCCACCGCGGCGCCCCCCGAGGCCCCCAAGGAGTGTCTCGTCGGGGTCTCCTGGAACAACTACGACCAGGAACGGTGGAAGAAGGCCGACGAGCCGGCGATCATCGCCGCGGTCGAGGCTGCCGGCGGCACCTACGACAAGACCGATGCCAACGATAGTTCCGAGCAGCAGCTGACGGACATCGACACCCTGATCAACAAGGGCGCGGGGGCCCTGATCATCCTCGCCAAGGACGCCGACGCGATCAAGTCGGCCGTTGCCAAGGCCACGTCCGCCGGCATTCCGGTCATCTCGTACGACCGCCTGATCGAGGATCCCAACGCCTTCTACATCAGCTTCGACAACAAGAAGGTCGGGACGATCATCGCGGAAAGCATCATGGCCCTCGTGCCCGAAGGCAACTACGCGATCATCAAGGGCGACCCGGGCGATGCAAACGCGACCTTCCTGCGCGATGGCATGACCGAGGCCGGCATTCCCGCCCTCGGCGACACGAGCGGCCCCATCAAGGTCGTGTTCGAGCAGAACACACCCAACTGGGACACCGTCGGCGCCAAGAACAACATGGAAGCGGCCCTGAACTCAACGACTCCGGTCAATGACATCCAGGCCGTCCTCTCACAGAACGACGGCATGGCGGGCGGCGTGATCGCAGCCCTCGACGCGATCGGTCTCACGATCCCGGTCGGCGGCCAGGACGGCGACGCGGCAGCCCTCAACCGGGTGGGCCTCGGCACGCAGGCCGTCTCGGTCTGGAAGAACGCCTTCGCTCTCGGCGCAACCGCCGGCAGCGTCGCCATGCAGCTCTGCGGCGGCACTGCGCTCGCCGACGTCAAGGCCCCGTCCGACCTTCCGGCCGGTGCGGCGCCAGCGGATGTGGATGCCCATCCGTTCACCACGCCCGGTGGCAACACCGTGCAGTCGATCATCCTCGCACCGACGCCGATTACCAAGGACAACCTGAGTGTCGTGGTCGACTCCGGGTGGATCACCAAGGAAGTCGCCTGCGCCGGCGTCACGGGCACTTGCCCCTGACCCAGAACCCTCTGATCAGCAGGACACAGTTCAGTCATTCGGCTGGCGGCCCCGGTCCCCGGGGGCGCCAGCCGCACCCATACCAGGGAAGGGAGTCGACGGGCATGTCTGAGGCTTCCGAGACGGCAGGAGACCGGTCTGCAGGCGGCGTCCTGGCGACCCTGACCCGGCTGTTCCGAGCAACCGAGATCGATCGTCGGCTGTTCGGCATGGTGGCCGCCCTGGTGGTGATCATCGGAGGCTTCGGGATCGTCACCGGCGGCAAGTTCCTCGAGCCGGTCAACCTTCTCACGCTCTCCGTCCAGGCTGCATCCGTCGCGGTGCTCGCGACCGGCATGGTCCTGGTCATCGTTTCGCGCAACATCGATCTCTCGGTCGGGTCGGTCGTCGGTGTGGTCGGCATGACCTACGCCGTCCTGATGCACGAGATCTACCCGACGACCATCGGCGTCGACACCCCCTATGGATGGATCCTGGCGCTCGGCATCGGGATCGTGCTCGGGGCGCTCATCGGTGGGCTCCAGGGCTTCATCATCGCCTACGTCGGGGTTCCGTCATTCGTGGTGACGCTGGGCGGGTTGCTTGCATTCCGCGGCGTTGTCTGGGTCATCAGCGGCGGAACCACGCAGGCCCCGGCGGACAAGCCGTTCGTGGCGATGGGCGGTGGCCCCGCGGGATCCCTCGGCGGTCCCATCAGCTGGGGCGTGGGCATCGCCATCTGCATCGCGGCGATACTCCTGCTCGCGTATTCGCGTCGTCAGCGCCGCCGCTTCGGGTTCCCCGTTCGCCCAATGTGGGCCGAGGTGTTCCTCGGCACCGTCATCTCCGCGGTCGCCCTCGGGGCAGTGGCTGTGGCCAATGCCTACAAGTGGCCTGCCGGGCTGGCGACGCGGTTCGCCGAGAGGAACGGGATCGTTGAACCGCCGGGCGGACTGATCCTCGACTCGGGTATCCCCTGGCCAGTCATGATCGTGATAGCCGTCACGATCGTGATGACGTTCCTCGCGACCCGAAAACGCTTCGGACGCAGCATCTTTGCCATCGGGGGCAACCCGGAGGCGGCCGAGCTGGCGGGCATCAACACACGCTGGACCATCATGAAGATCTACATCCTCGTGGGGATCCTGTGCGCGATCAGCGCGGCCATCGCAACGGCTCGCCTGAACGGCGCCACGCTCGATCTAGGTCAGGGCTACGAGCTCTTGGTCATCGCCGCGGCGGTGATCGGCGGGACGTCCTTCGCCGGCGGGATCGGTACGATTTCGGGAGCCGTCCTCGGGGCGCTCGTCATGTACTCGCTCAAGTACGGGCTGAGTTTCCTCGGCCTGAATTCGCCAATTCAGGACATCGTCGCGGGCATCGTCCTGATCGTTGCCGTCGCGTTCGATACGATCAACCGGAGGCGTGCCCGATGACGCAAGCACAGGTGATGACCGGCACGACTGCACCCCTCGTGGAGATGCGCACCATATCCGTCTCGTTCGGTGGCGTCCATGCCGTCGAGGGCGTTTCGGTGGACCTCTACCCGGGCGAAGTCGTCGGGCTCGTCGGCGGCAACGGGGCCGGCAAGTCAACCCTCATGCGAGCCCTGTCCGGTGCCCGTCCGCCCGATTCCGGCGAGATCCTGATTTCCGGTGAGCGGGCGACCATCGGCAACCCACGCGATGCCAAGATGCTCGGCATCGAAACCATCTATCAGACGCTTGCGCTGGCCGACAACCTCGGTTCGGCGGCGAACCTGTTTCTCGGGCGCGAATTGACGACCCGTCAGGGGACGCTCGATGACTCGTCGATGGAGAGCGCTACCCGTGCCGTCATGGGACGCCTCAACCCGAACTTCCTGAACTTCAAGTCAGCGGTCGCATCGTTGTCCGGCGGCCAGCGCCAGGCGGTAGCGATTGCGCGGGCGGTCCACTTCAACGCCCGCATTCTGATCATGGACGAGCCGACGGCGGCGCTCGGACCGGCTGAGACGGCGCAGGTTCGGGACCTCATCCGCAAGCTGAAGGCAGAGGGGATCGGGATCTTCCTGATCAGCCATGACATTCACGACGTATTCGACCTGTCCGACAGGATCAGCGTCATGTACCACGGCAAGATCGTGGGCACGGTGATCAAGAGCGAGGTCACGCCGGACGAAGTCCTCGGAATGATCATCATGGGCCAGGCCAGCGAAGCGGCTGCCGAACGGGCCATGGCCCAAGCCACCAACTGACGGTCGCGTTGTCGTCTGCGGCCGATCCTTGAGCCGCCGCCCAGTTCGCTACGCTCTCTGGAACGTCGGGCTGAGTGCCGGATAGAGCTCCCGGTAGGCCAGGTGCGCGGCGGAATAGGAAGCCCTTGCCGCCCCGGGCGCGGCGATTGTCTGGGTGTGCACGAGCGATTCGGTCGCCGTGCCCACGTCACCGAACCAGCCGACGCCTACCGCGCCGAGGATGGCGGCCCCGAATGCAGCACCCTCGGTCGTCGAGGTGGTCACCAGCTCGGCGTCGAGGACGTCCGCCAGGATCTGGGCCCACAGCGGACTGGCGAGGCCGCCACCCGATGCCCGGATCTGGACCGGTTGGGCCATGCCGGCGTCAACCATGAGATCGAGGCCGTCGCGCAGGCCAAAGGCAACGCCTTCGAGGACGGCCCGGGTGAGATGCCGCCGGTCGTGGTGGAGGGCCAGCCCCACGAACGCACCGCGTGCCAGCGGATCCGGATGCGGGCTCCGCTCGCCGGACAGGTATGGCAGGAACAGCAGGCCGTCGTCCGCCGCACGGACGTCGGCTGCGCGGGCGACGAGGTCGCCGAACGACTCGCCGGGAGCGATGGTGTCGCGCAACCAGCGGAGGCTGCCGGCGGCCGACAACATCACGGACATCAGATGCCACCGATTGGGCACGGCATGACAGAACGCGTGAACGCGCCCGCGCGGCTCGTAGAGCGGTGTCGTGGTCGCCGCGAAGATCACACCCGACGTGCCGAGGGACATCGCGACAGCTCCGGCAGCCACGACGCCGACGCCGACCGCATTGGCCGCCTGATCGCCGCCACCGGCCACGACTGGCGTGCCTTCCCGAAGGCCCGTGGCGTCGGCCGCGAGTCGACTCACGGTTCCCGTGATGTCGGGACCCTCGTGGGTGGGCGGAAACCAGGCCGGCTCAAGGTCCAGCGCCCCCAGCACTTCAGACGACCAGGTACGGGCAGCCAGGTCGAACAGCAGCGTGCCGGCGCCGTCCGCCTTGTCCATCGCGAGGTCGCCCGTGAGCTGAAGGCGAAGGTAATCCTTCGGCAGGAGGACGTGGGCCAGGCGCGCCCAGACTCCCGGCTCATGACGCCTGACCCACAGGAGCTTGGGCGCCGTGAGGCCGGTGATCGCGTCGTTTCCGGTAATGGCAACCAGGCGCTCGGGGCCCACCAGGGCACGGATCTCGCTGCACTCGGCGGCCGTCCGCTGGTCGTTCCAGAGGATCGCGGGGCGGAGCACCTGCCCGGCTCCGTCGAGCAGGACGGCACCATGCATCTGACCGGTCAGCCCGACGGCCTCGACCTCGTCGCCCCGTGTTGCGGTGGATGCGAGCACGCTCTTGATGGCCGCCTGCGCGGCGATCCACCAGAGCGCCGGGTCCTGTTCGCTCCAGAGCGGCTCGGGCATCTCGAAACCGTACTCGCCGATGCCGACGCCCTTGACCCGCCCGTCCTGATCGACGAGGACGGCTTTGGTGGCCGTCGTCGAGACATCGATCCCCAGCACGACGCCCATCGAGGCTACGACGTTCGCCCGCCAGCCTCGGCCGCGTCGACGCTCCAGATTGCCCGGTTCACGATGTTCTCGAGAAGCTCCTGGCGTCCAGACACGGGATGGGGGTCGATCTCGCCGGTCATCACACGGCCGGCCAGCATCTCGAAGAGGACATCCCCGC
>JBKKBB010000171.1:0-3479 GCA_046714395.1 Candidatus Limnocylindrales bacterium | reverse complement strand
GGTGCGTGCTGGACCTCCACGTCCAGGACAACACGATCGTCAAGGTGAGCTCGCCGATGGATTCGTCCGTGACGGAAGGTCACCTGTGCATCAAGGGCCGCTTCGGTTTCGAGTTCACCAACGAGCGCCGCAGGGGGTAGCGGCCAAGATTCGTCGGGGGCCGATTCTCCCGAAATCTCACCAGCTGAGCGTTATGCGGACGTCGCCGCCCCTCCAGGCCCGAGCCGTCGTCGACTGACGGGTTCGTATGCGCACCTGCGAGCATCGGATGTCGTGCAGGCGACGACTCGCGGTCGGATTTCGACGGTCCGCGGCGTGCTTCCCTTGGATGGTGCTCTCCGGGCGAGAAATCGGGGCGTTTGCGGAACTGGGAGCTACGCCGGGTTCGCGGCGGCACGGAGTCGAGTTACGCGCAGCGCCGTCGCGTCAAGTCTCGTGGGTCGCCTCGACAGCGGGGGTCGGCCTGGGGCGGGGAGCGAGGGTCTCCGGCCGGCGGATCAACCGCTCGGCAAGCCACAGGCTCAGGCCGAGGACAAAGAACCCGCCGATGCTCCCATGCGACAGCAGGCCGAAGATGGTGATCAACGCCACGCCGGCGAGAAGCCGCGCGCCTGCAAAGGCCAGGACACCCGCAAGCACGAACAGGCCGTAGCCGCCGATCGCGGCCCCGATGACGTAGATCGTGCCAACCCATTTCATGCCGAGCCCGTCTTCGAAGGCGTTGGCGACGGCGGCGAGCAGCAGGCCGGCGCCGACGACCATCGCACTCAGCACGGACGGTCGATGTGTCCGCGCCAGCCATCCGGTGAGCCAGACGACGCCGGCGGACAGCGCGAGGGCCGCGCTATAGGTCCAGACCGCCGCGTAGTCGAGTGCGGTGACAGGATCGTAGTACTGGGGATCCTGGAGGCCGATCGCGGACCGGACCGCCCAGGTGATCCCGAACGCGATGACAAGGGCGGCCTGGATACTGCGCGCGAGGCTCATCCAGCGAGGATATCCCGCAGATCGATCCGCCCATCGTGCGTGTAGACGTTGAAGCCATCGCCGCGCAGGAAGCCCACGAGGGTCACTCCCACGCGATCCGCCAGCCGGATCGCGAGATCGGACGGGGCGGAGACCGCGCAGATGATCGGGATCCCGACGACCGCAGCCTTCTGGACGATCTCGAAGCTCACGCGCCCGGAGACGAGGAGGATGCGGTCCCAGAGCGGCAGTTCCCGTGCGAGGACCCGCGACCCGATGAGTTTGTCGAGCGCGTTGTGGCGGCCGACATCCTCGCGAACGGCGACGAGGCGCCCGTCTGTCTCGAACAGGCCCGCGGCGTGCAGGCCACCCGTCCGGTCGAACGCGGCCTGGGCCTCGCGCAGTTGGTCCGGGAGAGACACGATCACCTGCCGCGCCACGACCGGGAGCCCCTTCGGGAGCGGCTCGCAGCGGACGGCGATCTCGTCGATGGAGGCCTTGCCGCAGATCCCGCACGAGGCTGTCGCGATGAAATGGCGCTTCTCGCCGATCGCCGGGTCAATCTTCCGGGCGAGGCGCACCAGGACGATGTCGTCCGGTTCCGCCATGAACCCGGGGTCGCCGACGTCGACGCCCAGGACATCGTTGCCCTCGAGCAGGCCCTCGGTGGTCAGGAAGCCGACCGCGAGCTCCTTCTCGTGTCCGGGGGTCCGCATCGTGACCGCGACCTTCACGGGGGTCTGGCGGGGCCCGGCGGCGCGGATCTCGAGGGGTTCCTCGCCGACGACGAGATCGTCGCGCAGTTCCAGCTCCGCCCCGCGAACGGCGATGACCTTGGTGCTCGTGACGTGGCGGGAGGGCAAGGTTGGATCGAGCGATGCGGTCACCCGCCGAGTGTAGTCTGGGTGCGATGCCCGAGCCGATTCTCACGAGCACCGAGCGCTCACTCGTGGCCGAGGCCCGGCGGGCCGTGCTCGCCACGATCCGCCCGGACGGCGAGCCACGCCTGGTGCCGATCTGCTTCGTCCTCGCCGATGCCGCCGACGATCACCGCCGCCCGATCCTCTACTCCCCGCTGGACGACAAGCCGAATGCGTCGGCCGATCCCCATGCCCTGGCGCGGTTGAGGGATCTGCTCGTCCTAGCCGCTGAGGCTCGCTCGACCACGCGCGACCGACCGAACTGCGTCCACGCCGACCGCTTCCGTTGCCGTCGCTGCCAGACGAAGTACTATGGTGCTGTAGTAGTGGCCCGCTTCACGGATGATTCATGGGGGCAGTTGCGTGGGACGACGACGGGCGCCTGGGGGCAGCAAGCCGCGGACTCGAAAACCCGTCAGCCCGGCGCAACGAACGCTCGCGCCGCATGGCGTGGGCCGCGCAGACATGTCGCTCCTGCCCAACCGGCACGAGCAGTCAACGGTCGCCGGGGTCGGCGAACCCCAGGCGGTCGGCGGATCGTTCTGGTTCGAATCCGGGAATGGTCCAGAGCCATATACGGCGACCGTCCGCTTCACCGGCCGCCGCGTCGAGTCCCACGGCCACGGGTCCCGAGACATGTTCGTCAAGGACGAGACCATCCAGGGTGTCGTGCCTGGCACGGGCCCAGTGTCGATCACGACATGGGTTGATGGGGTCCAGGCGGGCGACTGGGCCGTCACGGGGGCGCTCGTCCGCGCATCCCGCAATAGCCGAGGCGGCCACGCGGTCCGCCCGGTGCAACGAGCGACCTGGTCTTGGCGGCGATGGGCGGTGTCTACCGGTCCCGAGGTTCCGCTGCGAGCCCGCTGGGCGCTGCTGGCGCCGCTGGCGAGGCAGCCGGCCGTGCTGCCCGGCATCTATACGGCACTCGCGATCCTCAGCATCATCGTCGCGGTCGCCGTGCAATCGGCGATACTCGGGCGCGGCGATGTCCCGGTCGGACGATCCCTGCTGGCCTCCGGACTGACGATCTTGTTCGGACTGATCGGTGCCAAGGCCTGGTATGCGGTCCTGCACCCCGGGGAACCGATCATCCGGGGCGGCTGGGCGGTGGACGGCTTCCTGATCGTCTTCCCGATCGTTGCAGCCGTGATCCTCGCGACGCTCGACCTGCCGGTCGGCGTGGTCCTCGACGCCACCGCACCGGGCGTCTTCCTCGCCGTGGGGATCGGCCGGATCGGCTGCTTCCTGACCGGCTGCTGCGCCGGCCGCTGCACCGCGAGCCGGTGGGGCATCTGGTCGTCCGATCGGCGGGTCGGCGCCCGGAGGATCCCGACCCAGTTGCTCGAATCCGCGGCCGGCCTCTTCCTTGGTGTCGTGTCGCTGCCCATCGTGATCAGTGGCGCAACGCCCGTCCCCGGGATCGTCTTCGTCGTTGGCTACGCGGGCTACACCGGGGTCAGGCAGGTCCTGCTCCGACTGCGAGCGGAGCGTCGATCGTCGGGCCGGACCGTTCCGCTGACGGCCGCCGCGGCCGCTGTCGTGGCGCTCGCGGTCACGACGATCTCGCTGCTGCGGCCAGCCTGAGGCGGA
>JBKKBB010000170.1:0-3264 GCA_046714395.1 Candidatus Limnocylindrales bacterium | reverse complement strand
TCGGTCTCAGCCCGTACCGGGAATACGACGGCGAGCTAATGATCTACCGGTCCGGGATGACCCGTTTCAGTGTGTATCGGACACCGTCGGCCGGGAGCGCAAAGAACACCGTGGCCGTCTGGCGGGTGAAGAACCTCACCGTCGAAGTGGCCGACCTTCGGAGCCGAGGGGTCGTCTTCGAGGACTACGACTTCGGCGACGCACGCACGGTCGACGGGATCCTCACGGATGCGGAAGGCGACACCAACGCGTGGTTCAAGGACTCCGAGGGCAACATTCTCGCGCTGGCGCAAATCCGCGCTGGGGAGGATTTCTGAGACCGCGTCAATGAACTGGCGGTCTGCTGGCCGCAGTCAAGGGTATGGCGATGCAGATTTGCCGGGTGACCCCATCCTCGCCAGGCCCGCATGGGCACGTCTACATCGTCAGCGCGGCGCGTACGGCGATCGGCAAGTTTGGCGGCCTGCTCTCAACCACTCCCGCCGTGCAATTGGGTGGCGTCGCGATCCGCGCGACGCCAAGCGCGCCCAGATCTACGAGGGCACCAACCAGGTTCACCGGGAGATCGTGGCCTCGGGGGTCCTAGACCGTGCCGGGTCCTGATGACCCACAGCTGGGCGCCATGTTCGAAGGGGCTGGTCGGCCCCGATCGCAGGGCCGTTTGGTCCCTCCGTCGTGCTCCCGGCTTCGGCTATGGTCGCAGGGATGGAGTGTGGCTGTTGGAGCCCGCGTCCCTTGCAACGTTCTCGCGGAGGTTCAGATTTCCATGAAAGAGATCGCTGAGGCACTGCCTCGATCCACGGTGACATCGGACGTCACCCCTGATCCCGGCCCGGTGACGCGGCTCATCGCATCCGACCTCACCCGGCGCGGATTCCTGCGCGGCGCGGCCCTCACCGGCGGCGGCCTGATGGCCGCGACCCTGGCCGCGTGCGCTCCGAATACCGCAACCCCCGGCTGGACGCTGGGTCCGCTCGCGACGGGCGTGCCCGGATCCCCGGTGCCAACCGCGACCGGCCCTGCCCCGTCGGCAGGGGCCAGTGCCACCCCGGCCGCGTCCGGCAGCATCCCGCCGGGCTGGAGCGAGCACGACATCGCGGCCCGGACGGTCGTTCGCCGATATGTCGGCAACCTGGCCCCGGCACTCAAGGACATCTACGGCGACGCGGCGTTCGCCAAGCTGGCCGTCATCCTCGGGGCAGCGGATGCCTATCCCGAGCTCGCGCTCAAGCCGGCGTTCGTCCAGGTCCCGCAGCTTGGTCTCACCGACGCGCTGGCACCGCTCACGCATGAGCTCGACGGCGACGTCAAGGTCTTCAGGCTCACGATCGACGAGATCGAGCAGTCCATCGACGAGATGAAGGCCCCGATCCCCGCCCTGGGCTACAACAGGCAGACGCCGGGCCCCACGATCCGGGTCAACCAGGGCGACAAGATCCGGGCGATCTTCACGAACAACCTCAAGGAGACGACCAGCGTCCACTTCCACGGCGTCGAGTTCGACGACTTCTTCCAGGACGGGGTCCCGTTCGTGACCCAGCTGCCGATCGTGCCCGGTGAGGCGTACGCCTACGAGTTCACGGCGCGCAACGCCGGTTCGCTGATGTACCACTCGCACCACAACGCGACCGACCAGGTCGGCCGCGGCCTCCTCGGCGCCTTCATCGTGGCGCCGAAGGACGAACCGGTGACGTACGACCGGGAGTACATCTGGGTCTCCAACGACGTCCTTGGAGGGTTCACGATCAACGCCCATGGATTCCCGGCGACGTTGCCGATCCTTGCCGCGGTCGGTGAAACCGTCCTCGTCAGGTTCATGAACGAGGGCGTCATGATGCACCCCTTCCACAGCCACGGGTTCACCATGAAGGTCGTCGCCCGTGACGGTCATCCGCTCGGCAGCGCCGCCTTCGACTGCGACACCCTTGGTGTCAACCCGGGCGAACGGTTCGACGCCGTCATCAAGGCGGATCGACCCGGCGTGTGGGCCTTCCACTGCCACGTCCTCCCTCACGTGGAGGGGCCGAGCGGCATGTTCGGCATGGTGACCACCATGATCGTGGTGCCGGAAAAGGCGCACGTCGACGCGATCGTGCAGGCGCTGCTGGCATGACCGCGCGCCTCGGCGTGTAGCATCGGGGGCATGACAAGCACGCCCTCGGCTGGCCCGAACGGCAACGTCTACATCGTAGCGGCCGCCCGGACCCCGATCGGGAAGTTCGGTGGCGCGCTCTCCACGACGCCCGCCGTCGAGCTCGGCGGCGTCGCCATCCGGTCGGCCGTCGAACGCGCCCGGCTGCCCGAGGGTACGCCGATCGACGAGGTCCTCATGGGTCAGGTCCTCCAGGCAGGGGCCGGCCAGGCGCCGGCGCGCCAGGCAGCGCTCCTTGCCGGACTGCCCGACACGACTTCCGCCACCACGATCAACCGGGTCTGCGGCTCCGGCCTGAAGGCGATCATGCTCGCGGCCGCGGAGATCCGAGCCGGCGATGCCGAGATCGCGGTTGCGGGCGGCATGGAGAGCATGAACATGGCCCCGTACCTGGTGCCCGGCGCGCGCTTCGGGCTACGGCTTGGGGACGCCACCATGATCGATGCGACCGTCCACGATGGTCTCTGGTGCAGCATCGAGAACTGCCACATGGGCACCCACGCCGAGCGTGTGGCGATCTCCGAGCAGGTCAGCCGGGAGGATCAGGATGCCTTCGCGCTAGAGAGCCATCGACGGGCGATCGCGGCGATCGATGCCGGACGGTTCGCCGACGAGATTGCGCCGGTCACCGTCCGCGACGCGAAGGGCCGTGAAGCGGTCGTCGACACCGACGAGGGCCCGCGCCGTGACTCGACTGCCGAGGCCCTGGCCCGCCTCAAGCCGGTCTTCGCGCTGCCCTCCGGCGAGGACCGCGGCGACGCGGACGTTGGAACCGTCACGGCGGGCAACGCGCCGGGGATCACGGACGGCGCGGCGGCAACGGTCGTGGCGAGCGAGCGAGCGGTCGAGCGCCTCGGCCTGAAGCCGCTCGCCCGGATCGTCGGCTATACCCAGGCCGAGGTCGCACCGAAGTGGCTCTTCCTGGCCCCGATTGCCGGCGTCCGGAAGCTGCTTGAGAAGACCGGCCTGTCCATCGGCGAATTTGATCTCGTCGAGATCAACGAGGCCTTTGCGGCCCAGACGCTGGCCGACGGTCGAGAACTTGGCTTCGACTGGTCCAGGGTCAACGTGAACGGCGGGGCGATCGCGCTGGGCCATCCGATCGGGGCGTC
>JBKKBB010000169.1:0-3719 GCA_046714395.1 Candidatus Limnocylindrales bacterium | reverse complement strand
ACCTGCTCCGCATGGACGAGATCAAGCAGAGCCTCCGGATCATCGACCAGTGCCTCCACCAGATGCCGGACGGTCCGATCATGGCCAAGCTTCCGCGGCTGCTCCGCCCCCGGCCCGGCCGGGCCTACGCCGCGATCGAGGGGCCCCGCGGCCAGTACGCGACCTACGCCATCAGCGACGGCACGGACCAGCCCTTCCGGATGCGGATCCACGACCCGAGCTTCATCCACCTCCAGTCGGTCGGGCTGCTCATGAAGGACAACCTCATCGCCGACACGATGGCGGTGATGGCCTCGCTGGACCCGATCATGGGCGGGGTCGACAAGTGACCACCTTGGGACCGCCCGAAGGTGGTCACGTTTGATGTCGGTATCGCAGGCCTGGGGGCGCCTCACGCTGCCCGGGAAGGTCGTGTTCACGCTGCTGCCGGTGCTGGTCGTCCTGACCACGGGACTGATCGTCACGATCGTCGTGTTCGGCGGCGCGGTGTGGGAACTGGTCCTCGCGAATCTCGGTTTCGTCCGGTTCCTCGCCGCCGCGACCATCGTGCTGCTGATCACGATCCCGATTGCGTTCCTGAACATCTACCTCGAGATGAAGGTCATCGCGCTGATGAATCTGCGGGTCGGGCCGGATCGCGTCGGGCCGTGGGGATCGCTGCTGTCCGTCGTCCACGGCCTGAAGGTGCTGATCAAGGAGGACTTCACGCCCAGCGCGGCGGATCCGATCGTGTTCACCTGGGCCCCGGTCGTGACCTACGGCGCGGCGGTCATGACGATCCTGGTGCTGCCGTTCGCGCCGGGCCTGTACGGCCAGGATTTCAACATCGGGCTGCTCTACTTCTTCGCCGTCGGCGGCCTCGGCGTGGTGGGGCTCCTGATGGGCGGCTGGGCCAGCTTCAACAAGTACTCGCTGCTGGGCGGCCTGCGCTCCGCGGCCCAGATCATCAGCTACGAGATCCCGCTGACCCTGTCTGTCGTCGGGCTGGTCATCCTGGCCGGGACCATGAGCCTGAACCAGATCGTCCAGCAGCAATCTGGCTGGTTCACCGACTGGTTCGTGTTCCGCCAGCCGCTCGGCTTCGTGATCTTCTTCATCGCCGCGACGGCCGAGGCCAACCGGACGCCGTTCGACCTGACCGAAGCGGACTCCGAGATCGTGGCCGGCTTCGCGACCGAGTACTCGGGGATGCGCTTCGGCTTCTTCTTCTTCGCCGAGTACGTGAACGTGTTCATCATGTCGGCCCTCACGGTCGTCCTGTTCCTGGGCGGCTGGAATGCCCCGTTCCCGTTCCCGGCGCTCTCGATCGAGCTCGATCCGGGCGCGCTCGGGATCCCGCTGCTCTTCCTGATCGCGCTCGTGCCGGTCATCGCCACGCTCGTGCTGGCGGCGCCGTTCTACCTGATCCGCAGCTCCATGCGCTGGTGGGTCGCGCTGATCATCGGGTTCGTGCTGTTCAACGTGCTGGCCGGCGGGCTGCTGTTCGCCTGGGCCTTCGTCAGCTTCGAGTGGGTCGCCGGTCTCGTCTGGTTCATGGCCAAGACGTTCGGTTTCGTGTTCCTGTTCGTCTGGATGCGCGGGACCCTGCCGCGCGTGCGGATCGACCAGCTCATGGGGTTCGCCTGGAAGTGGCTCCTGCCCGCCGCCCTGATCAACATCTTCGTGACGGCTGCCGCGGTCGTCGTGGTCGGCTCGTGAGGACGGTCCGATGAGCCTCATCCCGGGCTTCGGCGTGGTTCGCGGCATGGCCCTGACCCTGCGGCGGTTCTTTGAGCCGAAGGCGACGATTCGCTATCCCGAGGTTCAGGCGGACATCCCGCCCAAGTTCCGGGGCCGGCTCCAGCTCCTCTACGACGAGTACGGCACGCTCAAGTGTGAGACCTGTTTCCAATGCGCCCAGGCCTGTCCGGTCGAGTGCATCGACATGGGTGGGATGGATACCAAGGGCCGCTTCCACGTCCACTGGGGCGCCGCCGAAACCTACGGTGAGCGGCGTGAGGAATCGGCGCTTCGCCGTTCCGGACGCCCGGTCCCGGACCCTGCCTACGATCACTTCGAGGGGGTGGACATCGCCCCGGTCGACGCGATTCTCGAGGCGTTCGACTTCGATCCCGCGCACCTGCTCGCCATCCTCGAAGGGACCCACGCCCACTACGGCTACCTGCCCGTAGGGGCGCTAAAGCGGATCAGCGAGGCCACCGGCACCTGGTATGCGCAGATCTATGGGACGGCCTCGTTCTACGGACACCTGCGCCTGGAGCCGCCGGGCGGGTCGGCGCCGGCGAGCGGCGCGGCCACGGGGCGACAGGACGATGCGGCGTTCCTCGCGGGCCTCGGGGCATCCCTGGCCGGGCGGCCGGGCGGAGACGCATGACCGACGTGAAGATCCTCGCCACGCCGAAGGGATGGCCGTCGATCCTGCTGCCGCGCCGGCCCGTGCAGGACCCGACCGATCTCGCCGCCGCGGTTGCCGCCGGCGCGTTCACCGGGCTCCGCCTCGCGGTGCGGGATCTCGGGCCAACCGGAACGATTGCGGCCGTCGGCGCCTCCGGGCTGCGCGGACGCGGCGGGGCGGGCTATCCGGCCGCCGACAAGTGGCGCGCCGCCAGCGGCACGCCGTCCGCCCATCGGATCGTGGTGGCAAACGGCTACGGGGCCGATCCGGCCACGAGCACTGACCAGGTCCTGCTCGAGCAGAATCCGTATGCCGTCATCGAGGGCCTCGCCATCGCTGCGCTCGCGGTCGGCGCGGATGAGGCGGTCATTGCCGTCCGGACGGGCGCGCTGGCGACGATTCGAACGCTGGAAGCCGCCCTCGGGGCCGCTCTCGAGGCCGGGTTCATCGGTCCCGATGCCTACGGGCCCGGCCGGCCTCTGGACGTCAGCTTGCGCACGGTCCAGGGCGCCTATCTCCTCGGCGAGGAGACCATCCTGCTCAAGGCGCTCGAGGGGAAACGCGGCCAGCCCGAGCAGCGCCCGCCGCATCCGACGACGCGAGGACTGCGCGGCCTGCCGACGGTCGTTCACAACGTTCAGACGCTGGCGGCGTTGCCGTGGATCGTCGTCAACGGGCCCGGGGCCTTCGCGGCCATCGGCGCGGCGGAGTGCCCTGGCACCATCCTCGTCCAGGTCCGCGGACCGGAGGCCTCGGGGGTGGCGGAGGTCCCGATGGGGACCCCCCTGGGTGAGGTGGTCAAGCTCGCCGGTGCGTCACCGGCCGGGCGCACCCTGAAAGCGGTCCTGGTCGGTGGCCCGTCCGGTGGAATCCTGCCCCCCGAAGCACTCGACATCCCGTACACGTTCAAGGCGCTGCGGGCCGCTGGCGCGCACGTCGGTTCCGGTTCCGTGATCGTCGCCGACGATCGAGCCTGCATCGTGGACCTCGCCCGTGTGCTCACTCGCTACTGTGCGGACGAATCGTGCGGCAAGACGATCCCCTGCCGGATCGGGACCCGTCGCCTGTCCGAGATCGGCGACCGCCTCGCGGCCGGGACCTCACGGGCTGGCGACCTCGATTTGCTGACCGACCTCGCTTCGGACATCGTCGGGTCCGCCCTGTGCGACCACGAGGCCCTGGCGACGCTCCCGCTGGTGAGCGGGATGCGATACTTCCGAGCGGAACTCGACGAGCATCTCGAGCGCAGCTCCTGCCCCGCGGGCGTCTGTCATCCGATTGCGATGGCAGCGAGCGCGACGCACTGAGGCCCTGAACTTGGCTG
>JBKKBB010000168.1:0-8353 GCA_046714395.1 Candidatus Limnocylindrales bacterium | reverse complement strand
CGGAGTTCCGCGACGCGTGCATAGCCGGACACCGCCGCGTCAACCTCGGGCACCTGGACATCGGCAGTGACATCCACCCCGTCGAGGGTCACGGTCCCATACCGACCCGTGGGATCCGCCTCGAGTCGTACCTGCCCGACCAGCGCAACGAGTCCGGCCGTGTCGGATTCGACGATTCCGCGGCGCAGTGCCGCAAACGTCAGCGCCCGGTAGAGCAGGCCCGTATCGCAGAATCGGTACCCAAGCGACGCCGCCACCGCGGCCCCGACCGTGGTCTTGCCGGACGACCCTGGACCGTCGAGCGCCACCACGGGCGGGCGATCGGAAGAGACGGGGCTTGATTGGTCCATCGCCGGGAGCATACCGGCGCCGCCCCTGCCTCGCCGCTCGGAAAGGTGCATGGCCGGGGTCGTCCGCCGATCGGACAACCCGACGAGCTCGAGGACCCGGTCCACCGACTCGCGATCCGATCGACCCTCCAGACGGGCGAAGAAGGCCAGGTTCTCCCCGACCGACAGCTCCGGGTAGACCGCCTCCGACTGGGGCATGTACCCGATCTGGCCGAGGACGTCCCGGTTCGGCATCAGCGTGCCGAGGACCCGGGCCGTGCCGGCAGTCGGCCGGGCGAGGCCGGCCAGCATCCGGATCAGGGTCGTCTTGCCCGATCCGTTAGGCCCGAGAAGGCCGAAGATTCGCCCTCGCTCGAGGACGAGGTCGATCCCGTCCACAGCCTGGACGTTGCCGAACGCCTTGTGCAGCCCGGCGACCTCGACCGCCGGCGCAGAATCGGTCATCGCCCCGGAGGATAATCCCCTCGCTTGCGGCTCGCGCGGCCTTTGGGATGCGGCCCGCTCGCGATCCGTCCCTGGCCCTTGCCGCGCGGCTTGGGGGGCCCAGGGCGGGCACGATCAGGACCCGGTCCAACCTCGGGGTCCGCCTTTGGTGCCGGACGACGCGGGCCCGTGGATCCGGGCGCACCCTTCTGCTGCGTCTTCTTCGCCTTCCCGTTTGAGGGCAGTGATCGGGTCGCAGGCGCCAGCCGATCCCGCGGTGGCATCGTTCGGGGCGGCCGCGGTCCGGCAGGGACCGTCCCGAGCTGGCGAATCTCTGGTGCCCGCAGGAGCCGAGCGCGGCCCGTCGGCAGGCGGTCCAACCGGACCGTCCCGATCCGGACCCTGACGAGTCGCTGGACCGGGCTGCCCACCGCAGCGAACATTCGCCGCAGCTGGCGCTTCCAGCCCTGCGCCAGAACCGCCCGATACCAGACCAGATCAGGCGCGGGCGGTGGATGGAGCAGCTCGGTCAACGTCCGCGTTTCGATGGTCGTGGCCTGGCGGAGCGGGGACTCGAGCAGCGCGAGGCCCTCGTCGAGCGCGATCCCCGCCCGAATCGTCGCCGCCTGCGCGTGATCGAGCGGTCGCTCGAGGGCGACGGCGTACTCACGCTGCACACCGAACCGGGGGTGCAGGACGTGATCTGCCCAGGCGCCGTCGTTGGTCAACAGCAGGAGGCCCTCGGAATCGAGATCCAGTCGCCCGACCGGATAGAGACGTGTGCCATCCGGCGTGAGGGCCGTGGGAATGAGATCGATGACGGTCGTCTCAGCGTGCCGGTCGCGCGTGGTCGAGGTCACGCCGGCCGGCTTGTGCAGGACCACGTAGGTCCGCGCCGCGCCGACGCCTACCGGCATCCCATCCACCTCGATCTGGGCAATCGCGGCATCGACCTGCTCGCCGATCGTGGCGATCCGGCCATTCACCCGAACACGGCCGCTGGCGATCAGCGCTTCGCTGGCGCGGCGCGAGGCGATGCCGGCCGCGGCGAGGATCTTCTGGAGTCGCTCGTCAGGCATCGCCTACCACCGCCGCATCGGCGAAGGCTCCGAGGTCCATCACGGGCTTGGCCCCGTCCGCCCCGCCCAGGTCATCGGTGGCATCGTCGTTGTTGGCGAACCGCGACTCCGCCAGACGTCCGGCAATTTCGGCGTCAAGGGGCGGGAGATCATCGAGGGAGGTCAGCCCGAACCGCTCGAGGAACTCGAAGCTCGTGCCGTACAGGATCGGACGACCAGGGGCCTCCGACCGGCCCAGCTCAACGACCAGCCGCCGGTGGAGCAGGCTCCGGACGGTGTAATCCGAGTCCACCCCGCGGATCCGCTCGATGACTGACTTGGTGACCGGTTGCCGATAGGCGACGATCGCCAGCGTTTCCAGCGAGGCCGGCGAAAGACGGAGTGCATCGACGCCGACGTAGCGGGCAATCAACGCTCCGGCCTCTGGTGCGGTTGCCAGTTCTACTCGATCACCCGACACCAACAGACGCAGGCCCCGCGTCCGGAGGCTCACCTCGAGATCCCCGAGCCGCGCATCGACCGCCTGGCGATCGATCCCGGCAATCTGGCCGATCTCCCGCCGTGACAGGGGTCGCTCGGCGACGAAGAGCAGGGCCTCGAGTGCCGCTTCCGACAGGTCCGGGGGTGACGGCGGATCGATCGGGCCCACGAGGTCCTCCTCCGCTCCGCCAGGATCGGCCTCCGAGGCGCCGAGGCCGTCGGCGAGACCTCGCAGATCGCTCATCGAAAGCCGTCCAGGGATTCGTCGAACGCGGCTTCGGTCGCGGAGCCGGTCAACCCTGCCGCGCTGCGCTCTTCGGCCGTGGTCCGCCGGGCCGTGATCGGCCCGAACGGCGCCTCCTGTTCCACCATGATCTCGCGCCGCTTCATGAGCTCGAGCATGGCCAGGAACGTCACGGCCACGACAACCCGATCGCGGACATCGCGGAGCAGCTCCTGGAGCACGAACGACGGCGCGCGTCGGAGCGCTCCGCGGATGATCGCCGCTCGGTCGGCCAGCGTCACGCCTCTCCGGATGACCTCCGCCGGGGGCTCCATCGGTGCGATCACCGTGACCAGGCGCTGCAGTGCCGAGCCGAGGATCGACGGGTCCAGCGGCGGTCCGTCGGGGACCCGGGCTCCGGCGACGGCCGCTGCGAGGGAAGCGGCGGGTTCACGCCGGAACAGGCCGATTCGGGATACTGCCGTCGCCTGAAGTGTCGACCCGGCATCACGGTAGGCGCGATAGAGGAGCAGACGGTCCCGGAGTTCGGCTTCGGGATCGGCGCCTTCGTCGACCATCGACCCGGGTGGGCCCGGCTCCGGATGCCGTGGGAGCATCGCCCGGCTCTTGATCAGGATCAGCTGGCCGGCGACCGCGACGAAGGCACTGACGTTGGTGATCCGATCCCCCTCGAGCCGGGCCAGCGCCTCGAGATAGGCCACTGCGATCGCCCCGAGCGGGACCGTCAGGATGTCGAATCGGCGGGCCTCGATCAGGGTGAGCAGCAGGCCGAGCGGACCGGCCCAGTCCGCCAGGACAACCTCGGTCGCATCCTCGGGACGAGGAGCGTCACCAAACCGGACCGCCGGTCCCGGCGCTGCGGGGATCAGGGTGCCCGATTCGACCTGGCCCACAACGGTCATCTCAGTTGGCCTCGTCCGCCAGGCGCAGCCGATCGCCGAACTCGGGGTCGCGGGGCGCCTCCTGCCAGCGAATGAGCTCCACCGTGCGGGTCGAGCAGCCGGCCTCCATCGCCAGCCGCGCCGACGTTTCCGGGTGCGAGGCCAGCCGATCCAGAGCGGCAGCCATCCCGGGCAGCCGGCGAGCCGCCGTAGGAAGCCTGCTCCCGTAGGCCTGCCCGAGGGCGTGCACCGCCCGCGGGATCACCCCGGTTGCCCCCTTGCCGGCGTCGTGCAGGAGGCCCGCCGTCAGGACTTCAATCGAGACGATCCCATCCGCGCGCAGCGAGGCGACGACATCGAGTCCATGGCGTTGATCCGCCACGGCCATGGCGTCGAACATGGCGCACTGGCCCGGCGACAGCCAGCTCGTCAGGCCGGCCCGCTCAGAGGCGTCTACCCGGGCCCGGACGTGGGCGCGAAACTGGCGCAACTTCACGACCCACCAGCGCGGGCCCCCCGATCTCATTGACCGGTCAGGAGGCTGATGATCGGATGAGCGACGACCTCGAAGATGATGCCCAGCGGCGACGGCAGGTTGGTCAATGACGGGATGAGGATCAGCCCGAGCAGGATGATCGACCCGTACCGCTCGAGGAACGATCGGAGGCGCCAGCTGGTGCGTGGGTCGACGAGCGCGAGGAGCACGTGCGAGCCGTCCAGGGGCGGCAGCGGGATCAGGTTGAAGATCATCAGCGAAACGTTGATCTGGATGAACAGGAACAGGATGCCGAGGATCAGGTCTGGAACCTCAACCCCGGTTTCCATCATCACCCGAAACGGGATCGCCGCCGCCGTGGCCAGCACGAGGTTGGTGGCCGGTCCGGCCAGTGCCACGAGGGCATCGCTGTTCCGACCCCCGCGCAGGTTTGCCGGGTTGACCGGCGTCGGCTTGGCCCAGCCAAACACGAACAGACCACCAGGCGCGAGCAGGGTGAGGACGAGCAGGGTTCCCCCGACCGGGTCAAAATGCACCAGTGGGTTCAGCGTCAGGCGGCCGAGCAGTTTGGCCGTGCCATCGCCCAGGCGGTAGGCGGCCAGGGCGTGGGCAAACTCGTGGAACGGCAGGGCCACGAGCAGAATGATCAGGATGAGCGCCAGCTTGATCAGAAGAACCGTGTCGATCACAGGGGTTTATTGCCTCGGGATGTGTGCGGCTATCGGCTTCGCGGAATCCTAGCCCCTCGGGCCCTCACGGGCGGATCGGCCCCACAGCTCGCTGAAGGGCGGGCCCAACGGCGGCCATCGGATGCTGTCGGGCGGCCACCCGGCCGCACGATTCACAGGCGGCCGAGCAGGTCCTGCTTCTTGGACTCGTACTCCTCGGCGGTGATGGCTCCGCGATCACGGAGCGAGGCCAGGTCGCCGATCGCTCGCATGACATCGTCTGCCGACATGGTCCTGGTCGGCTGGCCGGCGGAGCGCATCGGCGGGCTGGGCAGGCGGACCAGCTCGGCTTCAAGCCGGTGCTTCTGATCCAGCATGACCTTCTTGAACCGCGGGGCCTGATCGAGCATTCGGTAGCGATCGACGGAGGTCTCGGCCGCGGTCAGGATGTCCAGGTCCCCGTACCCGAAGATCCGCCCGAACAGGTTCTGCTCGAGGACGGCGTCGTTGATCTTCTCCAGCGAGCTGTCCGCGGAGCGCTTGTTGAGGATCCCCTCCACCTTGAGCACACGCCGGTTCGTGACGATGTAGTCCTCCGCATACCAGCTCCAGTAGAGCTTGGCGAGCATCCCGATCGCCACCACGAGGACGGCCAGGATCACGTACCCGAGGACCTGCTTGCCGACGCCGTCACCCGACATCTGGAGGCGCAGCACGATCAGCGCCCCGGCGGCGATGAGCGTCGCCCAGGCAAGTCGACCATCGATCACGGTTGCCAGCCAGTGCTGACGCGATCGGAGCGCAATGCGCTCCCCGTCAGACAACAGCGAGTCGGCATATCGAGACACGGCGGGAGTCCTCCTTCAGGCGCGTGGGTGGGCGCGAGCGTACACCTCGCGGATGCGCTCGCCGGTCAGATGGGTGTACAGCTGGGTCGTGCTGATGCTCGCATGGCCAAGCAACTCCTGGACGATCCGGAGGTCGGCTCCGCCCTCCAGGAGGTGCGTCGCAAACGAGTGACGGAGCGTGTGGGGGCTGACCCGCGCGGCCAGCCCGGCCGCCTCGGCCGCGTGTTTCACGGCGGCCCAGGCCTGTTGCCGCGCCCAGCGCCTTCCGCGTTCGCCGAGGAAGAGCGGTCCGCCCCTGTCGGGTGCCACATGCCCGAGCGCGAGCAGTGACGCTCGCGGGCCCTCGATCCAGACCCTGAGCACGGCCAGCGCCAGGTCCCCGACCGGGACCAGACGCTCCTTATCCCCCTTGCCGATCACGCGGACGAAGCCGCCGTCCAGGGACAGATCCTCGAGATCGAGCCCGAGCGCCTCCGAGATCCGAAGGCCGGCCGCGTACAGGAGTTCCACGAGCACGCGATCTCGGAGCGGGCCCGGTTCGACGATGCCGTCCGGGCCAGACACGACGACGGCGGGGCCGGCGCACTCGATCAATCGTTCCACCTGGGACACGGTCAGCGTCTCCGGCAGCAACCGCGACATGCGCGGCAGGTCGAGATGGGCAGCGACGTCCACGCGGATCAGGCCCTCGCCGAAGGCGAAGCGGTAGAAGCCCCGGATCGCGGCAGCGCGGCGGCGCAGGCTCGTCGGCGCGAGGCCCGGATCGTCTCGGTGACCGCGCCGGGTTCGCGCGGCGAGATAGCGTGTCGCGGCGTCCGGCCCGTGGGCCCAGTCGCGTGTGGAGTCCCGTGCCGCGGCGAAATCACCGAGGTCGCTGCGATAGGCCCGGATGGTCGCCGGTGAGACGCCCCGCTCCACGCGAAGATGGGTCAGGAAGTCGTCTACCGCGCGATCGAGCGCCGACGGATCGCCCACGAGTCGTGCCTGCCGCTCAGCCGTCGGGCGCGCGCTGGTCCCGCCACGTCGCCGCCGCATCCAGCAGGACGCTCGCCTGCGCCAGCGCCGCCGTCCCGGGTCCGGCCTCGCCCGATCCCCCGAGCATCGCGGCAAGCTCGCCGATCCGGCCGTCCCGATCCAGCCGGGTGACCTCGGTCACGGTTCGGCCGTCGCGCTCCCGCTTCGCGATCCGGACGTGCGCATCGGCGTGGGCGGCGATCTGGGGGAGATGGGTGACGACGAGGACCTGGTGCCGTCGAGCCAGCGTCCACAGGCTGCGCCCGATCGGGTCTGCCGTTCGCCCACCGATCCCCGTGTCGACCTCGTCGAACACCAGCGTCGGCGTATCGTCTGCCTCCGCGAGCACCTGCTTGATCGCCAGGGCGACCCTGGAGAGCTCGCCGCCCGAAGCGATCCTGGACAGCGGGCGGCCCGGTTCGCCGGGATTCGGAGCGAGCCGAAAGACGACCTCGTCGGCGCCGGTCGCGTCGAAGGCGACCGCATCACCGTCCAGCTCGATCGCCGGGTCGTCCGGACCAGCCGGGCGACGTCCGACCTGGACTTCGAATGCTCCCGCGGGAAACCCGATTCGGCGAAGGACCGCGTCCGTCTCCCCGGCGAGGCGTGCCGCGACCCCGCGACGAAGCGCCCCCAGTTCCGCCGCCGCGACGGCCACCGCGGCCAGCAGGCGCGCATCGTCCGCGCGCCGGCGCTCGAGCTCGCCCTCCATGCCGCGCAGACGCTCGGCCTCTGCCTCGGCGCGTTCCCCATGGGCGATCACGGCAGCCTCGTCCACGCCGTACCGTCGTTCGAGGCCATAGATCACCGACAGACGTTCCTCGAGTTCGGCGACGGCACCCGCGTCGTGCTCGACGGCCTCGAGGATGCCCCGCAGCTCGGTCGCCAGGTCTTCCAGCTCGGCGTCCGCGGCGGCCAGCCGATCCGCGATCGACTCGAAGCGCGCGTCCAGCCTGGCCAGCGAGCGGGCCTCCCGGAGCGCGACACCGATCGAGGTCCGCGCAGCCTGCTCGTCGGCGCCGAGTGCCTCGCGAACCAACTCGCCACCCTGGGTGATGGAAGCGCCGTGCCGGCCCGCAGCCAGGCGGGCGCGCAGTCCTTCACCTTCCCCGGGTGTCAGTCGGGCCGCCCCGATTTCGGCGACCTCGTGGTCAAGGAGATCGAGACGGCGGCCCACCTCGCGCGCGTCGAGATTGAGCTCGGCGAGCCTGGTCCGGTTCGCCCTCCACTCCCCGACGCTCGATGCCATCGCGGCTCGCGCACCAACGTGACTACCGAAGGCGTCGAGCAGCTCACGCTGTCGGCGCTCGTCCAGGAGGCGACCCCGGTCGTGCTGGCCGTGGACCTCAACGACGGCGCCGGCCACCTCCGCGAGGCGGGACGCGGTGACCGCGCCATCGTCGAGCCGGGCGGTCGAGCGGCCCGACGCCGTCACTTCCCGAACCACGATGACGGGTTCCGGGATCCGATCGAAGAGTGCCTCCACATGCGCGCTCTCGGCCCCGTGACGAACCAGGGAACTGTCGGCGCGCGCGCCGAGCACAAGGCCCAGCGCGTCGATGAGCAGGCTCTTGCCGGCTCCGGTTTCGCCGGTCAGGACGTTGAGACCGGGCTCGAGCACGAGGCGCAGCTGATCGATCAGTCCGAGATCGCGAACCGTCAGCTCGAGCAGGCGACCGGGGCGCTCCGACGCTTCCATCTCGGCGCGGGCAGCTGTTGTGCTCGCAGCGGCTGCCTCGGAAATCGTGGTCATCCTGCCTTCACGACGGGAGCAGCTCGACCTTCTTGCGGAGCAGGTCCCAGAACGGCAGCGCACCGTCCGGCTGGACGAACCGAATCGGGCGATCGAGTGCGCGGACCTCCACGATAT
>JBKKBB010000167.1:0-4960 GCA_046714395.1 Candidatus Limnocylindrales bacterium | reverse complement strand
GCTGTCCAGCCCCGATGTCGAGGCGTGGTTTTCGCTGCGTCCGGGTGAGCGCGAGCTCGCGGCACCGGGTGAATCCGTTGTCCGTGGGGCGGTGCTGGCCGAGCGGATGCGAGACCTCCGAACGGAGGTCGTCGGCGGACCAGCCGGCGCGGCCGCCGTGCCGGGCGGCTGGTGGACCAAGAGCCCGGGCCGACTCGGGACCCGTCAGCGGACCGAAGCGGGTGAGCTCCTGTTCAGGAGCAGGGGGCGCTGGCGGCTCGCCGTGGGGGATCCGGCGGAGCCCCTTGAGGCACCCGTGGCCGGGATCGTCCGTGACATCCGACCTGGTGCGGGACTCACCCTTTCAACCGCGGCGCGCGGCCTGCTCGGAGCAGATGTGCTCGGTGGTCCAAGCAGCGGTCGGCTCCGGATCCTGGCCGCCCGCGATGGGCACGTCCGGACTGCCGAAATTGACGTCGATAGCGCCGGCGCGGTGCTTGTGGTGGGCTCTCATGTCGACGCCGAAGCGTTGACCCGGGCTCGCGCCGTCGGCGTCAGCGGGATCGTCGTGAACGGACTCGGGGTCAAGGAGCGACGCGAGGTGATGGCCTCGGAGCAACGCGCGCGAGCCGGGCTGCACGGGCTGCCGCCGTTCGCCATCCTGGTCCTGGAGGGCGCAATCGGCCGCCCGATCGCGACGCCGATCATGGCCCTGCTCGAAGCCATCGAGGGTCGCACGGTTGCGCTCCTGGGCGAGCCAGCCTGCCTCGCCTTCGACGATGCCGATGTGAAACTCCCGGACGTGCCGGCGGGGCTGGTCCGCGTGACGGCGGGCCCACTCGCCGGGGCGGAAGGACGATGGGCCGGCCTCGCCGGTGCTCATCGGTTCGCGGGCGGCATGACCCTTGAAGCGGGCTGGGTTCGGTTTGGGGGCCGGCCGCCGGTCGCCGTTCCGCTGGGCGACCTGGAGCGATTCGCCTGATCGCCCACGGTGCGGCTGGACGCTCTCTCGTCGCTTCGGGCACGGGGATCGTGCTTCCGCTACGCTCGGCCGATGCCGGATAGTGCCTCGCCCGACGAGTTGACCGCGACCATCACGACTGCCTCCCCGGGCGAGACCCTCGCGCTGGCCGCCGACCTCGCGGTTGTGGCCCGACGGGGCGACTTCCTCGGCCTGTGGGGAGAGCTGGGCGCCGGCAAGACGGTCGTGGCAAAGGGCTTCGGAGCAGGGCTCGGCGTTCCCGGCACGATCAGCTCGCCAACGTTCGTGCTGATGGCGGAATATGACGGTCGACTCCCGCTCTTCCACATCGACCTGTACCGCCTGGCGGATGCGGCCGATGCGATCGGCGGCGGCCTGCTCGATGATCGTCAGTCCAGCGGCGTGACCCTCCTCGAATGGCCGGATCGTCTCGGCGCGTCCCTGCCCGCGCGGCGCCTGGATATCAGGATCAGGGGATCCGGCGACGATGCTCGCGAGATCACCGTGGTCGCGAACGCCCCCGAGCTGGCTCGCTATGTAGCCGCCGCCCGCTCGTGGAGCCAACGCTCGGTGGCTGCCGCGTCCACCGCGCCGACCGCGCCGGCCCGCGCGGCCGTGCCACCGGTCGAGACACGATGACGAAGCCCGATCGGACATCCGAGCCCTGGTTGCTCGCAATCGACACCGCCACCACGCGGATCGTCGTCGGCGCCGGGAGATCGGACGGAGAGACGATCCAGGTGCTCGAGTGGCCGGCCGGGCATCGCCATGGCGAGCTCCTCCTGAAGGGAATCGAAGGACTGCTCGACGTGACCGGCCTCGGCCGCGACGGAATCGCCGGGATCGTGGTCGGGACCGGGCCCGGTGCCTTCACGGGTCTTCGCGTCGGCCTTGCGACCGCCAAGACGATGGCCCACGCGCTCGCAATTCCGATCGTCGGCATCGGGACCGGAGAAGCACTCCTGGACGCCGCGCGACGCCTGCCGGCCGCGGAAGGCCACCGGCCGGCGTCCGCCCCGGTGCTGCTCCTCCCGGCCGGACCGCACGACCGCGTCCTGGTCAGGTCTGGAGCCGCTCCGCAGCTCCTTCCCAGCGGACACGAGCCCGACGCCGCGGAGGATGCCGTCGTCGCCGTCGATCTCGACGGGCGGGCAGCGGCGGCAGCGGCAGTGCGGGGCGAGGCGGCCCGCGCGGGGCTTGGCCCAGCACTGCTGCGGCTCGGCGCCGCCCGGCTCCGAGGCGGCGACGCAGATTCCGCGGCCGAGCTGGTCCCGGAATACGTGACCTTGCCCCGCGGGATTCGCGCGGCAACGGGGGAGATCGAGTGGTCGCACGACCGCCGCTGAGGCTCCTGGTCGAGCCGATGTCAATCGCCGATCTCCCGGCCGTTCACCGAATCGAACGAGCGAGTTTCAGCGCGCCGTGGCCGGATGACGCGTATCGCAACGAGCTGTCGAGCAATCGCCTGGCCTCGTACCTGGTGGCCTGCATCGGTCGGGACGTGGTCGCCTATGGCGGCATCTGGATGATGGTCGACGAGGCCCACATCACGACCTTCGCCGTGGATCCGGCGTGGCGTCGCCAGCGGATCGGGGAAACGCTGCTGCTGGCGCTGCTCGACGTTGCGATCGGCCGACGCGCGCGCGAGGCCACCCTCGAAGTCCGCCTGTCCAACGCCCCGGCCCGTCGGATGTACGCGAAGTTCGGGTTCCGTCCGCTGGGCGTCCGGCCGCGCTACTACTCCGACAACGGAGAGGACGCCCTGATCATGACCACGCCCACCCTGACGGGTGACGATATGCAACGCCTCCTCGCGGTCCGGCGAGCCGACCTCGATGCCGCATCTCCGCCCGTCGGGGCGGCCTCCACCGTGGTCCTGCCGGACGCCACGCAGGCGAGCCGGTCGTGACCGGTCCGCTGATCCTGGCGATCGAGTCCTCGTGCGACGAAACGGGCATCGCCCTGATCGAAGGCGGCCGCCGCATTCACGCCAACGTCGTCGCCAGCCAGGTGGCGATGCACGCGGCGACCGGTGGGATCGTCCCGGAGGTGGCCGCCCGTGCCCACCTGCGCTGGGTCCTGCCCGTCCTGGACGAGGCGCTCCAGACCGCCGGCGTGACCGTCCGGGACGTCGACGCGGTGGCCGTGACCCACGGACCCGGTCTGGCTGGTTCCCTGCTCGTCGGGATCAACGTGGCCAAGACCCTGGCCTGGGTCCACGACCGGCCCCTCGTCGGGGTGAACCATCTCGAGGGTCATGTGTACGCGAGCTGGCTCCTGGATTCCGGGCTGGACGCCCCCGAGCCGACCTTTCCGCTCGTCGCGCTCGTGGTGTCCGGCGGCCATACGTTCCTCGTGGAGATGCGGAATCACCTCGAGTACCGACTCCTCGGGCAGACCGTGGACGATGCCGCCGGCGAGGCCTTTGACAAGGTTGGCCGGCTGATGGGCCTCGGGTATCCCGGCGGGCCGGCCATCCAGCGTGCCGCCGATACAGCCCGCGCCCATGACGCCGTCTTCCCGCGGGCATGGCTCGGCGACTCGTTCGATTTCAGTTTCTCGGGGCTCAAGACCGCTGCCCGGCGGATCGTCGACGCCGCTCGCGCCGAGGAAGGCCTCCTCGAGACAGCGGACGGCGGATTGTCCGAGGCCCGTACCGCCGAACTTGCCTGGGGCTTTCAGGACGCGGTCACCGATGTCCTGGTGACCAAGACGATTCGCGCGGCACGGGCTGTCGGGGCGCGGTCGATCATCCTCGGCGGCGGGGTCGCCGCGAACGCCGCACTTCGGGTGCGGCTCGTCGGCGAAGCCGAATCGCTCAGGATCCCGGTGATCATCCCGCGGGCCGGCCTGTGCACGGATAACGGGGCGATGATCGGCGCCGCCGGAGCGCGGCGGTTTGCGGCGGGGGAGCGAGCAGGGTTGGACCTCGACGCGCGGCCATCGCTGCCCCTGGCGGTTCGGTGAGTCCCGCCCCGGCCGGGTCTCGAGGGCCGATCAGGCTGGATCCCCTCGCCGTTCGGCGGTTGCTCCGGGACGAGGGCCTGCGGGCTCGTCACTCGCTGTCGCAGAATTTCCTGGCCGACCCGGACGTTCTCGAATCGATCCTCATCGAGGCGGAACCGGTGGTCGGCGGCCGGGTCCTCGAGATCGGGCCCGGTCTCGGCATCCTGACCGAGGCGCTCCTCGGAGCGGGTGCGGCCGTGACCGCCGTCGAGCTTGACTGGCGCCTCGCCGCCCTGTTGCGCAAGAGGCTCCATGACGCTGTTGAAGTCGGCGCACAAGACCCGGACGCTCCGGGCGCCCTGACCCTGATTGAAGGTGACGCCCTGGACCAGGATCTGCCAACGCTTGTCCGGGCGCCCTTCCTGGTGGTTGCCAACCTGCCGTATCACATCACCAGCCCGATCCTTCACCGACTCCTGGGGTCGGCGCCGCGTCCGACGCGCCTGGTCCTGATGGTCCAGTGGGAGGTCGCCGAGCGGCTGGCTGCGCCGCCTGGGCGGATGAGCTACATGTCCGTCTTCGCCCAGTACCACGCGACCGTCCGGATTTCCAGCCGTGTCCCGGGCGACGCGTTCGAGCCGGCACCCAGCGTGGCCTCGGCGGTGATCGTCCTCGCGCCGCGGCACCCGGGCGGGACCGCGCCAATCCCGGACCTCGCGGCGGCGGTGGAGGATCGGCTCTGGGCGCTGGTCCAGGCCGGGTTCCGTGAACGACGCAAGATGGTCCGCAACGTGCTGGGACGCCAGCTGGCCGTCGGTCAGGCGCGCGTCGACGCTGCGCTCGCCCGGGCGGGGATCGCCGGCGCCCGGCGTCCCCAGACCCAGTCGGACGAGGACTGGTTCGCCCTGCAAGGCGCCCTGGATGCCGACGGTGGCTGATCTCGCCGCGCCGCTGGATCGCCGCCTGACGCCGATCGTTCGTATCGCGCATGTCACTTATACAAATCACCGAGCCCACGAGAAACGACGACATCTCGTATCCCCGATTATGGTT
>JBKKBB010000166.1:0-16031 GCA_046714395.1 Candidatus Limnocylindrales bacterium | reverse complement strand
CGGTGCTCGTGCTCGGGCTGACCTATCGCGAGGGCGTCAAGGAGCTCGCCTACTCACGAGCGATCCCGCTCATCGCCGCGTTCCGCGACGCCGGCGCGCGGGTCCTCGCCCACGACCCGCTGCTCTCGGACGACGAAGTCCGTGGCGTTGGTGCCGAGCCGTACTCGTGGGGCGCGACGGCCGATGTCCGGGCGATCGTCACCCAGACCGGTGACGCGCGTTGGCTTGAGCTGGATTTGTCCTGGTTCCCGGACCTCTCAATCCTCGTGGACGGCCGGAACAGCCTGGCGGGACTGCCGTTCCCGAAGAGCGTCGCATACCGGGGCATCGGGGTGCCTTCGCAGGAGTAGGGGGCGCTCAGGCAGCGATGCGCCCGCCGTGACCCGCCATACACCCGCCGTGACCCGCGAGCCCCGGCTACCCTGTCGGGATGAAGATCGTCAGCGTCGTCGGGACGCGACCTCAGCTCATCAAGGCGGCCGCGCTGCAGCCCGTGCTTCGGGCCCGCCACGACGAGATCTTCGTCGACACTGGCCAGCACTGGGATGCGTCGTTGGCCGGCACGTTCTTCGCCGAGCTCGGGCTCGCGAAGCCCGACCATTCGCTGAGCGCCGGCGGCGGCTCGCATGCCGAGCAGACCGCGGCGATGCTCACGGGCCTGGAGCCGATCCTCACGTCCGAGCGGCCCGACGCTGTCCTCGTCTACGGCGACACGAACTCCACGCTCGCGGGGGCCCTAGCGGCCACGAAGCTCGGGATCCCGGTCGCGCACGTGGAGGCGGGGTTACGGAGCTTCGATCGGCGCATGCCGGAGGAGCTGAACCGGGTCGTGGCGGACCACCTCGCGACATGGTTGCTCGCGCCGACCCGGACGGCCGTCGAAAACCTGCGCGCCGAGGGGATCACCCGTGGGGTCGTCCTCGTCGGCGACCTGATACAGGATCTGGCGTCACGCGTGAGCGCCGAGGTCCGGGACGCGTCGGTCCTCGAGGAGATCGCGGGAGCGCTCGGGCTCCCGCTCACGCCGGGCGGCTACGTCTTCGCCACCGTTCACCGACAGGAGAACCGCGAGCCCGCGGCGATGGCCTCCTGGTCAGCGATCCTCGCGAGCGCGGCCAGGCCCGACCGACCGGTGATTCTGGCGCTGCACCCGGGCACGCGTGCCGCGATGGAACGCGCCGGGATCGCGTGCGGAGCGGATGTCGCGGCCGTCGAGCCGCTGGGTTATCGGGCCTCTCTCGCGTTACAGCTGCACGCCGCCGCCGTCATCACCGATTCGGGCGGGGTGCAGCGCGAGGCCGCCTGGCTCGATGTTCCGTGCCTCGTCCTCCGCCAGTCCACCGAGTGGGCCGAGGCGGTCGAGGGATCCGCCGGGCGCATGGTCATCGTCGGCCTCGACCCGGCGAAGGCCGCGGCCGAGCTGGCGAGACTCGCGCCGCCGAACGACGCCCTGCGGCTGGCCCGAGCGCGCGCGGCCGAGCTGGATTTGCCGTCAGCCGGGGCCGCCGAGGCGATCGTCATAGCGCTCGAAGGGCCCGCGCGTTGAGCCGGGTCGTCATGTTCGTCTTCAACGACTGTCGGACCGATTCCCGCGTGCTCCGAGAGGCCGGATCACTGACCGCCGCCGGTCACGACGTCACGATCGTCGCCCGCCCCTCGGATGCGACGTCCACGGTGGGGGAGCGCGAGGAGCGCGACGGTTTCGTGATCCTGCGGATCCCGATTCCCCCGGGCCATCGACTGTTTCGGCTGTGGCTGCGCTACCCGTGGAGGATCACCTACTGGGCGATCCCCCGAGCGCGGCGCGGCGTCCGGCGGATGCCGGGCGGGATCATCGACATCGGGATCGCGGGTCTCGCGGTGCTCGCTTCGGCTCCATTGAGCGTGGTGCGCGGTCCGTTCTACCTCCTGGCGCGGTATCGGAACCGCACGACGGCGCAGCGAGCCGCCGCCGCGACCTCCCCAGGTGCCGAGCCGGCCCCTGTGCGCCCCGCTCCCACGCGGCGCCCGTCACCGCTCGAATGGTTGATCCGCTGGCGCTGGGTCATCACCGCCTGGGCGCGCGCGGCGGCGTCATCGGCCGGGCCCGCGGACGTCTATCACGGGCACGACCTGACCGGTCTGGCCGCGGCCGTCGCGGCGGCGGACCGTCACCCGCCAGCGAGGATCGTGTACGACAGCCACGAGATCTATCTCGAATCGGGTGCGAACGCGGACCAGCCTGCCTGGCTCCGGCGTCTCATGGCGCGGGTCGAGCGGGGCTGGGTCCGCCGTTCCATGGCCCTCGTGACGGTCAACGAGAGCCTCGCCGGCGAGCTGGGGCGCCGGTACGCGCCGGTTCGCACGGTCGTCGTCCACAACTGCCCGCCCCGGAGCGATTCCCCTGCGGACGGGCCCGACCTGATCCGGACAGCGACGGGGATCCCGGCCGACGAGCCGATCGCCCTGTACCACGGCGCCTTCTCCCGTCACCGCGGCCTCGAGCAGCTGGCCGCCGCCGTCGCCGAGCCCGGCCTCGAGACGGTGCACGCCGTCTTCCTCGGTTATGGCGGGCTCCGAGCTGAACTTGATGCCCTCGCCGCCGGCCCGCTGGCAGCCGGCCGCGTCCACGTCGTGGCGGCCGTCCCGCCCGAGGAAGTGGGGGCATGGGTGGCTTCGGCCGATGTCGGCGTGATGGCGATCCAGGCGTCCACGATCAACCACCGCATGTCCACGCCGAACAAGCTGTTCGAGTGCCTGGCCGCGGGCGTTCCCGTCGTGGCGAGCGACTTTCCGGAGATGCGCCGGATCGTGTGCGACGACCCGGCCGGTCCACTCGGCGTCGTGGCCGCGCCGGACGACGTCGCCGGCCTTGCCCGGGCGATCCGGTCGATCGTGGCCGCGGATCCGACCGCCCGAGCGGCGCTCCGGGCACGCTGCCTTCGCGCGGCCCACGAGCGTTGGAACTGGGAGATCGAGTCGGCTCGCCTCGTCCAGCTCTACGCCGAGCTGACCGGATCGCTGTGACGTCCGAGATCCCCGTTTCGCAACGGGCCGTCCTGGTCCTCCCCACGACCGGAGCGTTCGACGGGCGAGCGCACCGGATCGCTTCCGGTCTCGCCGCTCGGGGGCACGACGTGACCATCCTCGCCCGACCGGGATCCGAGTTTCCTTCGGAGCCCGTGGATCCATCTGGGTATCGCCTTCGCCGCGCCGGGCGAGCGGTCCCACCCGGACTCGGGACGCCGCTTCGCCAGCTCCGCCAGCTCCAGGCGATCGTGAGCCAGCGCACCGGTGCCGTCCTGGCGATTGCGCCCGGGTCCCCGGACGTCATCCACGCAATGGGCCTGATGGGCCTCCCCGTCGGAATCGCCGTGCACGACCGCCTCGGTGGCAAGCTCATCTACGACGCCCGCGACCTGTACCCCGAGGCCGGGAACCTGGCGAGGTTGCCGTCGCCGTTCCGGCGTCTGGCGGGCGCGCTCGAACGACGCTGGGCCAGAACGGCTGACCGGGTCATGACGGTGAACGACGCTCTGGCCGACGCCCTGCGCGACCGCCTGGAGTGCGAGCGCCCATTCGTCGTCCTCAACGCCTCGCCGATGCGGCCCCCTGGTGGGCCTCGGCCCCGACGATTCCACGACGCCCTCGGAATCCCCGCAGAGACCCCGATCGTGCTCTACCACGGCGGCCTCTCGCCCGGCCGCGGCATCCCCGAGCTCATCGACGCGATGGCCGAGATGCCCGAGGCCCACCTCGTTCTCCTCGGCTACGGACGAATGGAGGACGAGCTGCGGGCCCGGGCCGCCGGCGCCGACGTCGCCGGCCGCGTCTCCGTCCTCCCGGCCGTGCCCCCCGACGCGTTGCTCGAGTGGGTCGCGTCGGCCGATGTCGTGGCGATCCCGATCCAGGGAGACACGCTCAACCACCGCCTGGCGACGCCGAACAAGCTGTTCGAGGCGCTCGCGGCGGGCGTCCCGGTCGTCGCCTCCGACCTGCCTGGGATGGCCGCGATCGTCCGCGAGCTCGACGCGGGCGTCCTTGTCGACCCGACCCGTCCGGCTTCGATCGCCGCAGGAATCCGGGCCCTCCTCGAGGCCCCGCCCGAGGCCCGCGAGGCGATCCGTGCGCGCATCCGGGCTGCGGCCGCCGGGCGCTACGACTGGCCAACGCAGCTGGATCGGCTCCTCGGCGAGTACGGCCGGCTGACCGGCCGCCCGTGGTGAGCCGGCCCGTAGAATTGCGGGCGCCATGACCGACAGCCCGGACGCTCCTCCCACACCCTCGGAGTACGACCAGCACTACGCGGCCGGCGGGTTCGGCTACGAGGAGCGCCGCGAGCACTGGCTGGCCTGGGCGCGCCGCCACTACGTCGACGCGTTCGACCTCGCGCCGGGCCGCCTGCTTGACGTCGGCTGCGGCGACGGATTCTGGACGTCGATCTTCCGCGAGCTCGGCTTCGACGCGACGGGCGTGGACCTGAGTCCCGGGGGCATCGAGGCGGCGCGCTCGCGCTACCCGGGGATCCGGTTCGAGGTCGCCGACGCGGACGCGCCGCTCGCCTTCGATCCGGCCTTCTTCGACGTCGTCTTCTGCCGGGCGATCAGCCACTTCGGCGAGCCGGATCTCGAGAACCCGCGCGTGACGTCGCTCATCGATCGGCTGATGGCGCTCCTTACCCCGGGCGGTGTGCTCCTGGCCTCGTACCACACGACCCGGGACCGCAGCGTCACCCATGGCCGAACCCACTACCCGGTCAGCGCGCTCGTCCGGCTCCTCGAGCACGGCGGCGATCCGTACCGCGTCGAGCTGGTCGGCAACTACGTTCAGATCGGGGTCGGCCAGCGCGGCGCTCCGCCGCGAACAGCGCGGCCGCGTTCGTCGGTCGCGCCGGTGAGCATGCCGAAGCGCGCGGCCCGACTGGTTCGCAGGCTGCTCTCTCGCGCGGTCGGTCGAATCCGCTAGCTGGAGCGGGCCGGGCCGAGAGCCGCCTTGGGCGTGAACGACTCATCGCCGAGTGCCCACCAGACCGGATGGGCGAGCACCTGCAGGAAACCGCCGTCGCGCTGAAAGGCGGCCGCCACCTCGTCGAACGGACGGTGCCAGCGCCCGCCGGTGTCGGACAGGTAGTGGACGTTTCCGAAGACCATCGCCTCGTGGGTCAGCCCGAACCGGGCCATCGGCACCGGCGCGAGCCGGACCGATGTCCGCCGACCCGTGACCGGATCGATCCGGACGATCTCGCGCTGCGGGTCACGCCCGGACGGGTCCGGGCACTCCAGGAACAGCTCCGAGTTGTTGAACCCGAGCTCGCGGCACAGCCGGTCCCCGTGGGCGACGGTCCCCACGATCTCGAACCCGTGCCTGCGCAGGTGCCCCAGCTCCTCCTCGATGATCTCGAACGGGTCACGATCCTCGAGGAGCGCCGCGACGATCGCGTTGTTGTGCAGGGCGACCTCGTGGCCCAGGGCCGCGATTCGATCCAGCGCCCTGAGGACGAACCGCGACGGCCCGCCACGGGCTCCGCGCCGGTAATACCAGTCCGTGTGGAGCACTTCATAGGTCGAGCGGAAGCCATGCTTCGCCTCCCACTCGGCAAAGCGAACAGAATTCTCGACGTCGTGGTCCATGTCGTGCCGCAATGCGATGAGGCGTCCGGGCAGGGCCGCCCGGAGCTCGAACGCCTCGCGGACTGGAACCACGGCATCGGCCGACCCGAGGAGGGTCTGGAGCCGGTCCAGGTCGGCCGGGCCAAAGGTCCGCTTCCGGAGCAGCTCGTCGCGGTGCTGGAGCAGGACCGCACGCTCGATCCCCCCGACCCGCCGAAGCGGCTCGACGGCACGGACCGCACCGCGCCGGATCGCTCGCCCGGCCCGCTTCGCTGCTCGTCCGGCCCGGCGCCAGGGCGTGGGTCGGGGTGCCGCCATCTCAGCTGCCCGGAATTCCGGCGCTCCACCGCGACTCCTCCGAGCGCGCCTCGTGGAGTCGAACGATCTCCTCGGGTTGCCCCTCAGCGATGACGTGGCCGTGCTCGATGAGCATCGCGCGGTTGCAGAACTCGGTGACCCAGTGCATGTCGTGGGTGACGAGCACGATCGCCTTGGCGCCCTTGGCCAGCTCGAGCACGCGCTCCTTGGACTTGGCCCGGAAGACCTGGTCGCCGGTCGCCAGGACCTCGTCCAGCAGGAGGATGTCGGGCTCCACCGACGTGGCGATCGAGAAGCCGAGCCGCGCCCGCATCCCCGACGAGTAGGTCTTGATCGCGGCGTCGATGAACTGGCCGATGTCGGCGAAGGCGATGATGTCCTCAAGGCGGCGCCGGATCTCGCCGTGGTCGATCCCGAGGAACGCCCCGGCCAGGAGGATGTTCTCTCGCCCCGAGAGCTCCTGGTCGAACCCGGCGCCGAGGGTGAGCAAGCTGGAAAGCCGTCCGCGGATGCTGATCTCGCCCTCGGTCGGCTCGATGATCCCGGCCATGGACTGGAGCAGGGTGGACTTGCCGGCCCCGTTCGGCCCGATGATCGCAAGCGATTCCCCGTGGACCACGTTGAAGGAGACATCCCGGAGCGCCCAGAAGTGGCCGCCACCACCGCCGTCGCGTCGAACGAGTCGGGCCAATGAGCCGCGGAGCGTGTTCTTGCGCGTCAGACGCAGGCTGTAGCGGACCCCCAGGCCACGGACGTCAACCGCGGGAAGGGGCGCCGGAGCTCCACCGACTGATGCGCCAACGGCTGGACCAGTGATCTCGGTCACAGGACTTTCGCGAACGTCGGCTCGACCCGTTTGAAGAACCAGACAGCGACGACGAGAAAGGCCAGCGATGCCAGGAGGACGCCGCCCAGGGCGACCCAGTCTGGGGCAGTCCCTTCGTAGATGACCGATCGATAGGCGTTCAGGATCGGGTAGAACGGGTTGATCTTGATCGAGGCGGCGATCGCCCCGTGCGTAGTGGCGATCTCCTCGATGACGGCGGCGCCATAGAGGGCGGGAGACAGATAGAACCACAGACGAAGGGCGTGGCGGGACAGGTTGCCGATGTCACGGAAGAAGACGTTCAAGGCGGCGGCGAGCACTCCCAGGGCCAGCGTGAAGACGAGCTGGACCACGGCCACCAGCGGAATCAGCGCCAGCGTGGGACTGATCCGATCCGGGTACACCAGGAGGAGCAGAGCCGCGAGCGGGACCATCCCGAAGGCAAACTGGGTGATGCCGGCCATGATCGCGGCCACGGGCAGCACGATCTTGGGGAACTGGACCTGCTTGATCAGGCGGTCCTGGCCGCTGACCGAGGTGATCGCGTCGCCGATGGCGCTCGAGAACCACTTCCAGGGCAGGATCGCGGCGAAGATGAACAGGGCGTAGTCGTCCTCGCTCCGGGCGAAGATCACGGAGACGAGGATCACGTAGACGACCATCTGGAGCAACGGATCCAGGACCCACCAGACGTTCCCGAAGAGGGTGTCCCGGCCCTTCTTCTTGAGGTCCGCCGACACGAGATAGCGGATCAGCTGGCGCCGCGACCACACGTCGGTCAGGGCGATTCCCAGCAGTCCCAAGGGTCCGGGGCGGAGGGCGGTCGTTCGAGTGACCGAGGGGTCGGGGATCGGCCTTGACATCGCGGCGAACGGTAGCACGGGATCCGCGATGGCCGCCGCCCGACGATAATCCCGAAATGCCCCTCAGAATCCTGATCGTTGCACGCTGGTATCCGTCCCACGAGGTACCCGGCCGGGGCAGCTTCGTCGGCGACCAGGCGGCCGCGCTCCGGGATGCCGGCGCGGACGTCGCGGTCATCTGCCCGGACCCTGTCTACGCGGAGGGCCTGGACGGCCCGGCTGGCCCGGAACGGCGGGCGCGGCTCTCCCGGCTCGACGGCTGGGCGGCCACGATCGGCTCCCGTCTGGAGTTTGCCAGGCCATCCGGCCGAGGCGCCCCCGGGGTGCCCGTCCTCCGGATCCCGGCACCCATGCCGGCCGGAGGAACGGCCAGCCGCGACCCACTCACGCTGGCGCGCCTCGAGGCCGGTGTCCTTGTCCCGGTTGGAGTCGCCCTGCACGCGGTATGGCCATTCGACGTGATCCACGCGCACACGGGCCTACCCGACGGCTTGGCGGCCGCAGCGCTCGCCGACGCCCTGCGCCTGCCGGTGCTGACGACCGAGCACGACAGCGCGATGCCGGCGCGGCTCGCGGAGCCTGCCGCCGTGGCGGCGTATCGGCGGCTCATCGGGACCAGTCGGGCTCTCGTCGCGGTCAGTGCCGCGCTGGCCCAGCGGATCGGGGAGCGCCTGGGCCCAGACGCAGGCCCGATCGGGGTGGTCCCCAACGTGCTGCCCATCGACACGTTTCGGACGGATCAAATCCAGGAGCGCGATCCGAACGAGTTGCTCTGGGTGGGCGCGCGCAAGGAGAGCAAGGGGACGGACACGCTCCTGCGTGCCTTCGCGTTGGTCCATCAGGACCGGCCGTCCCTTCGGCTCCGGCTGATCGGCCGCCCGGCCTCCGAGGCGGATGAGCAGCGCCTCGTCGCATTGGCCACGGAGCTGGGGATCACGCCCGACGTGCGCTTCGAGCCGCCGACGGACCGGGCCGGGGTAGTGGCAGCCATGGCCCGCGCCGCACTGTTCGTTCATCCGAGTCCGTGGGAGACCTTCGGAATCGTGGCCGCAGAGGCCCTGGCGATGGGCCTCCCCGTCGCCGCCACGCCGTCCAGCGGGGTCGAGGAGATCCTTGGTCGCGACGGCCGGTTCGGGTCCATCGCCCGGGATCACGATCCCGCCTCGTTAGGGGAGGCCATCCGCGACGCGCTCGATCGCCGTGCCGCATTTGATCCCGTCCTGGCGCGTGCGCACGTCGCGGATCGTTTTGCACCTGGCGTGGTCGCCGGGGACCTGCTTGCCCGGTTTGCGGCCCTGAGCGCGGTGGCGGGGTCCGACGAGCTCCGGCCCGACGGGCCGGAGCTCCCGAAGCACCCGATGGTGGACCTGCCGGCGGTCGTCGTCGGGTTCCGGCGGGCCTCCGCCGTCGCGCGGATTCCGGCGCTGCCGCCGGCTCTGCTGGCGCAGCTTGCCGTGGTCACCTCAGCTCCGCTGCACCCGGTGAGCGGTCAGCCGACGGGCGAGGCAAGGCCCGCGGTCGGCCTTCTGGATTGGGCGGACGTCGATGTGGGCGCCTCATTCCGGGCCCGGCTCGCGGCGCTGGGACCGGTGGCGCCTCGGAGCCTCTGGAAGTGGCGCTCGCTCCTGCGGCCCCTGCGGGCCCTTCGTCGCCGGCGACTCTGGTCCGCCCAGCCGAGGCTCTTCGTCGAGGCCCGACAACGGGCGGTCGGTGACGCGATCGCGCGGATCGGCAGCTCGACGCCACCCCAGCCGGTGATGCTGCTGCCGCTGGACGCCGACGATCTCGAGTCGATTGAGCCATTCGTCGCGGATGGCCGTGTCTTCCTCGCGCCGGGCACTCTCGGCTGGCTGGTCGACCGCTGGGCATCGCCGGCGGAATGAGCCAGACCACGACCGGCCCGTTTCGCCGCCCGGTCCTGCTTGTTGCCCACAGCTATTACGAGGAGGATCCGCGCGTCCGCCGCCAGGCGGAGGCAATCCTCGCCGCCGGCAGGCCGGTGGACGTGATCGCGCTGCGTCGCCCGGGTGATCCGGCGAGCGGCGACGTCGACGGGGTGCAGGTCCGACGGCTCGATGTGCAGCGCCATCAGGGTGCCGGGGTCGGAACCTACCTCGGCGAGTACCTCGCCTTCTTCGTCCGAGTGGCGCTCACCCTCGTGCGGACCCATCCGCGTCGCCATTACGCGCTTGTGCAAGTGGCAACACTGCCGGACTGGCTGGTCCTCGCCGCGCTGCCACTCCGGCTGGTCGGCGTCCCGGTCCTGATCGACCTCCATGAATCGATGCCGGACTTCTTCCGGAGCCGGTTCCCGCGAGCGGCCAATCCGCTGATCCATCGGGTCCTGCTGCTTGCTGAGCGCGTCTCGATCGCGGCCGCGACCCATGCGCTCACGGTGAACGACGCACTCCGCGACCGCCTCGTGGAGCTCGGTGTCGCCCGCGATCACGTCAGCGTCGTCCGCAACACGCCGTCACTCGCCCGGTTCGATCCCGCGGGCCATCCCCCGCGCCCATTCATGGCCGACGGCGTCCTGCGTCTCATCTATGCCGGTGCGCTGACGCCGACCTACGAGCTCGATGTCGCGGTCCGGGCCGTGGCCCGGATCGCCGCGAGCCGCCCGGAACTGCCGGTTCGGCTGGACATCTACGGGCGGGGCGATTCCCGGCCGGCACTGGAGCGGCTGGCGGCGCAGCTCTCGCTCCAGGATTCCGTGTCGTTCCACGGCCGGATCCCGCTCGAGGCGGTGCCGGCCGCAATCGCCGGGGCCGACATCGGACTCGCGCCGACGCGGCGGGACGACTTTACCGATTCGAGCCTCTCCACCAAGATCCTGGAATATGCCGCAATGCGCCGCGCGGCCATCGCATCAGGCCTGCCCCTCGTGGAACGAACCTTTCGGGGGGTGGTCCCGAGCTACCGGCCCGGCGACGCGGATGATCTGGCGGCACAGATCCTGCACCTCGTCGACGATCCGGCCCGCCGCGCGGCCGCCATCGACGGTGCGGCCGCGATCGTGGCGGACATGGCCTGGGAACGGGATTCGGTTGCCTATCTCAAGCTCCTGGACCGCTTCGCGCCGGGGCGTTGAGGCGGTGCGGTACGATACCCGCCCCGTCCGCGCGCCGGCAGTCGAACGCGCCACCAACCAACTGCAAGGAACAACCTCCGTATGACCCTCCGCGCAAAGCCCGTCGTCAAGGGACCCGGCCGCTCAGGCTGGCACTCGGACGACCGGCGCACCTTCCTGACCAACCTCGGGTTCGTCGTGACCATCGTGGCCTCAATCCTGATCCTCGTGGGATTCGCGGGCTACTCCTGGTACGACGACCACTTCGGGACCGCGGCCAGCGTGGATGGCACCACGATCACGAAGGATCAGCTCCGCTCGCGCTACGCGATCGAGGAGTTCCGGATCAAGTACACGGAATCCCGGATCCGGACGCTGCTGGCGGCCGGTCGAATGTCCGAGGCGTCGGCCACGAGCCAGCTCCAGTTCCTCGACGAGCGCCGCCAGACGCTGGCCTCGACCGCGCTCGAGCGGCTGATCGACATCGTGCTCCAGGAGAAGCTGGCCGTCGAAGAGGGCGTTTCCGTCAGTGATGCGCAGATCGACGCGCAGCTGTTGGTGGAAGCAACCACGGACGAGCAGCGCCATGTCTGGGTGATCGAGGTCATCCCGACGAACGACGGCCTCACCGGGATGCCCGGTGAGGCCGAGAAGGCGACCGCCCGGGACGTTGCGGCGGCGGCCCTCGCCAAGTTGAACGCGGGGACGGCCTGGGATGTGGTGGCGCAGGCCGAATCCAATGCCGCTTCATCGGTCCAGGACGGTGACCTCGGATGGCTTCCCCAGGACAGCGGCTATGACCAGCCCTTCATGGAAGCCGTCTTCGCGCTGCAGCCGAACGCGTATTCCGAGGTCATCGAGGGCGACGACGGGACATTCCGGATCGGCCGGATCACCGAGGTTGCCGCGACGTCCGTGGACGAGACCTTTCAGGCGCGTCTCGACGAGGCCGAGATCAAGACTGCAGACTACCGAGCGGCGGTGAAGGGCGACCTTATACGTCGGGCCCTGGATGAGAAGATCGTGGCCGACGTTTCGAAGCCATCGCCGCAGCGCCAGGTCGCGCAGATCTTCCTCGCCGTCAACACGCCCCAGCCGGACGGCGTGAAGGTGCGCCACATCCTCGTGTCGCCCAACGACGACCCCGGTGCTGCTGGCGCCCTGCCGGAGACTGACCCCGCCTGGAAGACCGTCGAGGACGAGGCAAAGGCGCTGTACGACACGATCCTCGCTGACCCTAAGCGATTCGACGTGTTGGCGCGCACGAGTTCAGATGAGGGTCAGGCGAAATCCAGCGGTGGGAAGCTCCCGTACTACGACCCGACGAGTCCGATTGACAACGCCTTCGCCGCGGCCATCCTGGCCGAGGGCCTGCAGCCGGGACAGCTCCTGAAGCCGTTCAAGAGCTCGTTCGGCTGGCACATCGTCCAGATCATGCGTCCCTACGGCGATGGTGAGGCGGCCTGGCTGGAGAAGCTTCGGGTGCAGATCCTGGCGGGGGCGGACTTCGCCCAGCTCGCTCGCGACCAGGGCGAAGGACCAGAGGCCGCAACCGGCGGGGATGTCGGCTGGGTCGCCGCGGGTGAACTCGGCGACCTCAAGGAGGCCCCGATATTCTCGGCCGAGATTGGCGGGGTGACGGCCGTCACCACGATCCCCGAGGAAGGTGTGTACCTCTGGAAGGTTCTCGCCGAGGAGGTCCGGACGCCGACGCCGGAACAGATCGCGACGTTCGAGGGCAACGCCTTCGACAACTGGTATACGGCCAGGAAGGCGGCCGCGGTCATCACTCGCAACACCGGCACCGCAACATCAACGCAGTAGGGTCGCGTGCTGGACGCGATCGTCGCTGAAGCGCGCGGCCGCTGGGGCCTGGATCTCGCGGCGGGGCTGCAGGTCGTCGTCGCCGAAACGATCAGGGCAACGCCGCTGGAGGCCTCGCGCCCGGTCCTGATCGTGCCCGCGACGCTGCTTGACGTGACAATAGCCGGCACTGTCGAGGCGCTGCCGGGCCGACACCGCGCGGACGTCCTGGACTCGCTGGCAGTCCTTCGGCGCCTCTATCCGGACGAGCACCCCGTCGGCCGGGTTCAGGGCGAGCCAACCACCGTCGCGCAGCTGACCCGCGCCGACTTCGCGCAGCCCCTCTACCTTCGGCCCGTCCGCCCCGAGCTCGCCGTCGCCGGGCCGTGGGCGATGCCCTTCATCAGCGACCGGCTCCGTCGGCCGGACGGATGCCCCTGGGACATCGAGCAGACCCACGAATCGCTCCGCAAGCACCTGCTCGAGGAGGCCTATGAGGTCTACGACGCGCTGGCGGATGGGGCCACCCCGTCCCTGGCGGAGGAGCTCGGAGATCTCCTTCTGCAGGTCATCCTCCATGCCCAGCTGGCCGCCGAGGCCGGCGTCTTCGACCTCGCCGACGTGCAGGCCTCAATTGCCCGCAAGATCGTCCGCCGCCACCCGCACGTCTTCGGAGACGCGACCGCCGCGACGGCATCGGACGTGACGCGTCAGTGGGAACGGATCAAGGCCACCGAACGCGAGGCTCCGGACCCGGTCCGGGAGGCGAACGCAGAGGACGATTCCCCACGGGCCGAGGTCAAGGGAGCGCTCGACGGGATCAGCCGGTCCATGCCGGCGCTGGCTGCGAGCCAGGAAATGCAGGAACGGGCGGCCGCCATCGGCTACGACTGGCCGGATATCGACGGCGTGCTCGCGAAAGTCGCGGAGGAGCTGGCCGAACTGGCCGCCGCGCCCGATGCCGCGAGTCGAAACGAGGAGTTCGGTGATCTCCTGTTCATCGTCACGAACGTCGGACGCAGGCTGGGTATCGAGAGCGAGTCCGCACTGCGGGCGGCCAATGACAAGTTCCGCGCCCGCTTCCGGCGCGTGGAGCGTATGGTCGCCGAGCGCGGCGAAGTGATCCGCAATCTTGACTTCGAGACGCTCGATGAACTGTGGGAGGCGGCCAAGGCCGAGGAGCGAGCATCATGAGCATCGGAAATCCACCGGTCGCCAGGCGGGCGGACGGGCGTGCGTGGGAGGACCTCCGGCCGGTCGCCATCACCCTCAACGTCCAGAAGTGGGCCGAGGGCTCGTGCCGCATCCGGGTCGGGGATACCGAGGTGCTCTGCGCGGCCACGATCACGGACCGGGTTCCGCCTCACCTCCGCGGCAAGGGCACTGGCTGGGTCACCGCCGAATATTCCATGCTCCCGCGGGCGACGACCGAGCGATCCGACCGCGAGAGTGTCAAGGGCCGGGTCGGCGGACGGACCCATGAGATCCAGCGCCTGATCGGTCGATCCCTCCGTGGCGTCGTCGATCTCACCAAGCTCGGTGAGCGCACCATCACGGTCGACTGCGACGTGCTCCAGGCCGACGGCGGCACCCGCTGCGCCTCGATCACCGGCGGATACGTCGCGCTCGCCGCAGCGCTCAAGACGTACGGCATGGAGCGCCTGATCATCGGCAAGGTGGCGGCCGTCTCCGTGGGGGTCGTCGGCGGCATCCCGATGCTGGACCTCGACTACAGCGAGGATTCCCGCGCGGAGGTGGACTTCAACGTCGTGGGCACGGATGCGGGAACGTACGTGGAACTGCAGGGCACGGCCGAGGGCAAGCCGTTCGATCGGGTGCGCGTGGACGCCCTGCTCGACCTGGCGAATGTCGGGCTGGCCAGCCTGTTCGAGACGCAGACCGCGATCCTCGCCACGGTCCGTCGCTAGCGTGCCGGCCCGACTGGTCGTCGCGACCGGCTCGGCCCACAAGCTCCGCGAGCTGACCGAACTGCTCAGCCTGTCCCGTGTCGAGCTCGTGTCCCTCGACGATCTCGGCGTGGTCGGCGAGCCGATCGAGGACGGCGCGACGTTTGAGGCCAACGCCCGGATCAAGGCGCGATTCGCGGCCGAAGCGACCGGATTACCGGCTCTCGCCGATGACTCCGGGATTGAGGTCGATGCGCTGGGTGGAGGGCCTGGCGTCTGGACGCGCCGCTACGCCGGCCCGGATGCCACCGACAGCGACAACAACACCAAGTTGCTCGGCGCGCTGGCTGGGCTCCCGGCCGCGGAGCGGGGAGCTCGGTACGTGTGCGTCCTCGCCCTCGCGCTGCCGGGCGAGCTTGGCCCCCGCGGAGGGCTGCCGATGATCCTGCGCCGCGGAACCTGCCGCGGCCGAATCGCGCTCGGCCCACGGGGTGGCGGTGGTTTCGGCTACGACCCGATCTTCGAGCCGGCCGGCGAAACGCCGGGAGGCAGGACGCTGGGTGAGTACAGCCCCGCCGCGAAGCACGCCATCTCGCACCGAGCCCGGGCCGCCCGCCGGATGGTGCCGCTCCTCCGCGGCCTGGGTTTCTAGCTTGGCTTCCGGCCGGTGAGCCGGCTGACGGAGCCCGCCCGGTCGTGCGCTGGTCGATCCATCGACCATCCGACGAGCGGCGGGCCCAACAGAGGCCGAGTGGGCCGTAATCCAGCACATCAGCCGCTGATCGGTCGATCGATGCGCCATTCGACGAAGGGCGCTGCCTCAGCCGGTGTTTCCTTCGTCGCTTGGTCGATTTATCGACCAAGCGAGGCGCACCGTCGTAGGACCTGCCGCACGGCGGCCGGTCCTAGGGAGCCGCCGATGCCTCGGGATCGGGCGCGGCCGGCGCGGGCGATGCGGTCGATGCCGACGTCGCGGTCGGCCAGGGGATCGGAGTTTCGCCCGGCGCCGGGAAGAGCAGTCGCGCCACCTCCTGGATGGCGGGGATATCCGCGATCTGGATGGAGCCGTACACGGGATCGATGCCGCCGGTCTTGATGAGCGGCCGCTGGAGAACCGCCCGGTAGATGCTGCCGGATCCCATCTCCTCGACAACGGCCGCGAGCTCGGGCAAACGCTCCGCCGGGAGATCAGTCGTCACGAGGTCGCCCAGCGCCGCCAGCAGGGCCGGCACCTTCATGAGCAGGCTTCCGTCCGAGGTCAGCTTGTGGCGAAGCGCCACGAGGACTTCCTGTTGATGCCCGGCGCGCACGAAGTCGCTCCCGCCGGGGGCGTAGCGAGACCGTGCGTAGGCGAGCGCTTCATACCCGCTGAGGTGATGGGGCCCGGCTGTCAGGCCCCAGCCGTAGACCTTGGGCGGGTTGACCCCGAGACCGTCGTATTTCGGGTCGTAGAAGTCCTTCGCGACGGTGACGTCGACGCCACCCACGGCATCGACCACCTGGACGAACCCCAGGAAGTCGATCCTGGCGTAGTAGTGGATCGGGATCCCGAGGAGCGCCCCGACGGCATCCTCGAGGGCGCGCAATCCGCCCTGCGGAAACTGCTCCGGGTGGAGATCCGCGTACGTCATGAGCGAATTCAACTTCGGACCGAAG
>JBKKBB010000165.1:0-6208 GCA_046714395.1 Candidatus Limnocylindrales bacterium | reverse complement strand
CAGCGCGGTTTGGCCCGGCTGCGTGACGCGCTGGATCAGGCGGCCGCTGAACGGGGAGCGTACGTGCGACTGGCGATCGCCCCTTCTCCCCTGGCGGGTCCGGAAGGGGCCGTGGTGGCGGGCTTTGAGCGGGCCGACCTCCTCGAGCTCGACCCGATGGCCGAAATCGTTGTCACCGGCGTGGACCCCGAACGTGCGGTCGCGGATTTCGGGTTCGCGGTCCGGGTCGCCCGGCGCGCCGGCGTAGTCGTCCTGCTCGGGGCGGGCCCGCTTGTTGTGGCGCCGGAGCTCGGCAGCGGGGTCAACTCGGATCCCGCGACGCGGTCTGGCCGGGCCCTTGCCTTGCAGCTGCTCGCGGCGTTCGTGGCGCAGGCGCAGGGGCTGCCGCCGGCACAGGCGATCGTCGGCGCACTGCCAACGTGGCTGACCGGCGAGCCGGATTCTGCGGCCAGGGCTGCCGCCGAGGTCGCCCTGCGGCGCGACTTGCTGCCGGATCACCCACTGGCCTTCGTTGAGCCAGACGGTGCCGACGAGCCGAGTCGGTGGCCGGCGATCGTCGCCGGCGTCCAGCCCGGATCCGGCGTCAGCCTGGTGCTCCGGCGAGGGGATCCCGGGACTGGCGGTATCGACGCAGTCTTCGCGAGCGCGATGTCGGGCAGCGAGGTGGCTCGCGAGCTTGACGTCACGCTCGGAAGTCGACCGCTCGGCGGGGTCGCCCTGGACCATGCCGAGGGATCCCTGCGGGCGGCCTTGGACACGCTCGACACGCTCGAACGGGAGGGCTGGCCGGCCCTGACCGGGGCCACGCCGGCGCGAGGAGGTTGGGGACGCCTCGGCGCCGAGGCCGTGGCGTCCACCCGCGACTCAACCGATCCCGTCGACCGCCTGCTCGCCTGACGGCGATGGAGGCGACGCCGTCGCCCGGGGCCATGCGCCGTCGGGAACGCCGGGTCGGTGGTGGCGTGCCGCTGCTCCCCTGGCGGACGCACGTCAACCCGTTCCCGCCGGTCGAAATCATGAGTCCCGATCAGGTCGAGATGATCCACCGCGCGTCCCTCCGGATCCTGTCCGAGGTGGGTCTCGAGGTCCTCGGCGACCGGGCGATCGATCTGCTGGCCCGCGCCGGCGCCGAGATTGAACGCAGCACCCGTCGCGTACGTCTGGATCCCGGTCTGGTCGAAGAGACGATCCAGACCGCCCCGCCAGAATTTCGCGTCCACGCCCGCAACCCGGAACGATCGATCACAATCGGGGGACGGCACCTCGCCTTCACCTCGGTCGGGGGACCGGCCTTCGTCACCGACCTCGATCGAGGCCGCCGGCCCGGAAACGTGGCCGACTTCCGCGACTACGTGCGCTTGATCGGCGCCCTCGACGTCATCCACATGGAGGCCGGGGGGCCGCTTGAGCCGACCGATCTGCCGGTCCCGACGCGGCACCTGGACATGTATCGAATCCTGGCGACGACCCTCGACAAGACGTGGCAGTGCCTGGGTTTTGGGCGAGTGCCCGTGGACGACGCGCTCGAGGTCATCGCCCTGGCCCGGGGCGTGGATCGCGACACGCTTCTCCGCGAGCCGAGTCTGATGACGATTATCAACTCGAACTCCCCGCTCCGGCTGGACGGACCGATGTCCGAGGGCTTGATCGAGATGGCGATCCACGGGCAGCCGGTGGTCGCGACACCGTTCACCCTCGCCGGGGCCATGAGCCCCGCAACGATCGCCGGCGCGCTCGCGGAGCAGAACGCCGAAGCGTTGTTCATGGTGGTGCTGACCCAGCTCGCCCGAAAGGGCGCCCCGGTCGTCTACGGCGGTTTCACCTCGAACGTGGACATGCGCACCGGATCGCCGGCCTTCGGAACCCCGGAATACGTGAAGGCGGCGTTTGCGACGGGGCAGCTGGCCCGTCGCTACGGACTCCCGTTCCGCTCGTCCAACGTCACCGGCTCGAATGTCGTCGATGCGCAGGCGGCCTACGAATCGGAGATGGCCGTGTGGGGCGCGGTCATGGGCGGTGTGAACCTCCTGTACCAGGGCGCGGGCTGGCTGGAAGGCGGGCTGACGGCCTCGTACGAGAAGCTGATCCTGGACGCCGAGATCCTCCAGCAGATCGGCGAGGTGCTCCAGCCCCTCGTGGTGAATGAAGTGGAAATCGGGGTGGACACGATCGCGGCCGTCGGGCCGGGCGGGCACTTCTTCGGTGCCGCTCACACGCTCGAGCGGTTCGAGCACGCCTTCTATCGCCCGATGCTGTCGGACTGGCGAAACTTCGAGACGTGGCAGGAGGACGGTTCGAAGACCGCGGCTGAGCGGGCGAACGGGATCTGGAAGCAACTGCTGGCCGAATTTGTCCCGCCGCCCATGGATCCGGGTGCGGTCGAGGCGATCGACGCGTTCGTGGCCAGACGGTCCCGCGAGATCGAGACGGACGGATCGGCCTGAAGGTCCGACCGGGCAGGATTGCCTCGCCTCGCCGCGCGTGGTTGACTGGCCACCACACGTCTGGATCAGCAGCAGCGAGAAGGGGGCCTGGATGGGCTCGATGGGCAGCGGAACGAAGGCAGATCCATGGATCCTCAAGACGGCACCCGGGACCTCCGACTACCAGATGTGGCGTGATGAAGCGGCGGATCCCCCCGCGCTTGTCTGCCAGGTCGGGTCGACGCAGCTGAAATACCACCTCCGGGCGATCGAGGACCTGCCTGCGATGCTCAAGGAGCACGGCGACTGGCTCAACCTCGGTGCCGCCGACGAGCAGAAGCCGGCGGCTGAGTACACGGTCGAGGCCTGGGGCCGCTGGGAGGGCAACCCGGTCGGGGGCTGGTATGGCCTCCGCAAGGGCTATCGCGGCCGGTTCGGGATGTACCTGCCGCCGCCGCTCGAGGCGCTCGGCCTGGCCGAGCTCACCCACTATCCTAAGAACAATCGCATGCGGGCGCGGTAGGCCAGCCCGGCCCGCGCGGGCCGCGCCACCCACGGCACCGTCACAGGGAGAATGTGCAGATGACCCGATGGGCCGCGTTCAGCCTCCTCATCGCGCTCGGGCTCGTCGCATGTGGCGGCGCCTCGTCCGCGACGCCCGCCGCCACGTTCCACTTCGCCGATCCGTCGGTACAGCCGTCGATCCAGATCACTCCGGCGCCCACGGTTGAGGTGCAGTCGTCGCTCGCTCCAGCGCCGACCCCCGTGCCCGGGGGCCCGACCGCTTCCGTGGCCATCTTCGACAACGGATTCAGTCGGGCCGATCTGGCCGTCGTGGCCGGGACCACCGTGACCTGGACGAATACGGGCCGGCGGGCGCACACGGTCACGGGCAGCGCTGCGAGTTTCGGCAGCGAAGGTGCGTTCGGCGGCGGCGGCACCTACACGCACACCTTCACGTCGGCCGGGACCTTCCCCTACATCTGCACGATTCACAACGACATGAGCGGGACGATCACGGTCACGCCCTGAGCGGCTCGGGCGGGTGCCTGCATGGCTCGGCGCGTCGCGGCCGTGACTCGCGCGGCGGCTCGGGCGGGCCGCCGTGGGATCCGATTTGGCGAGGCAGGCGTAGGTACGGCGAACACGTCCTTCGCTCCGCCCTCAGGAGAGCCATCTCGATGTCCGGCCGACCACTCGCCCTCGCCCTCGCCCTCGTCGCATCGCTCGCGCTGGTCGCCTGCGGTGGCGCCACCGCCACATCGGCGCCGGGGACCCTGGCACCTCCGACCGCGGGCCCGGGCGCGCCACCCGTCGCGATCATCGACAACGCATTCCAGCCGCGTGAGCTCACGGTCGCGGCCGGGACCGCGGTGACGTGGACGAACAACGGTCAGCGTGGACACACGGTCACCAGCAGCGACGGCATCTTCGGCAGCGACGGGACGCTCTCGAGTGGTGCCGTATACACGAACACGTTCACCACGGCGGGAACCTATCCGTATTTCTGCGCGCTTCACGGTTCGATGAAGGGGACCATCACGGTCACGCCGTAGGACAGTCGCCCCTCGACAAGGGACGACCCTCCGGCCACCATCACGACATGCCAGAGGATGAGCGTGGATCCGCCGAACCCGACCGAGCGGCAGACGACCGCCTGCTCCTGGCCCGGATCGGACAGCGCGATCAGGTCGCCTTCGCGGCGCTGTACGACCGATACGCGGACGGCATCTATGGGACGTCGCTGCGATTCATTCGCGACCGATCGATGGCCGCTGAGATCGTCCAGGACACGTTCATGGCGGTCTGGCAGCGGGGCTCGCAGTTCAATCCTGAGGCCGGTTCGGTTGTCGGGTGGATGCTGGCGATCGCGAGGAACCGATCGATCGACCGACTTCGCGCCGAGGCGAGGAGACCGCTCCCGGAGTGGGTCCGGCCGGAGGGCTCGGCGCTCGTGGACGGCGCCGCCGACCCTGAACGGATTGGGCATCCGGCCGGCCCGGACACTGACGATCCAGCCGTCGAACTGGACCGGCGCTGGCTCCGAGCGGTGATTCAGACCACCCTGACCGAACTCAGACCCAATGAGCGCGAGATACTCGTGCTTGCCTATGACCGGGCGCTCAGCCAGTCCGAGATTGCGACGCGTCTCGGCCTCCCGATCGGCACCGTGAAGTCGAGGACCCGCCGGGCGCTTGCGCGGCTTCGGGCTCGCCTCGAGGCCGTCCCGGAGATCCGACCCCAGGCATCGGCGGCGACAATGCGCTCTCGAACAGGGGCCGAACGATGATCGTCCTCGGGCATGCGGAGGCGCATGAGCGGCTCATGGATCTGACACTGGAGCCAGATGCGCTCCATGGCCTCGCCGTGGCCTTGGCCAAGTCCCGTGGGGGCCCGGAGAACGATCCGCTCGCCGCCCACATCCTCTCGTGCGCTACCTGTCGGGATGTCGTGGCGTCGTGGGAGCGCACCCACGCGACCGTGCGACACGCCCTCAGTGCATCAGCGGATGCTGTCGAGGCCAGCCTTGGGGAACTCGCTTACGACGAGCATGTCCCTGCCCCGCCCGCGTTGCGATCGGCAATCCTCGAGCTGGTCGAAGGGTCCCTCGAAGGGGAGCCGAGACCGTCGCCACGCCCCCAGCTCGCGGAGCAGGGTGCCGAAGCGGCTCCAACGCGACGGATGGGATTTGTGGGTGCGAGTCTGGGCCGCCGTCTCCTGCCGCTCGCGGCCGTCCTCGGGATCGTCGCGGTCGCCGCCGGCCTGGTTGTCAATCAGTCGGCGCGCCTCGACGAAGCCCGTCGAGAGACCGCAGCCCTCGAGGCGGTTGCGGCGACCGTCGATCGGGTGCTCCGGGATCCGGGCCACCGAGTCGTCGACCTGCGGGCCGCCGATGGCGTCCCAGTGGGTTCGATCTCCTGGTCAAGCCAAGATCTTGTGGTCCTGACTGGGGCCCTCCCGCCGCCACCGGCCGGGAAGATCTACGCGTGCTGGATCGAGCGAGATGGCGTTCGCTCGCCGATTGGTCAGATGTGGTTCGCCGGCACCACGGCCTACTGGACCGGCTCCCTTGACGAGTGGGCGACCACCTCGTTCGGGAGCGGCACCTTCGGGGTCAGCCTCGAGCCGCTGGAAGGGCCCCGAGGCCATCCGGCCGTGCTGGTCGGCGATCTAGGAACCTGATCGACGGCGATTACGGCGCCGTCCATCCGCCTCGTTCACAAGCGCCACGGGCTCGGGGGCCGGCGGCACGAACGGGAGCTCGGTCTGGTCCACGAGGCCGCTCCGAATGATCCGATCCAGCTCCTCGACGGCACGGGCGTCTGTCTCGACCGGCTGATATGCGGCCAGCCGGCGGTCCACCTCCGCGACGCAACGAGCGTTGGTGTCCGGCGCGCCTGCCTTCATCCAGTTCTCGCGGTTGTCCCGCTCCCAGACCCGGCTCGGCAGGTGGAGTGTGCTCGGCCAGTGCGCCGTGGTGTGTTCGGCCATGATCAGGTGCTGGTCGGCCATCAGGTGGGCCAGGAGACGATCGATCGGCAGGTCGTCCACAGGCTTCACATCCCGCACGAAGTGGAGCACCTGCGCGCAGACCTCGTCGTCGAACACGAGCTTCGGGAGGCTGAACACGAGCAGGAAATCGAGCATGCCGGGCCCGGACACGCTGTTGACGCCGGCCAGGGCGGCCAGAAGCGCGCTGCCGAATGTTTCCGCCCCCGCCTGGGCATCGAGCAACTTGGCGTCCGACAGCGCCATGTAGGCCTGGCAGGGCAGGTTGAGCGCCT
>JBKKBB010000164.1:0-2716 GCA_046714395.1 Candidatus Limnocylindrales bacterium | reverse complement strand
GCCACGCCCACCCGCGTGTGGTGGCTGCCGTCCAGGCCCAGGCTGCGAAGCTCCTGCATGGTCAGCAGAATATCGTCTACCACGAGCCCGGGCTGCGGCTGTATCAGCGCCTGGCCGGCCTCCTTCCGGGCGGCCCGTGGGGTGCGTTCCTGTCCAACTCCGGCGCCGAGGCGGTCGAGGCAGCCGTCAAGCTCGCGCGAGTCGCGACAGGGCGGCCGGTGATCATCAGTTTCCGCGGCGGGTTCCACGGACGGACGGCGCAAACGATGGCCCTGACCACGGCCAAGGACGTCTACCGCGCCGCGTTCGAACCGCTCCCGGGCAGCGTGTACCACACCAAGTTCCCGTACTGCTATCGCGCCTCCGGCGGCGCGCACGCGCCCGATGTGAAATGCTCGTGCGACTGGGAGGCGGAGCTGGACCTGCTCTTCCACCAGGTCATCTACCCGACCAAGGTCGCGGCGATCATCGTGGAGCCCGTCCTCGGCGAGGGCGGCTACGTGGTCCCACCCCCGGCCTTCCTGCCGCGCCTCCGCGAGATCCCCAGCAAGCACGGCATCCTCCTGATCGCCGACGAGGTCCAGACCGGCTTCGGGCGAACCGGCGAGCTGTTCGCGGTGCAGCACTGGGGCGTCGAGCCGGACATTCTGGTGATGGCCAAGGGCATCGCGTCCGGGCTTCCGCTCTCCGGGATTCTCGCCCGGGCCGAGATCCTCGATTCGTTTGCTCCAGGGACCCACGGCGGCACCTATGGCGGGAACGTCGTCTCCTGTGCCGCGGCGCTCGCAACGCTCGACGTCATCGAGGACGAGGACCTCGTGGCCAATGCGCGCGCGCGCGGTGCGCAGTTCGTCGGCGGGCTGCGAGAGCTGCAGGCAGACCACCCGGTCATCGGTGATGTCCGCGGCCTTGGCTGCATGATCGCCATGGAGCTCGTGAAACCGAACGACGGCGACGGACGAGTCCCCGACGCCGATCTCACCAGACGGGTCATCGCCGAGGCCCTCGAACGCCGGCTGATCGTGTTGTCGGCAGGTTCCTACGGCAACGTGTCCAGGATCATCCCGCCGCTCGTGACGACGGCGGACGAGGTGGATCTTGCGCTGTCGATCCTCGAGGACAGCCTCAACGCGGCCGGGGCATGACCGATGCAATCGATCCAATGGATCGCCTGCCGGATGCGGCACGGGATCGTCTCGACCGGTTCGCGGACGCGTTCCAACTCCTGGACAGCGACCTCTACTCGGTCTTCGCCGCGTCTTCTCATGATCCGGACGACCGAATGGCGGCCCTGGCGCGAGTCCAGGACCTGATCGGGCGAGGTTCACGACGGGTCGGCGTTCTGGCTGCGCTCGCGGAGTTCCGCGAGTTCGCGGTCAGGTCCGCGACGGAGGCGTTGGGCGGTTCCAACGCCGCGCTCCTGACTCGCACCAACGTCGCCACGCCCGAGGATCGAGTCAGATTCCTCGCTTCGCTCGAACTCGCGGTCGTCACCGTGATCCTGTGGGACGAGATCGAACCGGAAGAGCGATCGCAGCTGCTCGGTCCCTGGGAAGAGATGGCGATCCAGGCGGCCGAGCCGGCCTGACCATGGCGACACAAGAGGCGCCAATTCCTGCACAGCCCGTCCGCGTCCTTCCCGCGACGGATGCACGCTGGCCCGACGTGGTCACGCTGCTGGGCGGCAGCACCGAGCGAGGGTGCTGGTGCCAGGCCTGGCGTGGATCGTCTGCCGCCCTCGGCTTCACGGGACCCGCCGCCAACCGCGATGCCCTCCGAGCGCAGATTGTCGCGGGAGACTTTGCGCCCGGCGTGATCGCGTATCTCGGCGCTGATCCAGTCGGCTGGTGTGGGCTCGGTCCGCGCGCCGCCATGCCGCGCCTCGTCAAGTCGCGGACCATCCCGACCATCGACGACGCGCCGGTCTGGTCGATCGGCTGCTTCGTCGTGCGGCCCGGCTATCGGCGTCGTGGGGTGGCACGGGCGTTGCTCGCGGGCGCCGTGGCCTACGCCCGAAGCATGGGCGCGCCAGCGGTCGAGGCCTACCCGATCGATCCGGACGGGGCCCGGATCTCGACCTCCCAGGGCTTCGTCGGCTTCGCCTCGATGTTCGAAACAGCTGGGCTTCGGCGCGTCGTCCTGACCGCTGGGCACAGTGCCGGACTGCCGCGCTGGCTGATGCGCCTCGACCTCGACTGATCAACCGGCCCGGTCAGCGGCCGGTCAGCCGCTGATGAGGGTAGCCCTGACCGTATCGTGGAGGACGCCGTTCGTGGCGAGAATCGTCCCCCCGTCGAAGATCCGCCGGCCGGCGAAGTCGGTGACACGGCCACCAGCCTCCTCGACCAGGACCACTGGTGCCGCCGCATCCCAGATGGATAAGCCGACCTCGACCATGACTTCGGCCGCGCCTTCCGCCAGCAGCGAGTAGCCCCAGAAGTCGCCAAACCCACGCTCACGCCAGGATGCCTGGAGCAGTGCGCTGAACCCAGGCGCATCGCCGGTCGCGATGAGGTCCTGCGTGCCCGCATAGAGGACGTGCGCGTCCGCAATGTCGGAGATCGCGCTCACCCGCAACCGGCGGGGGGCTCCACTACGATCGAGTCCGGCCATCGGACCGGCGCCCCAGGCTCCCCCACCCCGCCAGGCGAACCAGCAACCGCCGAGGGCCGGCGCCGAGACGACCCCGGCCTGGAGTTCGCCGTCGCGCTCCACC
>JBKKBB010000163.1:0-4134 GCA_046714395.1 Candidatus Limnocylindrales bacterium | reverse complement strand
GGCACCCATCACCCGGGCACCTCGCTGGCCACGGCGTCGGACTCCTCGAAGCCTCGGCCGACGAGCTCCACGAACACATCCTCGAGGGTGGGCTCCGACTTTCGCAGCCCGAGGATCTGCGAACCGGTCGCGGCGAGCGCCCCGACCACGTGGCCGAGCGCGCCATCGTCCTCGAGGACGAGGTTCATCACGATGACCTGCCGATCCGCGTCGCCGGCCGCGGCAGCCGCGGCGCTCGCGCTCACCACGCCGGGCAGACGGGCAAGTGTGGCCGCGCCGCCGTCCAGCCGGTCCAGCTCGATCCGGAAGATCGATTCCCGCTGGACTCGCCGCTTCAGCTCGGCCGGCGTTCCGATCGCGAGGATCCGCCCACGATCAACGATGGCGATGCGGTCGCACAACTCATCAGCCTCGGCCATGTAGTGGGTGGTCAACAGGATCGTGCGGCCCGGGACGGCGTGCTGCCAGCCGACGATCAGCTCGCGCAGAGAACGCGCCGCAGTAACGTCGAGCCCGAGCGTCGGCTCGTCGAGGAACAGGATCCAGGGATCGTTGAGGAGGCCTCGGGCGAGGTTCATCTTCTGGCGCTGACCGGTCGACAGCGTGCTCACGCGCTGGAGGCGCTGCTCCGCGAGTCCGACGGCCTCGATGAGTTCGTCCACCCGACGCCAGCCCTCGCCGCCCGTCAGGCCGTAGAACTGGGTGAACATCCAGAGCTGCTCGCGGACCGTCAGGATCCCGTAGCCGGACTGCTCTCCGCCCGCGACCATGTTCATGATCCGCCGGATCCGCCTGGTGTCGTGCTCGACATCGAAGCCGAAGACGCGGGCACTTCCTGACGACGGAAGCAGCAGGGTCGTCAGGATCTTGATCAGGGTCGTCTTGCCGGCCCCGTTGGGGCCCAGGAGTCCGAACAACTCACCCGGCGGGACGGCGAGGTCGACCCCATCGAGAGCGACAACGGGCGTGGGCTTCGCGGCGTACACGCGCCGGACGCCGCGCACCTCGATCGCGAGCGGCGATCCGGTGTCCTGGGTGAGCGTCCCGGCAGATCTGGTGGTCGAGTCGGCGGGCATGGCGAACCCCACGCGAGCGGGCGGTTGGCGGGCGGAGATCGTAGCACGGCGACGACCGGTGGGAATAGGGTAGTCGAATACCCGGAAGATGGATATCAAACATCCGGGCCTTCAGGTGATTGGGTCGCGAGCTGCCCGCGGCGCGAACGTCAGGCGCCGCTCACCCGACGTGGCGCGCGGCGAGTTGAACCGCGATCTGTCCGGCCACCCGCGCGTCGTTGACGATCAGGGCGGTGTTCGCACGGATCGACGCGCCGTCCGTGATTTCCGCGATGCGGGCCAGCAACCACGGCGTCAGGGCCGGGCCGTGGACACCGGCCTCGTCGGCGTCGCGCGCGGCTCGTTCCGCGACCCGCTGGGCGACATCGTCGGGCAGCGCGACGTCGGCCGGGACCGGCACGCAGACGACGATCGAGCTACCCAGCCCCAGCGCCAGGTGGGCCTCGGCTAGGGCGGCCGCGGCGGCGACGTCGGGCACGCTCCCGGGAGCTCGAATTCCCGACGACCGTGCCGTGAACCCCGGCACGTCCGTCTGTCCGACTGCCACGATTGGGACGCCTCGGCTCTCCAGGACCTCGAGCGTCGCGGCGACATCGAGGATCGCCTTCGGTCCGGCACACACGACGACCATCGGCGTCCTGGCAAGTTCCTCGAGATCGGACGAGATGTCGAAGGAAGGGGTATGGGTGGCGTCGGGCCCGCCCAGCGCTCCCCGGTGGACGCCACCGATCCCGCCGGTCGCCAAGACGTGGATGCCCGCGGCATGGGCCGCGATCATCGTCGCCGACACGGTCGTCGCCGCCCAGCCATCGCGTATCAGTGCGACCGACAGGCTCGGCCGCGCTGCCTTGAGCACGGATCCGGAGTGCGCCGTCGCGAGCGCCTCGAGAGCTTCGTCATCCAATCCAATCAGGATGCGTCCGTCACGAATGGCGATGGTCGCCGGGACGGCGCCCGATTCGCGGACCGCAGCCTCGGACGCCCGGGCCACATCGATGTTCTGCGGATACGGCAACCCATGGCTGATGAGCGTCGATTCCAGCGCCACCACCGGCCGGCCGGTGGCCAGGGCCTGGTCGACTTCAGGGAGCAACTGGAGACGATCGCGCAGTGATCCGATCATCCGGGCGGAAGCTCCTGCTTGGCCAGCGTCAGTTGCCGCGCCGCCGTCCGGTGAGCGGCAACGGTCGCCCGGTGCAGCGCGTCGGGGATGGTTCGGCCTGCCGCCCGCGCCGAGAGCCAACCCGCGATGAAGCCGGCACTGAACGCATCGCCGGCTCCGGTCGTATCGACCGCCGACACGTGGGAGGTCACGACGTCGAACTGCAGGGCTTCGCCGTTCGGGCCTTGCGCCATCACGCGTGCCCCGCGTGCCCCGCGCTTGATCACCGCGATCCCGGTGTGATCGAGGATCCCGTCGGCCGGGCGGCGCCCGAGGAATGCCTCCACTTCGGCCTCGGTCGCGAACAGCACGTCGGGCGTCACCGATGCCACGAGCTCCCGCGCGGCGCGGCGCCCCTGCGCGAGGAGCGGACCGATCGATGAAAGGTCGATGGAGACCTGCGCGTCCGAAGCAGCCCGTGCCCGTCGCACCGCGTCGCGAGCAGCCGTGGCGATCGGCTCGCCCATCAGCGAGTAGGCGGGCACGTGGATGAGGTCCAGGCGAGTGAACCACTCGTCACGAAGGTGATCCGGCCGCAGGGCCAGCGCAGCCCGGCGGTCTGCCACGAACGAGCGCTCGCCACCCGGGTCCACCAGGACGCCGATCCGGCCGGTTCGTTCGCCGGCGATTCGGGCAGCCCGAACGCGCACGCCATCGCGCTCGATCTGGGTGACCAGGCTCCGCCCGGCGCCGTCGCGCCCGACGGCGCAGACAAGTTGCACGTCCACACCCAGGCGCGCCAGCCACCGGGCCGTATTCGCCGCGGATCCCCCCTGGCGGATCCCGACCGTTCCAGGGACGTCGGTCCCCGCCTCGATCGGGCGCTCCGGGCCGAGGACCACGTCGAGGACGAGGTCCCCGAGGACGAGTACGCGGGGCTGGGCGATGGCTGCCATGTGCTGATGGTATCGGGGTCGTCGCCGTCGTTGGTACGATCCACGCGATGACGGACCTGACCCCCGAGCTCGAACGCCTCGCGATCGATACGATTCGAACGCTGTCGATCGACGGCGTGCAGAAGGCGAACTCCGGACACCCGGGCGCGCCGATGGGCGCAGCGCCGATGGCCTACGCGCTGTGGACGAAGTTCCTCCGCCACGCGCCGGCGAACCCAGCCTGGCCGAATCGCGACCGATTCGTGCTTTCGGCGGGGCACGCCTCGATGCTCCTCTACTCACTCCTCCATCTGACCGGCTACGACGTCAACCTCGATGACCTCAAGGCCTTCCGGCAGTGGGGTTCTCGCACACCGGGCCACCCCGAGTACCGGCTGACGCCTGGTGTCGAGGCCACGACCGGACCGCTCGGGCAGGGGTTCGCGAACGCCGTCGGGATGGCCATTGCAGAGCGCCGCCTGGCGCACGAGTTCAATCGTCCGGGCCACGACATCGTCGACCACCGGACCTACGCGCTGGCAAGTGACGGGGACCTCCAGGAGGGGATCAGCGCCGAGGCGGCGAGCCTGGCCGGTCATCTGCTGTTGGGCAAGCTCATTGTTCTTTACGACGACAACCACATCCAGCTTGACGGGCCAACCGACATGGCCTGGTCGGAAGACGTTCTGGCCCGCTTCGATGCGTATCGGTGGCATACGAGCCGCGTCGTGCAAGGCAACGACGTCAACGCGATTGCCGCCGCGATCTCGGCGGCCCAGCGGGATGCCCGCCCGTCGCTCATCGCCGTGCGGACGCACATCGGATTCGGCAGCCCGAGCAAGCAGGGCAGCCAGAAGGCGCATGGAGCGCCGCTCGGCCCGGACGAGGTGCGCTTGACCAAGGAGGCGTACGGCTGGGATCCGGATGCCACCTTCCTGGTCCCTGGCGCCGCGCTCGAGGTCTTCCGGGCCGCGATCCCCGACGGCGCGGCGCTGGTGGCCGAATGGGATTCCCGGCTGGC
>JBKKBB010000162.1:0-32550 GCA_046714395.1 Candidatus Limnocylindrales bacterium | reverse complement strand
TCCGAGCCTGGGCCGGCGGCCGCCCGGGCCCGCTCGGCTCCGTCCTCGGCCGGCTGACCGCGGTGGATCAGGTGGGCGTGGAGCTCCGGGTCGAATCGCTCAAGAAGCGCTCGATCAAGAAGGCCTCAAAGCTGTGGGCCCTGGATCTAGCCATCCGAATGATGGTTCTGACCACGCTCGAAGGGAAGGACACGCCGGGCAAGATCCGGGCGCTCTGCCAGAAGGCGATGCATCCGCAACCAGGTGACGCTTCGATTCCGTCCGTGGCTGCCATCTGCGTCTATCCCGCCTTGATCGCCGACGCCAAGGATGCTCTGAAGGGCTCCGGCGTCAAGGTCGCCAGCGTCGCGACGGCCTTTCCGTCAGGGCAGACCTTCATCGACATCAAGCTTGCCGAGGTTCGCGCCGCCGTCGCCGCTGGGGCCGAAGAGATCGACATGGTCATTGATCGAGGCGCCTTCCTGAGCGGTGAGTACGGGCGCGTCTTCGATGAGATCGTCGAGATCAAGGAGGCCTGCGGTGACGCGCATCTGAAGGTCATCCTGGAGACCGGCGAGCTTGAGACCTACGACAACGTCCGCCGAGCCTCCATCCTGGCCATGGCCGCCGGTGCGGATTTCATCAAGACCTCAACTGGCAAGGTGACCCCGGCCGCGACCCTGCCGGTCACGCTCGTGATGTTCGAGGCGATCCGCGACTTCGAGAAGGCCACGGGCCGGGCGGTCGGCATGAAACCGGCCGGCGGCATCCGAACCGCCAAGGAAGCGATTCAGTACCTGGTCGTCCTGTACGAGACCCTCGGGCCGCGCTGGATGACACCGGATCGGTTCCGTTTCGGGGCGTCCAGCCTCCTCAACGACGTCCTGATGCAGATCGAGAAGGAGCGAACGGGCCACTATCAAGGCCCGGACCACTTCTCGCTGGACTGAGCGCACGAGGTGGCGGCCGTGGAACCGAATGGGGACCCTCCACGTCACACGGCCGTGATCCGACGCCTGCCGTTCCTCGCCACGGTTCTCGTCCTGGCGGCCGCGTGTTCAGGAGGCCCCGGCTCCGCATCGCCGACGCCGTCGCCATCGCCGACCCCCGCGCCGACACCGGCCCCCGGTCCTGCGCTCACGCTGCCGGACCTCAAGTACGCGATCATCGAAGCGTTCGGCCCGTTCTGGTATTGCGATCCCGACTTCTACCCGATCCAACGCGGCGAGGAGATCGACCATGCCCGCGAGCGCTGGGTCGAGGTCATGGCCGACGCCGCCGCGTTCAAGACGATCACGACACGCCAGGGCATCGATCCCACCGGGCCCTTCACGGACGTGCAGAAACTCCTCGTCTACCAGGCCTGGAAGGGTCTCAACGCGATCGCCCTGGATCCCATCGGCAACGACGTGTTTCGCTTCGACTACCTGGCCCAGCCCGCCCCTGGCGGCGGTCCCGAGGGCACCCGCACTGCCGGCACGATCACCGCGACCGGCGACATCACCATTGAGCAGCAGGCGGCCGCCGGAGAGCCGATGTGCCCGATCTGCCTCAGCCGTGGCACACGCATCGAGACTCCGGATGGCAGCGTGGCGGTCGAGGACCTCCGCATCGGCGATCCGGTCTGGACGCTGGATGCGCACGGGAACCGCGTGCTCGGCACGGTCATCGCCCTCGGCTCGACCGACGCGCCGGCGAACCACCACGTGGTCCACCTCGTGTTGGCCGATGGGCGCTCGGTGACCGCGTCGCCGGGCCACCCGCTCGCCGACGGCCGGCGACTCGCGGAGCTGCGAGCCGGCGACACCGTGGATGGCTCGGTCGTCGTGTCGGCGGACCTCGTCAGCTACGAGGGGGCCGTGACGTTCGACCTCGTCGTGTCCGGTCCGACCGGGACGTATCTGGTCGACGGCATCGCGCTCGGCTCGACCCTGCAGCCCTAGGCAGGGAGGGGGACCGGCTCGGGAGCTGCCGGGCGGAACGGGCGGGCATCCCGGGTATGATGCCCGAGTGACGAGCGACTCGACGAAGCTCCGGCCCTGGTCCGGTGACCGCGGCCCGGCCGGCTGGGGACTGGGCGACGGCCAGGCGATCCCGTGGGAATACGCACCCGCCCCGGAATCGCGGGATATCGTGTCCCTCAAGGAGCGCTACGGCCTGTTCATCAATGGACGCGAGGTCCCGTCCTCGGACGGCGCGGTCTTCCCGACGATCAACCCCGCGACCGAAGAGAAGATCGCGGACGTATCGCGGGCAACCGCCGCCGATGTCGATCGGGCGATCCGCGCCGCGCGACGTGCCCAGCGGAGAAGCTGGGGCACGCTTCCGGGTCGCGAGCGGGCCAAGTACCTCTTCCGGATCGCGCGGATCCTCCAGGAGCGGAGCCGCGAGTTCGCCGTGCTCGAGACGATGGACTCCGGCAAGCCGATCAAGGAGAGCCGGGACGTGGATGTCCCGCTCGCCGCGGCCCATTTCTGGTACTACGCCGGCTGGGCGGACAAGCTCGAGTACGCATTCCCCGGGCGCGTCGCGAAGCCGCTCGGCGTCGCCGCACAGGTCATTCCTTGGAACTTCCCGTTGCTGATGCTGGCCTGGAAGATCGCGCCGGCGCTGGCGGCCGGCAACACCGTCGTCCTCAAGCCGGCATCCACGACACCGCTCAGCGCGCTGCTGTTCGCGGACGTGTGCCGGCAGGCGGACCTGCCGCCCGGGGTGGTCAACATCGTCCCGGGGCCGGCAGAGATCGGGATGCACCTCGTCTCCAGCCCCGGCGTGGACAAGGTGGCCTTCACCGGCTCGACCGGCGTCGGCAAGCTCATCCACCGAGCCGTCGCGGGTACGGACAAGGCCCTGACCCTCGAGCTCGGCGGGAAGGCCGCCAACATCGTGTTCGAGGATGCCGCCCTGGACCAGGCCGTCGAGGGCATCGTCAACGGGATCTACTTCAACCAGGGCGAGGTGTGCTGCGCGGGGTCCCGCCTGCTGGCCCAGGAATCGATCGTCGAGCCGCTTATCGAGAAGCTCAAGGACCGGCTATCCACGATTCGCGTCGGCGATCCGCTCGACAAGAACACCGATGTCGGAGCCATCAACTCGCGCCAGCAGTTGGAGAAGATCACGGAGTTGGTGGCGGCGGGCGTCGCGGAGGGCGCCGAGCTGTACCAGCCCGCCTGCGATCTTCCGGATCGCGGCTACTTCTTCCGCCCGACCTTGTTCACCGGAGTCGCGCAGAGCCACCGGATCGCGAAGGAGGAGATCTTCGGACCGGTGCTCTCGGTCCTGACCTTCCGAACCCCCGAGGAAGCGGTCGAGAAGGCGAACAACACGCCCTTCGGCCTGTCGGCCGGGATCTGGACGGAGAAGGGGAGCCGGATCCTGTCCATGGTCAGGCGGATGCGGGCCGGCGTCGTCTGGGCGAACACCTTCAACCGGTTCGATCCCGCGTCGCCATTCGGCGGGTACAAGGAATCCGGCTTTGGACGTGAAGGCGGCATGCACGGGCTGCACGCGTATGTCCGGCTGGAGGATCGCTGATGGCGGCCGTACCGGCGCGACGCAGGAAGGGTGCGGTCGTGGCCGTCACCGGTGCCGCGGTGCCCGCCCCGCGGATCGACATCCGGAAGACCTACAAGCTGTACATCGGCGGAGCATTCCCACGAACCGAATCTGGCCGGTCGTACCTCGTCAGCGCGGCCGATGGGTCGCCCCTGGCCAACGCCTGTCGCGGGTCACGAAAGGACCTCCGCGATGCCGTCCGTGCCGCGCGCAAGGCGTTCCCGGGCTGGGCCGATCGGGCGGCGATGAACCGCGGGCAGGTCCTCTATCGCGTCGCCGAGCTGATGGAGGGCCGACGGGAGCAATTCGTCACCGAGGTCGCCCAGGCCGAGGGTCTTCGTGCCGACCGGGCCCGGGTGGTCGTCGACCGGGCCATCGACCGCTGGGTCTGGTACGCCGGCTGGGCGGACAAGATCGCCCAGGTGCTCGGGTCGTCCAACCCCGTGGCGGGGGACTACTTCAACTTCACGATCCCCGAACCCACGGGGGTCGTGGGGATCGTCGCTCCTGAGACATCGTCACTGCTTGGCCTGGTGTCCCGGCTCGCCCCGCCGCTGGTAACGGGCAACGCCGTGGTCGTCCTGACCTCGGAGACGCGTCCGCTCCCCGCGATCACGATGACCGAGGTGCTCGCCACGTCCGACGTCCCGGGCGGCGTCGTGAACGTGATCACGGGCCTCAAGAAGGAACTCGTCCCGGTCCTCGCCGCACACGCCGACGTTGATGCCATCGACGTTTGGGGTGTCGAGGAGTCAACCCGCCGGGACGTCGAGCTGGCCGCGACGGACAACGTCAAGCGCGTCACCCGGCGTCCGACTGGCACCACGGACGCTCGCTTCGATTGGCTGGACGATCGGGCCGCGGAGCGCCCGGAGTGGATCGCGGCGTACCTCGAGATGAAGACCGTCTGGCATCCCATCGGCGTCTGAACAGGAGTCCCATGTCCGCGGTCATCCAGGTTGAGCGCCTCACCAAGGCGTACGGGGTCCATCGGGGGATCGTGGACGTGGACCTCGAGGTCAGCGCAGGCGAGGTCTTCGGCTTCCTCGGCCCGAACGGGGCCGGCAAGACGACGACGATCCGGGTGCTCCTCGACCTCATCCGGCCGACCTCGGGCACGGCGCGGGTGTTCGGGATCGTCTCGTCCGAGAATCCCGTGGCGATCCACCGGCGGATCGGCTACCTGCCCGGCGAGTTCAACCTGTACGACCGGCTGACCGGGTCGGAGACGATTGAGTACTTCGCCAACCTGCGTGGCGGCCTCGACCGGGCGTACAGCGCCCAGTTGACCGAGCGCCTCGGCCTCGATCCGTCGCGACGCTTCCGTGAGTACTCCAAGGGCAACAAGCAGAAGGTCGGGCTCGTGTGCGCGCTTCAGCACCGGCCCGAGCTGCTGATCCTCGACGAGCCGACGGCCGGCCTCGATCCCCTCGTCCAGCAGGTCTTCAACCAGCTTCTGTTCGAAGCCAAGGCCGAGGGGCGGACGGTGTTCCTCTCATCGCACATCATCAGCGAGGTCGAGCGCACCTGCGATCGCGTGGCGATCATCCGCGACGGCCGGATCGTCCGGCTCGACACGGTCGACGCCCTCCGGGAGCTGGCGGCCCACGAGGTTGAGCTGCGGTTCTCCGAGCCGGTCGATCCGGCGCCGTACTCGACCGTCCAGGGTGTCAGCAACCTTATCGTCGAGGGTCGCACGATCCGGATGCTCGTAACCGGCCCGATCGCGCCGGTCGTGCGCCTCGCGGCCCAGGGTCACCTCGTGGACTTCGTGAGCCGCGAGCCGTCGCTCGAGGAGGTCTTTCTGGCCGAGTACGGGACCGCGAGCGGGCAGCCCGCCCGATGACGGCCGCCACGCCGTCGGCCGCGGGTAGCGCGGCGCCGGCACTCACCGCCCCGTCGGCCCGCGCCCGCGCCCTGGGGCTCGGCTCGGTCTTCGGCAAGTCGTTCCGCGACAGCCGCCGGACGGCCCTCGTGCTCGGCGTCGTCTTCGGACTGATCGGGACGGCCACCGCCGCACAGATCGTCCAGCAGTTCACGACACCGGAGGCCCGACTCGCCTTCGCCCGCCAGCTCTCGGCCCTGCCGGCGGTCTTCCAGGGGATGCTCGGGGAGCCCATCCGGATCGACACGCTGGGCGGGTTCGTGTCCTGGCGGATCTTCAACTTCCTGCCGGTCATGCTGGGCATCTGGTCGCTGGTCGCGCTCTCCGGCACGCTCGCCGGTGAGCTCGCCCGGGGCAGCCTGGACTTCGTGGCCGCCACGCCGGTCGCGCGGCGCCGCCTTGCGCTGGACAAGGTGCTGGCCTACCTCGCCGTGCTGGCACTCGCCGTGCTGCTCATCAATGGGGTGACGTTCGTAGCGATCAACGCACTGGCGGCGCTGCCCGGTGACGAGGTGTCGATCTCGGCCCTCGCCGGGCATGCGGCCTGGATCTTCGTGACGGTCCTGGCCCCTGGCGCCCTCGCGTTCCTGGTGGCGCCGATCCTGGGACGCGGCGGCGCGCTGGCCCTCGGCGGCGGCGCGCTCTTCCTGAGCTTCGTGGTGGCGGCGTACGCGGACATCGTGCCGGCGTTCGACGCCCTGAAGCCGTTCAGCTACCTGGCCCTGACGGCCGATCATCGGCCCCTCGCCGGCCGCTGGGACTGGCCGTCGATCGGGCTGCTCGCCGCCATCGTGGCGGCGATGCTCGCGGCCGGGCTGGCCGTCTTCGAGCGGCGCGATCTCCTGGCGCCATCAGCGGGCCGCTTCCGGATACCCGCCATCTGGCTGTGGGTTCAGGGCGTCTTCCTGCGCGGCTTGGGCGAGCGCCTGCCGGGTGCCCTGATCTGGGGGTTCGGCCTGGGCCTGTACGGGTTGCTCATCGCGACGTCTGCCGACGAGTTCGTGGCCCAGATCGCCCGGATTCCCCAGATCGTCGAGATGATCAGGCGGCTGTTTCCGGACGCCGACATCCTCTCGACCGCGGGCTTTCTGCAGCTTTCGTTCTTTGGCCAGGGGATCGTGATGATCGGGTTGGCGGCGGCGGTGTTCGTTGGCGGCTGGGCATCCGACGAGGGCGATCGCCGGCTGGAGGTCATCCTGGCCACACCCATCGGGCGGGCCGCGTGGGCTCTCCGGAGCGGGGCGTCGGTGCTCGCGGCGGTCGCGCTGATGACCCTCGTCATGGCGCTCGGCGTGGCGGCCGGCGCGGCCATCCAGGGCGACGACGTGGTCGGCCCGACGATCGGCGTCAGCGTTCTGGGGCTGTACGGCATGGCCCTCGCCGGGATCGGCCTGGCGGTCGGCGGGCTGATTCGACCCTCACTCGCCGCCCCCACGACCGGCATCCTGGGGATCGCCTTCTTCCTGCTCGACCTCCTGGGCGCGATCCTCGACCTGCCGGATGCGATCACGGACCTGGCGCTGAACCGGCACCTGGGCCGGCCGATGCTGGGCGACTTCGACGAGGCCGGGATTGTCGCCTGCCTCGTCCTCGCGATCGGCGGGCTTGCCGTGTCCGCGCTCGGCATCCGCCGGCGCGACGTCGGCCGGTAGGGAGGCTTGCCACCGCTCGCCGTCGCCCTCGTCCTCGTCGCCGCGGTACTCCACGCAGCCTGGAACGTCCTGCTCAAGACGTCAGGAGATCCGCTCCGAACGGCGGTCAGGCTCCAGGCGATCGGCACGGCCGTCCTCGTGCCCATCGGGGTCGTGGCCTGGGTAGCGCAGGGCCGTCCGCCGCTGGATCCGGGTGGCGTCGGTCTGGCGCTCGTCTCGGGCGTGCTCGAAGCCGGCTATTTCGTCTTCCTGTCGGCCGCCTATCGACGCGGCGACCTGTCCCTGGTGTATCCGCTGGCCCGGGGCAGTGCACCGCTGCTGTCAATCTTCGTGGGCCTCGGGATCCTGGGCGAGCAACTCTCGGCGCCGGCGCTCGTCGGCGTTGCCTGCATCGTCGTCGGGATCCTGCTCGTGGCGCGCCCGTGGCGAGCCTTTCGGGAAGCCGGTAGACATCACCGCGGCGCCATCGGGTTCGCGCTCCTGACCGGCGCCACGATCGCGGGCTACTCGACGGTGGACCGACTCGGCGTGCGGATCCTGGAGCCGTGGCTGTACGGCTCGTTCCTTGCCGTCTTCGCCACCGCGATCCTGACGACCGTGGTCGTGTTGGGGAGGCGGTCCGGCATCATGGCGACGCCTCCCACGCGCGATCAACCGACCCCCATCTGGCGGGACGCCGTGGCCGGGGTCCTGTCCCTGACGGCGTACCTGCTGGTCTTGTTCGCCTATGCGCTCGCGCCGCTCGCCGCGGTGGCCCCACTTCGAGAGTCGGGGATCGTGATCGCCGCGGCCTGGGGCGCGCTCCGGCTCGGTGAAGCGGTTGGACGACTCCAGGCGGGCTCCCGAATCGGGGCCGCGGCACTGGTGGTGGTCGGAGCCGTCCTCCTGGCGATTTCGGACTGAGGCCGCGCAGCGGCCTGCGCGCGCTCACAGCCGAACTGAATTCACCCCTGGGCCGGTGGGACCCCTCGACCGAACAGTCTGCGCTGGCCGAACCGGCTGTTCACGAGTGCGACGCCCGCGATGACGAGGGCCGTGCCGAAGAGCACCCGCGCGTCGACCGTCTCCTGGAAGACCAGGGCGCCGGCGACAATGCCCACGACCGGCAGGATGTAGGCAACGAGTGAGGTCCGCGTCGCGCCGAGCCGCGCCAGCAGTCGGAACATGACCAGATCTGGTCGCCCCCCTGCGATCCGTGCCTCCCGGACCCGCCCCGCGTGGCGTGATCCTCGGCTTCGACGGCGCGACGGCAGCTCGACACGCGCTCGACCGGTAGCATCGAACCTGACATGACGACGGCCAACGCCCTGCTCGATCCCGATGCGTCGGACCTCCGGGAGAGCCTGATCCGCCTGGATCCGACGGCTGCCCAGCGGCCGGATGAGATTCGGGTCCTCCGGTCGCCCGCGCGGGTCAATCTCATTGGCGAACACACGGATTACAACGATGGTCTGGTGCTGCCCGCCGCGATCAGTCTCGAGATTCGGGTCGCGCTCGTACCGACGGACGACGACCGGGTAGAACTGACACTCGTCGCGACGGGCGAGCGCGGTGTGCTCGATCTTCGCGACCTGGGGCCGAGGCGGGGGACGTGGCTCGATTACGTCGCCGGCACGGCTTGGGCACTCCGTGGGACGGGCCTCCCGGTCGGTGGGTTCCGGGGGATCCTTCATTCCTCCATCCCGGCTGGCGCGGGCCTGTCGTCGTCGGCGGCGCTGGAGCTCGCGGCGGCCTGGGCGTTCTCGGGTGGCGCGGAACCCGGTCTCGAGCCCATGGCCCTCGCCCAGACGGCGCAGCGGGCCGAGAACGAGTACGTGGGTGTCATGTGCGGGCTCATGGACCAGTTCGCCGTGACCATGGGCCGAGCCGGCAACGCGCTCCTGCTGGACTGCCGATCGCTGGCTTGGCACGAGGTACCAATCCCGGAGGAACTCGAGATCGTCGTCTGTCACTCGGGCAGCCCTCGGCGCTTGGAGGCGTCGGCGTACAACGCTCGCCGCGCCGAGTGCGCCAGGGCGGTCACGGCGATCGCGGCCCGGGAACCCGGCGTCGAGTCCCTGCGAGATGTCGGCGTCCAGATGCTGGAGCTCCATCGCGACCTCCTCGACGAGGTGGCCTACGCTCGCGCGGCCCACGTCGTAACCGAGAACGCGCGGGTCGTGGAGGCGGAGGCAGCCCTGCGAGCCCGCGACCCGGACGCCGTCGGGCGCGTGTTCGGCGCGTCCCACGCGTCCCTGCGCGATCGGTTCGAGGTTTCGTCGCCGGCGCTCGATGCCCTCGTGAAGATCGCGGTCGGGACCCCGGGAGTCGTCGCGGCGCGGCTGACGGGAGCCGGGTTCGGCGGATGCACCGTCAACCTGGTAGAGCGCGGCCGCTCGGACGAGCTTCGCGCGGCCGTGGAGCGCGACTACAAGGCCTGGACGGGGCTGACGCCGCAGATCTTCGTCGTGGACGCCGCTGACGGTGCCGGGTACTTCCCGCCGCGGGGCGCATAGGCGAGCCGTGGCCCCAGCCGCGGACGCGTCAGCACGTCGGCGGTCAGTCGGCGGTGAGCACCCAGAGCCGCGCGGAGAAGTCGCCGCGCGTCGCGAATGGCGGCGGATCGGCCGGCTCGAGCCCGAGCCCGACGCTCATGAGGAGGTCGCCGCCGCGCCGCACCGCGTTCCCGGAGTCAAGGCCGCCCGGACCGCTCCACGCGGCCACCTGGTAGGCAGCCTCGGGATCCAGACCGCGAAGACGCAGCCGGTCCGGGAACGGGACGGGTCGCTCCAAGATCCTGATGTGGGCAACGATCGCCGTGCGCCGGTCTGGCGTCGCGACCATCCAGGCCGCGTCGTCCGCCCCCAGCGGGCTCCGCAAGCGGATGAAATGCCCACGCTGGAGCACGTCGCGGTACTGCTTGTAGAACGTGACCTGGGCCTTGATCTCCGTCCGCTCGCTGTCTGTGAGCGTCCGCGGGTCGAGCTCATATCCAAAGACACCGAAGAACGCCACGGCGGCTCGTGTGCCGATCGGCGTGACCCGGCCGACCTGGTGATTTGGGACGGCCGAGACATGGGCAGCCATCGAGCTCAGCGGGTAGACGTGTGACGTACCCCATTGGATCGCCAGTCGCTCGACCGCATCCGTGTCGTCGCTCGTCCAAGCCTGCGGAGCATAGGCCAGCATGCCCGGGTCGAAACGCCCGCCGCCCCCGGCGCACGATTCGAAGAGGATCTCAGGGAAGCGCGTCGTCAGCCGGCGCCACAGCTCGTACGTCCCGAGCATGTAGCGGTGGAAGAACTCACCCTGCCGCTCCGGTGACAGCGAGCCGCCGTAAGGCTCGGTGATGTTGCGGTTCATGTCCCACTTGATATACCGGATCGGGGCGCTCGAAAGGACATCCGCGATGGCCTTCTCGAGGTGGTCCACGACCTCCGGCCGCGACAGGTCGAGGACGAGCTGCTGGCGCATCTCCGTCCGCGGCCGGCCCGGGACACCGATCGCCCAATCCGGATGCTCCTCGAACAGGCGGCTCCGCCGGCTGACCATCTCAGGCTCGATCCAGAGGCCGAACTGAAGGCCCAGGCCCTCGATCTCCGCTGCGAGCGGTCGGAGGCCGCCGGGCAGCTTGCGCTGATCGACGGTCCAGTCGCCGAGCGAGCTGTCGTCGCTGTCGCGCCGCCCGAACCAGCCGTCATCGAGGACGAAGAGCTCGATGCCGAGGTCTGCGCTCGCCCGGGCCATTTCGACGAGCCTGGTGTGATCGAAGTCGAAGTAGACCCCCTCCCAGCTGTTCAGGAGAACGGGCCGAGGGCGATCACGCCATACGCCGCGGGCCAGCCGTTCGCGATAGAGGGAATGAAACGCCTCGCTCAGGGCCCCAATTCCATCGCCAGACCAGGTCACGACCGCCTCCGGCGTCACGAAGGTTCCGCCCGGTTCGAGCACCCAGCCGAACCCGTCTGGGTGGATGCCGATGCGGGCGCGCGTCGTGCCACGGGAGCCAACTTCGGCCTCGGCCAGGAAGTTGCCCGAGTAGACGAGCGACAGGGCGAACCCCTCTCCGTGCACTTCGGACGTCCCGGGGCGGAGAAGGAAGAGCGACGGATCCTGTTGGTGGCCGGTTGCCCCCCGGAGGCTGCCGACTGAACGCCGGCCCGGCAGAAGCGCGGCGCGATGAGGACGGCGTTCGCGCGCCCACGCCCCGCTGAAGGCGAGGAGCTCCCACGGTCCGGCGGGGAGGTCGACCGCGGCGCTCATCGCCGTGCGGACCATGAGCGACCGGTCGCCGGTGTTCGTAAGGCGCATCGACCGGGCGAGGATCGGACGGTTCTCGAACAGCGTGAGCGTCAGCGTTGCCTTGAGGCCGCTGATCTCGTCCACCAGGTCCACTTCGACCGTCGTCGCCTCGGCGTCGTCCTCGACGTAGGTTGACGGCAGCCCCTGCAGCGCCGGCTTGCCCGGGCTGACCCGGTGCCCGGCATACACCAGATCCAACACGGATGCGCCGTCCGGTCCCTCGACGACCAGCGCGCTGATTCGGAAGTCGCCGATGCCCGGCGTCGGGACGAGCAGCCCGATCGACTCATCGTCGTGGTTCGTGAACCCACGGAACCCCACGGGGCCCAGGTGTCGGTAGGACGCGCTCGGGTCCAGGGGAGCCCCGAAGTGGAGCTGTTCAAGCCACCCGTTCTCGACCACGGCGAGGACGAGGCTCAGGTGCGCGTTGTGAAGATGGAGCTCGCGGTTCGCGTCGCTCCAGGTGATGGGCATCAGTCGGTCTCCGAGATCGGCTCGATGGTCCAGCTCCAGGTGTGGGGTCCAGCCGGGACGAGATAGTCGGGCAGCGTATCCGGTCCGCAACTCGCGGTCCCGAGGCCGCGGTGCACAGCGTCAATGTGGATCACGGTCTCCGGGCGTGGCGTCAGCTCTTCTCGATGCGTCGCCGACGCAAGGTCGAAGGCCCGGAAGTGGGTTGCCGAGGCCTGCCGCGGGCGGTCGAGGGTAATCCGCAGGCCCGCGCCCGTGGCCTGGCGGAGTTCGAGCCAGCGAGTGTCGGCGTGGCCACCGTTCTCCTGCGGGCGCACGTACGGGACGTGCTGCCCGGCGACGGTCGAGCGCCAGCGGCGGATCGTGCCCGCCCTCCGGCGGTCGGGGTAGGTCTCCTCCAGTCCGCGGCCGTACCAGGTCAAGGCGTCGTGGCCCGCCCCGAGCTCGAGAACCGTCCCGACCCGGGCAAGGTCGTTCAGATCCGCGGGGATCTCGACGGTCTCGGTCACGTGGAGTCCGCCACCGTCCAACGCGGCGAGCCGCTGCTCGTGCGCGATCTCGACGCCAGCTCGTGTTCGCCAGGCGAGCTTGACCACGAGCGCGTCCGGCGCCTCTTCGATCGAGACGAGCCGCCGCTCGAGGCGATCCACGCCCCAGGCTTCCCATGTGTCGGCGAGGCCACCGATCCGGTCATTGTCCGTCGGCGCCCGCCAGAGCGAGAGGTGCGGCCCATCAGTCAGGCCCTGGATGTGCAGCCGTCCATCCGGTCCGACAATCGCCCGTTCGAGTGTGATGCCGGCGGCTCGCGCCGTCGGCTCACCGGGGGTGAGCAGGAGCTGTGCCGACCCGACCTCGAACCCGGCCGGGGCCCACGGGGCGTCGGCCCGCGTCGCGAAGCAGATGGTCAGCCACCGTTCGCCGGAAGCAGGTTCCGGGGGCCCCGGCCAGCCGTCGAGGGACACCTGTGCCCGCCCGCCGGGCCCGACCGCGGGCAGCGTCATCGCACCGAGGGCCAGGATCCCCGTCTCATCGCTGATCTGCCAGTTCGCGGATAGCCAGTCGAGCGGTTGGAAGTCGGCCCGGTTCTCGATCTCCACGATGCCGACCGCAAGGTCCGCGGCGGCGGCTTGGACGCGCACGGGCAAGGCCATCGCCCGGTGCTCCCAGAGCGCCGGTTTTGGGGTTTGATCCGGGAATGTGATCCCATCGATGCAGAAGTTGCCGTCGTTGGGCTCGTCCCCGAAGTCGCCGCCGTAGGCGGTTCGTTGGCGCCCATCGGCCAGCCGCTGATCGAGCCCGTGGTCTCGCCACTCCCAGATGAAGCCGCCCTGCAGGCCGGGTGTTCGCTCGATCGCGTCCCAGTACTCGGCAAGCGTCCCGTTGCTGTTGCCCATCGCGTGCGAGTACTCGCACATGATGAGCGGGCCACGCTGGCGACCCGATTCGGCGTGCGCAACCAGGGCGGCAATCGACGGGTACATGGGGCAGATGATGTCCGTCACTCGCTCGCCGCCGGTCCAGTCGAAGCGGATCGCCCCCTCGTAGTGGAGCGGACGCGACGGGTCGACACGCCGGACCCAGGCCGCCGCGGCATCATGGTTGGCGCCGTAGCCCGATTCATTGCCCAGCGACCATGCGATGACCGACGCGTGGTTCCGGTCTCGCAGGACCATCCGGGAGACGCGGTCGACCCAGGCGCCAAGGTAGCCTGGGTCGTGACACAGCGAACCCCAGAACGCGTGCGACTCGATGTCGGCCTCGGCGATGACGTACAACCCGATCTCATCGGCAAGATCGAGAAAGCGTGGGTCGTTCGGGTAGTGCGACGTGCGGACGGCATTGAACCCGAAACGCTTCATCAGGACGAGGTCGGCCCGCATGTCCTCGAGCCGAATGACGCGGCCCGTCGCGGGATCGAAGTCGTGCCGATTGACGCCGCGGATCAAGACGGCGCGCCCGTTGATCAGGAGCTCGCTTCCGGCCACCTGCACGGACCGGAATCCGACCCAGACGGCGGCCTCCTCGATGGCCCGCCCGCCTGGGTCGAGCAGCGTGACGGTCAGCGGATAGCGCGTCGGAAGCTCGGCCGACCACGGCATGACGTCCGGGACGACGGCCTCCAGACGGGCAACCGCCGGCGTTGCCAGATGGGCCGCGATGGTCTCCTCTCGTGCCGCCGCCTCGGCCGCGTCAAGCCGGATGCCGGCGGCCGCCTCGCCGATCACTTCCAGCTCGCCCCGTCGGGGCGGCCCGTCGTACCAGCCGGCGTGGGATCGGCGGCCGTGCGGCCGGAGCGCCGGCACGTCGGCCACGAGTCGGATTGGTGCTCCGATCCCGGGTCGGCGCAGCTCCGCCTGAACTCGCCAGCCGGAGACGCGACCGCCATCCGGCCACCGAACGGTCGCCGCGATCTCCAGGGTGCCGGATGCACCATCCGTCGTCAGACCAGCCCGGATGTCGAGATCGGCGAGATACGTTGGCTCAGTCGCGTAGAGGCTGACTGATCTGGTGATCCCGCCATGCCACCACTGGTCCTGATCCTCGATGAACGTGGCGTCGGACCACTTCACGACGACCAGGCGGAGATCGTTTGTCCCGGGCCGAAGCAGATCCGTCAGGTCGAATTCAGCCGCCAGATGCGAGTCCTTGCTCAACCCGATCTCGACGTCGTTCAGGCTCGCGATGAGGACACTCTCCGCGGCGCCGACCGAGAGCACGATGCGGCGGCCCGCCCACGCGTCAGGGACGACGAACGACCGCTCGTAGACGCCCGTCGGGTTCTCCGCCGGCGGAGTGGGTGGCAAGCCCGGGAACGGCATCTGGACGTTGGTGTAGATCGGCCGGTCCCAGGTATCCTGCATCGTCCAGCAGCCCGGCACCTCGGCCTCGCGCCAGTGATCGCTGAGGGGCTCGTCCGGGCTCCCCAGGAGCTGGAACCGCCACGTTCCGTCGAGGCTATGCCGATCCTCGTGCGGCACCGCGTGCATCGGCACGCGGCCGCGGCCAAGCAGGCCCGGGTCCGACCAAGCCCGGCTGGCGCTCATGCGCTGCCGACTCAACCCTTCGTTGAGCCGAGCGTCAGGCCGCTGATGAACTGCTTCTGAAGTGCGAAGAAGACGATCAGCGTGGGAATGGCGACCATGATCGATCCCGCCGCCACGAGGTTGTAGTCGGTGAAGAACTGGCCCTTGAGGTTGTTCAGCGCCGATGTGATGGGGTATCGGTCACCGGTCTTCATGAGCGTGAGTGCCCAGAAGAAGTCGTTGTAGATCCATGTCACCTGGAGCGTCGCGAGGGCGGCCAGGGCCGGACGGGTCAGCGGGAGGATGACGCTCCAGTATGTCGTGAGGACCCCGGCCCCATCGACCACCGCGGCCTCATTCAACTCCTTGGGGATCGTCTTCATATAGTTGCTGAGGACGAACGTGCAGAAGCCGAGCTGGAACGCGACGTGGATAAACGTGATCCCCAGGTACTGGTCGTACAAGCGCCCGTTGTCGCTGAGGAATTCCGGCAACCCAAGCGGTACGAGGAAAATCCGGAAGAGCGGGGTGATGATGACCTGGGGCGGCAGCAGGTTCGCCGCGGTGAACAACATCAGCATGGCAACGTTGAGCCGCCACGAGTAGCGCGATACGGCGAACGCCATCATCGACGCGAGCAGGAGCACCAGGATCACGGCTGGGATCAGGATGATGATCGTGTTCACGAAGTACTTCACCAGCTCGCCCTTCGTCCACGAGTTGAAGAAGTTGTCCAGGTTGTATGCCCCGCCGACGGAGACATAGCCGCGGGGATCGCCGCCCGTGTCGGCATACGGTCGGAGTGAGGTGTAGAGCACCCAGAGGATCGGCGCGAGCCACACGAGGCTCATGAAGATGAGGAACGCGTGGAGCAGGGCACGGCGGAGACGCTTGGCAGGCCAGCGCCTGGCAGTCGTGATTTGAGCAACTCCGGCTGCCTGCATCACTCGTTCTCCTCCCGGAGCGCACGGAACAGGTAGAAGATGATCGGCCCGACCGACACGAACAGCAGCACGACAGCGATCGCGGAGCCGAACCCGATCCGGCTGGTCTCACCGATGATGTTGTTCGTGACGAGCGTCGAGAGCAGCTCGAGGCCGTTGAGGCCCCTGTTGGTAATGAACGCGAGGTCGAACGCCCGGAGAGACTCGATCACGGTGATCACCAGAATGACGAGATTGATCGGCCGCAACACCGGGAAGACCACCCGGAAGAAGGTCTGTGACTCGCTCGCGCCGTCGATTGACGCCGCTTCCCGCAGGGACGGGTCCACGCTCTTGAGCCCGGCGAGGTAGAGGATCATCACGTATCCGACCTGCCGCCAGCTGGCGGCCACCAGGATGGCCCAAAGATTAAGGCTCGGGTCGCCCAGCCAGGAGATCTGGTTGCCCTGAGCGGTGCGGCCCAGGAGGTTGTTCAGGAGGCCCTGCTCCGGCGCGTAGATCAGCTGCCAGATGAAGCCCACGACCGCCAGCGAGAGGACGACGGGCATGTACAGCGCACCTTGGTAGAACCGGGTTCCGCGGATGTTCTTGTCGAGCAGCACTGCCAGGAACATCCCGAGCGGCGTCGCGACGAACAGGAAGAAGACCAGCCAGATGACGTTGTGGGAGACCGCCGGCCAGAACGGTTTGTAGATGTTGATGAGATCGGTGTAGTTCTTGAGGCCGATGAACTCGATCCTGTCAAAGCCGCCGATCCCGTTCCAGCTCGTGAACGACAGGAGGATCGACGCGAGCGTCGGCAGGAGGATCAAGACCGCGACGAGGGTGGTCGGGATAGCCACCATCAGGGCGATCGTGATCTTGTCAGTGCGGGTGAGCAGGCTGAAACGTCGGCGCCGGGTACGGCGTAAAGATGACCCCACCCCGCCGGCCGACGCCGACGGGGTGGGGGTCGCCGAGGAGGGTCCTCGGACGGTCATGTCAAGATCAGGTTCCGTGCGATCACTGCGGGGGCAGGGAGTCGTAGTAGGCCTGGATGTCGCCCAGGAACTTGTCGAAGTCCTGGGTCGGGTCGGTCAGGAACGAGATGAGGAAGCCCTGCATCCCGGACGGGCCGGCGAAGTCGGCCCTTGCGTCGCGATCGAGGAACTGGGCGATGTTGCCCGCGGACTTCAGGACGTCGGCTGACATCTTCTGAACTTCCGTGTAGTTGCTGGTATCGGCGAGTGGCGAGACCGCCACGCTGCCGATGCCGGGGCTCGTCACGTAGGCGACCTGTGCCTCGGGCGTGGCTACGCAGCGGAGGAAAGCCTTCGCCGCTTCCGGGTTGCCCGGGTTCGCGCTGAGCATGAACCCGTCGATCGGGGCGTCAATGGCGTTCTCGCCGTCGTACGCCGTTCCGAAGAGCGGGAAGGGGAAGAACCCGACGTCGCTCGCGGCGTCGCCGGCCTGCTCCACCGCGAACGTGCCGAGGAAGTACATCGCGGCCGACTTGTCAACGAGGGCGGCCTTTGCGGCGTCCTGCCACGTGCGGCCCGGGGATCCTTCCTGGAAGTACGGGAGAAGGTCACGCCAGGTTTCGAAGACGGCCTTGACCTTCGGGTCACTCCACTTCGCGCGGCCTTCCATCAGGTCGATGTGGAAGGCGTACCCGTTGATGCGCATGTTGAGGATGTCGAAGGTGCCCATGGCCGGCCAGCCGTCCTGGTCGCCGAGGGCGAGCGGCACGAGGCCGTCGGCCTTGATCTTGTCGCCGAGGGCCTTGAACTCATCGATGGTCTTCGGGATCGTGTAGCCCTTCTCCGAGAAAAGGCTCTTGCGGTAGAGGACGACCCATGGGTAGTTGTAGACGGGGACGAAGTAGGCCTTGCCGTCGGCGCCGAGGGAGGCTGCCTTGAGGCCCGGGGTCAGGTACTGCTCGATGTCCGCCCACACGTCGTCGATGGGCGACAGGAGGCCCTGCGCCGCGAAGAAGCGGACGCGGTTGCCGGCGAACCACTTGACGACGTCGTCAGGGGCGCCCTGCAAGTACGAGCTGATCTGGTTCTGGAACGTGTTGTGATCGTTGACGTTGTTCTTGACGGTGATCCCCGTCTGCCCCTGGCAGTAGTCGACGATCGCCTGGACGGCGTTCTTCGGGTTCTCGTCGCTCTCGTTCGAGCCCAGGGTCGTCTCCCCGAGGCTCGGTGCCTCCGTTGGGGTCGTTGACCCGGGCGCGCTCGTGGGGGCCTGCGTTGCCGGCGCCTGCGAGGCGCCACCGCCACACGCGGTCGCAATCAGGACGAGGGTCGTGCCGAGGACAAGGATCCGGCCGGACTTCGTTCGAAGCCGGTCAGACGCGTCGGCCGTGTCCCCCGGCCTCCGCGACAGTCTGTGATCTGCCATTACAGCGATTCTCCTCCAGCTACGGTCGCCACGGGTCGGCCAGGACGCACACAAACCGACATGACCAAACACGAGTTTGGGGTGCGTTCCCTCGCATGTCAAGGATTATCTGGGGTTGGTCGTGCGAAAGTCTGTTTGATCTGACGTTGACATTTGAGCGTTCCTGCGCGAACCTTTGGCCAATCGGTCATCGCTGGAGCCGGAGGACCCAACTGCTCGTGCTCGCTCGCCAGCGTCAGACGTACATCCTGGAGCGCGTCCGAGAGGACGGTGCGGTGCGGGTCGCGGAGCTTGCTCGCGACCTCAGTGTTTCCGACATGACGGTCCGGCGGGACCTGGAGCTCCTGCATCAGCAGGGCCTGCTCGAGAAGGTCCACGGCGGCGCCACCCTGACCAGCGGGAGCTCGCTCTTCGAGCCCGGGTTCGTCGTCAAATCCGAGCTTCAGCTGGCGGAGAAGGACGCCATCGCCGCGGCCGCGTCGGATCTTGTCACGACGGGAATGGCGATCGCCCTGTCCGCGGGCACGACGACCTACGCCCTGGCGCGTCGGCTCACCGACATCGAGGGCCTGACGGTGGTCACGAACTCGGTGCCGGTCGCGGATGTTCTGTACCGAATGGGCCGGCCTGACCAGACGATCATCGTCACGGGCGGGGTGCGCACTCCGAGCGACGCACTCGTCGGGCCGTTCGCGGTCTCGGCCCTCCGGACGATCCACGTCGATCTCGTGTTCATGGGCGTGCACGGCATGGACCCACATTCCGGATTTACGACGCCGAACCTGCTCGAGGCCGAGACGAACCGAGCCCTCGTCGAGGCCGGTCGCCGCCTCGTCGTCCTGGCCGACCACACCAAGTGGGGTGTGATCGGGATCAGCTCGATCGGACGCCTTGACCAGGCCGACGTGCTGATCACGGACGCGGGGCTGGACGAGGACGCCTGCGCGGCGCTCCGTAGTGAGGTTCGCGAGCTTGTTGTGGTGCGTGAGAACGGTGCTCCTCCTCCGGTCGCGTCCCTGGCGGACGCAACCGGCGTTTCTTCTCCCCGGTGAGCGACATCGGCGAGCCGCGGAGCGACTCATCACTCGATCGACTGTCGGGCGAGCCGCACCGCCGCTACAACCCGCTCCTTGACGAGTGGATCCTCGTTTCGGCCGGTCGCACGGGTCGCCCCTGGCAGGGACGGCGCGAGTCTTCCGGTACCCAGGCGTTGCCCCCGTTCGACCCGAGCTGCTACCTGTGCCCCGGAAACGTCCGCGCGAATGGAGAGCGAAACCCGACCTATGACACGACCTACGTCTTCACGAATGACTTCTCGGCCCTTCGTCCGGGCACCTCGACCGAGCGTATTGAGGACGGCCTCCTGCGGGCTGAAGGCGAGGAAGGCGCCTGTCATGTGCTGTGTTTCAGCCCCCGCCACGACCTGACCCTTGCGCTGATGTCCGCGGATGCCGTTCGTCACGTGGTCGATGTCTGGGCAGATGAAACCACCCAGCTCGGTGGCACGTACCAATGGGTCCAGGTGTTCGAGAACCGCGGCGAGATCATGGGCGCGTCCAACCCGCACCCTCATGGCCAGGTCTGGGCGGGTACAGCGCTACCGCGCGAAGCGGTCAAGGAGGATGCCGCGCAAGCACGTTACCGGGCCGAGTCTGGCGGGCGGCTCCTCCTCGACTACGCTGCCCAGGAGTCCGCTGGGCCGCGGGTCGTCGAGGAGAACGACGACTGGGTGGTCGTAGTCCCGTTCTGGGCTGCCTGGCCGTACGAGACGCTCCTCCTGGCTCGCCAGCCCGTCGGCCGCCTGCCGGAGCTCACGCCGACGCAGCGCGATCACCTGTCTGACATCCTGATCCGCTTGTTGACCCGCTACGACAACCTCTTCGGGTTGTCCTTCCCGTACTCCATGGGGTGGCATCAGGCGCCGTTCGGCGCTGGTGCCACGGACCACTGGCAGCTCCACGGCCACTTCCTGCCGCCCCTGCTGCGCTCCAACGTCCGCAAGTTCATGGTCGGCTATGAGCTGCTCGCCGAAGCCCAGCGGGACTTGACCGCCGAACAGGCCGCGGATGAGCTCCGGGCCGCTTCTGCAGTACACGTCAAGGCCGTTCGCGGTCGCACTTCGCGCGGCTGAGTTCCCGCACAGCTTCACGCGGTACGATCCGCGCGGAGGTGCCATGCAACGCTGGGGCGGACGATTCTCGGGCGAAACGGATCCACGCGTCGTCGAATTCACGCGCTCCATCGAGGTCGATGCCGCGCTGGCGGCCGACGATCTCGCGGGTTCGATCGCCCACGTCCGTGGGCTCGGGCGAGCCGGGATCCTGAGCGACGCCGAGGTCGCGACCCTTGTGGCTGGCCTCGAGGGGCTGCTGGCTGAGGTCGCGGCCGGGACGGTCGAATGGGATGCGGCGCTCGAGGATGTCCACATGAACCTCGAGGCTGCGCTCGAGGCGCGCATCGGGCCCCTGGCGCGGAAGCTTCACACCGGCCGATCGCGTAACGACCAGGTCGCCACGGACCTGCGCCTGTGGACTCGCCGGGCGGTCGATCGGCTCGACGGCGCGCTCCTCGGCATGGAACGGGCCCTCGTGGGGCTGGCCGAGCGTGACGGCGACGCGATCCTCCCCGGCAGCACGCACACCCAGCCTGCCCAGCCGGTCCTGTTCGCCCACCACCTCCTGGCGTACGTGGAGATGCTGGAGCGCGACCGAGGCCGTTTCGCGGATGCCCGCCGGCGCCTCAACGTCTCGCCGCTCGGCTCCGGCGCGCTGGCCGGTGCGGCCTATCCGCTGGACCGCGTTGCGACCGCCCGCGATCTCGGCTTCGACGGGGTGACTGCCAACTCCCTCGACGCGGTCTCGGATCGCGACTTCGTGGTCGAGATCCTCGCGGCCGCGGCGTTGTCAATGGTCCATCTCTCACGCCTGGCCGAAGAGATTACCTGGTGGTCCAACCCGGCGTTCGGGTTCGTGCGCGTCTCGGACGCCTTCTCCACAGGCAGCTCGATGATGCCGAACAAGCGAAACCCGGATCCCGCGGAGCTCGTCCGCGGACGCACGGCGGGCGTGATCGCGGCCCTGGCCGAGATGCTGACGATCCTGAAGGGGTTGCCCTTGGCGTACCAGCGGGACCTCCAGGAGGACAAGCCGCCGCTGTTCCGCGCGATCGGCACGCTGGAAACGTCGCTCGCGGTGATGAGCGGGCTCATCGACACGCTCGTTGTCGACGCTGGGCGGATGCGCGAAGCGACGGATGAAGGGTTCACCACGGCGACGGCCGCCGCCGATGCGCTGGTTGGACGCGGCGTGGCATTCCGGAGCGCCCACCACATCGCCGGAACGCTGGTTGCCGCCGCGGAGACGCGCGGCGTGCGGCTTGACCTGGTCACCGACGACGAAGTGATCGCGGCGCTCAGTTCGGTGGACGATGACGCGGCGACAAGCCTGCGCGCGGACCCGGGTATCGGAGCCACTCTCAGAGCGGCGGCCGGCGTTGAACGTGCCCTGGCTGCCCCCGATGTCCTCGGGGGAACCGCCCCGAACCGCGTGCGCTCGGCCCTGGCTGCCGCTCGGGAGCGGATCGGGCCGGACTGACCTCGCCTCGGGCATAGGCCGCTGATTCGAGGGTCCTAGGGCTGGTACTCGCATCCGGATCGGCCTGCGGTACGATCCGCCAAACCCGGCTGGAGGCTGTCCTTGCTCACACTCGAAACCATTCGTCGCGCACCGAAGGCGCTCCTGCATGACCATCTCGACGGCGGACTGCGCCCGGGAACGATCGTCGACCTGGCGGCCGAATACGGCTACATGGGTCTCCCGACGACCGACCCCGACGAGCTGGCGGCCTGGATACGTCGTGGTGCGGACCGAAAGTCCCTGGAGCTCTATCTCGAGACGTTTGTCCACACCGTGGGCGTGCTGCAGGAGCGCGACGCGATCGTTCGCGTGGCTGCCGAATGCGCCGAAGATCTCGCCGCTGACGGCGTCGCCTACGCCGAGGTCCGCTATGCCCCCGAACTGTCAACCGAGCGATCGTTGACGCTCGATGAGGTCATCGAGGCCAATCTCGAGGGCTTTCGCCTTGGATCCGAGCGTGCGGCGGCCGCGGGCCATCCGATCACGATGAAGGTCCTGGTCACGGCCATGCGTCAGGCGGCCCGCTCAGTCGAGGTTGCCGAGGCGGCCATCCGTTGGCGCGACGCCGGCGTCGTCGGCTTCGACATTGCAGGCCCGGAGGCCGGGTACCGACCGACGCGACATCTGGAGGCATTCGACAAGATCCGTCACGAGAACTTCCACATCACCATCCATGCCGGCGAGTCCTTCGGGCTGCCATCCATCTGGGAGGCGCTGCAGTTCTGTGGCGCCGAACGGCTGGGCCACGGCGTCCGGATCGTGGACGACATCGCCGTGGATCCCGATGGCACCGTCAGGCTTGGTCGCCTTGCCGCGTTCGTCCGCGATCGCCGGGTGCCGCTCGAGATGTGCCCGACATCGAATGTTCATTCCGGCGCCGTTGATTCTGTCGCGGAGCACCCCATCGATCTCCTTCGTCGCCTGCGGTTCCGCGTCACGCTCAACACCGACAACCGCCTCATGTCCGGTGTGTCCATGTCATCTGAGTTCGAGGCGCTCGACGCGGCGTTTGGGATCGGCCTCGGCGAAATGGAATGGCTGACGATCAACGCCATGAAGTCGGCGTTCGCCCCGTTTGATGAGCGCCTCGCGCTCATCAATGAGGTCGTCAAACCCGGCTATGCACACCTGCGGGCGGAGGACCTGAGGGCGATCCCCGCGGGATAGAACCGCGGCTCGCTGGGAGGCGGAACTACGGGGACGTCGCGAAGGTGTCGCAGGCGTCCGCTGCACCCGCACGGTAGCCCGTCGAGAACCAGGTCTGGCGCTGGTCTGCCGACCCGTGGGTCCAGCCCTCCGGGTTGACGCGGCCCTCGGTGGCCTCCTGGATGCGGTCGTCGCCCACGGCGGCCGCAGCATCGAGCGCTTCGTTGATGTCCGTGGATGTCAACGGCTTCAGAAATCCCGTCTCGGTGGCATGGGTGGCCCACACCCCGCTGAAGCAATCGGCCATCAACTCGATCCTGACCGATGCACTGTCGGCGCCAGTTCCGCCATCCTGCTCGCTCAGAATCCCGAGCAAGTCCTGAACGTGATGACCATATTCGTGGGCGACGACATAGGCCTCGGCGAACGGTCCGCCCTTCGCGCCGAAGCGGGATTGCAGTGCCTCGAAGAACCCGAGATCGAGGTAGATGTTCTGGTCCCGTGGGCAATAGAACGGCCCCGTCGACCCACTCGCAAGTCCACATCCCGAGGAGGTCGACCCGGAGAAGAGAACCGTGGTGGACTTGACGTAGGGGGTGTTCGTTTCCGCAAGCGCGGATCCCCAGTACGCCTGCACGCTGTTCACGTAGCCGACGATCCGACAGTCGGCCCGCTCGTTGGCGTCGGCTCCTGTCTTGCATTCGGTCGTGAGGGTCGTGTTGCCGGGTCCGACCACGCCGCCGTTTGCACCGTCGGTCAGCCCATTGAGTGCGGCGGGATCACCGCCCAGCACCAGGTAGGCGATCACGAGGATCAGGCCGAGGCCTCCGCCGCCGACGGCAAGACCCGTCGATCCTCTTCGGCCGCGGATGTCGCGGACCTGCCCTGGATCAAGGTCGGCGCCCGGTTTGAATGTCAACAGGGTCTCCTGCGTAACTCGCCCATTTGAGGTGCAATTCTAGCGACCAAACCACGCGGCCCGATAATGCGCAGGCGCCAACCCGGTGACTCGACCGCCGTACCAGCGCCGCGCCGCGTCTAGCCGGCGACTGGCCCGTCAGGATCCTGCAGGGTAGTCGGGAGCTCGGCGAGCAGGGGAGGCGTCCAGGCCCAGGCTGCCCCGTGGTGCTGGCCGACCGCGCCGTGTCGCGCCGCCTCAACCCGCAGCGGCAGCCCGAAGATCTCAATGAAGCCGACTGCCGACGCATGATCGAAGGCATCGCCCTCGTCATAGGTTGCCAGGCTCTTGTCGTACAGGGACAACGGCGACCGACGTCCCGCAATCACCCCAGACCCGTGATCAAGGCGCATCCGGACCTCGCCCGAAACCACCCGCTGTGATGACGCCACGTACCCACGAAGATCACGGTGCAACGCCGAGAACCACAGCCCGTCGTAGGTGAGCTGGGCGTGCTCGTTGGCCACAAGCTGGTTGAACCGGAGCGTGTCCTTGGACAGCGTCAGCCCCTCGAGGGCCCGGTGCGCGGTGTGCAGGATCGTGGCAGCCGGCGTCTCGTAGATCTCGCGGCTCTTGATCCCGACGAGGCGATCCTCGACGTGGTCGACGCGTCCGATGCCGTGCGCGCCGCCCAGGACATGCAGTCGATCCACGAGTTCGACCGGCGCCATGAACCCCCCATCGAGCGACACCGGAATGCCGCCCTCGAAGGCGATCGTGACCTCGACGGGATCCGGCGCAGCCGACGGTGCGACGGTCCACTCGTAGGCATCGGCCGGCGGCGAGACCCACGGATCCTCGAGGATGCCGGTCTCGCATGAGCGACCCCACAGGTTGACGTCGATCGAATAGGGCGACGACTTGGTGATCGGGATCTCGATGCCGCGCTCCGCGGCGTAGTCGATCTCCTGGTCTCGGGTCAGGCCCATGCCGACGCGCATTGGGGCGACCACGCTGAGCCCGGGATCAAGGGCGTGGACGGCGACATCGAACCGCACCTGATCGTTGCCCTTGCCCGTGCAGCCATGGGCAACCGCGTCGGCGCCCTCCTTCTGGGCGACCTCCACGAGGAGCTGGGCGATGAGCGGCCGGGCGAGTGCCGTCGCGAGCGGGTAGGCGCCCTGATACAGCGCATTCGCCTGCAGGTGCGGCCAGACGAAGTCAGTCACAAACCGCTCACGAGCATCGACGACATAGGCACGCGACGCTCCGGCCGAGATGGCTCGACGTTCGACACCCTCGCGCAGCGAGCCGCCCCCGACATCGACCGTCAGGGTGACGACCTCGACGTCGTACTGCTCCTTGAGCCAGGCCACGGCGACCGACGTATCGAGACCGCCCGAGTAGGCGAGCACGACCTTCTTCATCGGGATCCCTCCGTTCCGGCGCCCGTGGCGACCGGTGACTGCAGTTCGATGAAGCGGATCAGCCACCGCCCGAGGGCAGCCTCGTCCGCGAAGAGCGCCAGGAGTGTGTTGTCGCCGGCGACGGTGCCGACTTGTTCGCTGAGCGTCGATTCGTCGATTGCCTGGGCGATGACGCTGGCCGTGCCGGGGCTGCCGGTCAGGACGAGGATCAACCCGCTCCGGCCAACCGTGACCGGGATGTCGGACAGCATTCGCCGAAGGCGCTCGTCGGCATCGGTGGGGGAGCGGGGGAGATCGTCGGCAAGGACATAGACGTGCCGTTCCCCACGCCACATCTTGGCCAGACCCAGTTCGGCTATGTCTCGCGACACAGTGGCCTGCGTCACCGCAAAGCCGCGGCGGGCGAGCCGATCCGCCAGGTCCTGCTGGTTCGCGACCGACTCCCGCGCAACGATCTCTCGGATGACGCGCTGTCGATCGCGCTTTGCCAGCGGCATCGAGCCGGCCAACGACTCCGTCCTCATGCCGCGCCGCGCCTCGAGCTGCCCGACGAGCGCCCGACCGAAAGCCGGGTTCCGAAGGTCGGATCGTCGAGCGCCCGCGATACGGCGTCCGGCAGGGTGCCGTCCGCGATGATCGCCTCGGTGCCCTCCCAGGCGAGTGCCCCGAGCGCGGCGCGTACCTTCGCGACCATGCCGCCCGCGATGACCCCATCCTCGATGAGCTGCTCGGCTTCCGCGGCGGTCAGCGAGTCGAGCTTCCGGCCCGAGGCGTCCCGGACGCCATCGACATCGGTCATCAGGACCAGCTGTCGGGCGCCGATGCCGGCGGCTATCCCGGCCGCGACGTCGTCGGCGTTCACGTTGCACACGATTCCGTGCTCATCCCGGGCCAGCGGCGCGACCACCGGTACCTGCTGAGCGACCATCAGCGCATCGAGGAGATCGCGGCGGAGGCCGACCACGCGACCGACAAACCCGAGGTCCTCGATGCGTTCGGCAATCAGCAGGCCTCCGTCCACTCCAGACAGGCCGACCGCATCCACGCCCAGCGCGCGGAGGCCGGCCACGAGCTCGCTGTTGATGACACCGCGGAGCACGGCCGCCGCCACTTCCAGCGATGCTGCATCCGTGATGCGGAGGCCGCCCCGGAACTGGGATACGACGCCCATCCGCTCCAGCCACTCGGTCAGGCGCTTGCCTCCACCGTGGACGACGATGACCGGCCGGCGACGCGCCAGCAATGCCACCTCCGACAGGACGGGGGCCTGATCGGCGATCGTGGTGCCGCCGAGCTTGACGACGACGGTCTCACTCATGGGGCCACCGCCCCGGCGGGCCATCGCTGCGATGTCGCCTGCGCGCGCTCGCTCACGCACCGCGAAGTGCGCTCACTCGCGTGCTCGGCTCCGCCTTGCGCTGGCCGCGCCGGACCGGCGGCCTGGTTGCGCCCGCTCACGTGGTGTACTCCGAGTTCTCGCGGACGTATTCCTCGGTGAGATCGCAGCCGAAGGCCTCGCCGTGACCGGCGCCGAGACCGAGGTCCAACCGGATCGTGATTTCCGAGGCGTCCATCGCGGAGCGTGCTGCGGCCCGGTCGAATGGCTGCGGTCCGCCGGCCGCACCGTCGAACACGAGATGACCGGCGATCGCAATTTGGAGTCGATCCGGATCGAGGGCCGCCGGCCCTCCGGAGCGCGCGAGGGCCTCCTCGCGGGTGAGGCCCCCGGCCTCGAGGACGGCCGCGTGGGCGAGCCTGGCATTGCCCGCGGCGCCGGCGACCCGGCCCCAGTTCGGGTCCTTGCCGTGGGCAGCGGCCTTGACCAGGCTGCTCGAGATCACCGCCCGTGCGACGGCCCGGGCGTCGGCATCGTCATTGGCGCCAGTGACCTGACAGGTCAGGAGGCAGGTCGCGCCTTCGCCGTCGGCGGCCTGCTGTCGTGCGAGGTCCCTGGCCACGGCCTCGATCGCGTCGGAGAGTGCCTCGGTGGCGGGGCTGCCGGCCGCGACGGCCGCCTCCGCAGCTGCCCCCGAGGCGAGGAGGAAGACCGTGTCGTTGGTGCTCGTGTCGCCGTCCACGGATAGTTGGTCCCAGGTCCTGGCCGCGACGGGCCGGAGGATGGACCACAGCAGATCCGGGGAGACCGCCGCGTCCGTCAGGATCACCGCCAGCATCGTGGCCATGTTCGGATGGATCATCCCGACGCCCTTGGCGATGCCGGTTACCTGGACGTCATGGGCCACGCCCGTAGCGTCCGGCAGCGAGATCGTCACGCTGGCCGCCTTGGTGACCGAATCGGTGGTTCGCAACGCGACGGCGGCCGCCTCGAGTCCTGCGTCCGTGGCCGCCAGCATCGGCACGAGCGCGGCCACGCCGAGTGCCACCTTGTCGAGCGGCAGCCGCGTCCCGATGACGCCGGTGGAAAGATGCAGGACCGCGTTCTCACCGATGCCCAGCGCGGAGGCCACCAGTGCCCCGATTCGCGCCTGATCCTCATCGCCGGCGACGCCCGTGGCCGCGTTGGCGGACCCGCTGGTCGAGATGACGGCGCTGACCCAGCCGCGCGATGCGGAGAGCACGGCCTGCGATCGGCGGACCGGAGCCGCCGCGAACGCGTTCGGGGTGAAGACGGCGGCCGCGGCCGCGGGCTGGCCGCTGACCACGATCAGTGCAAGATCGGGCCGGCCGCTCGTCTTGATCCCGGCCGCTCGTCCGCCGGCGATGAATCCGGCAGGGATCCGGGCGCGCCGCTCCACCGCCGGGAGCGCGGGGGGGACGGAAAAGCGGACGTCGACGTCGCGGGTCATCGCGGCTACGGAGCGAGCGGCAGTGCTTCGAGGCCGGCTGTCTCGGGCAGTCCGAACACGAGGTTGAATGCCTGCACGCCTTGCCCGGCGGCGCCCTTGACCAGGTTGTCGATGACCCCGATCGCGATGATCCGCCCGGTCCGCTCGTCCGCGCGGACGAAGACGCGCGCGTGGTTGCTGCCGAGCACGTGGCCCGTTGCTGGCGGCGATCCGACCACGCTCACAAACGGCTCGTCCTGGTAGGCGGTGAGGTACAGAGCGTCGAGCTCCGCCTGTTCCACCGGACGCGTCGTCCGCACGTGGCAGGACGCCAGGATGCCACGCGTCATCGGGATGAGATGGGGCAGGAAGTCGAGCCCGCGCAGCGCGGCCTCCGTGCCCGTGCCACGAGCCAGCGCGCCGAGCTCCTGCTCCATCTCCGCCGTATGCCGGTGATTGAACACGCCATACGCGCGGACGCTCTCGTTGACCTCGGCGAAGAGCATGTCCGCCTTCGCTTCGCGCCCCGCCCCGCTGACGCCGCTCTTGGCGTCCACCACGACATCGGCGATGAGCCCGGCGCGTGCCAGGGGCGCGAGCGCGAGCAGCGTCGCGGTGGGATAGCAGCCCGGCGAGCCAACGAGCGCTGCCGTCCCGGCCGCTCGCCCTGCGGCGGCGCCGACGAGCGCCGCGCGATGCAGCTCCGGCAGCCCGTAGACAGCTCGCCCCAGCAGCTCCGGATGGGCGTGCTCGAAGCCGTACCATCGCGGATAGTCCCCGCGGTCCCGGAGCCGGAAGTCGGGCCCCTGGTCGATGACCGTGACTCCCTGCTCGAGCAGCGCGGGCACGCGGAGGGCCGCCGCCCCGTGCGGTAGGGCCAGGAACACCGCGTCCACCTCCTCGGCCAGCTCGGAATCGAGGGTCAGGCCAGTGTCCGCGAGGTGCGGATGGACGGCCCCGACCGGATCTCCCTGCCGATCTCGCCCGGTGAGCCCCACCAACCGCACGAACGGATGTCCCGACAGGAGCCGAATCAACTCCCCGCCGACGTACCCGGTCGCTCCGATCACGCCGACGCGCACGGGCGCGCCGATCGCGGGGGACGCGGCGGGCGTCTGAGCGGCTGAAGAGGCCGGGGCCCTCGTCACGGTCGCATGACTATACACAGATCTGCATAGTCATGCACTCGCGATACTGCCCAGGTCGGATCCTGGTCCTGGGGGGCCCCGGCCGTACATGAGCCGAGCTGTGCTCTAACGGACACAACCGCGACGCGCCCGCGGGGTACCAGGGTCGGACGACCCGCCCGTTCATGGGTGAATTGACGGATGTGTGGCCTCGAAGCGGTGGAAACCGTGCCCGGACCGGCACACAATCGACGAAGCTGGGCGTTCGGCAGCCCGAGGAAGGCCCGCACGTCCGGATTGTGTCTCAGGTGACACACCGGCCCCGCTTTGGACGCTCGGCCCCTCCTGGGCCACGCCGACGCCACGGCCCGCGCCGCCACGCCGGAGCCGATCCGGGCCGAGCCCCGCGCCGTCACGCGACGGGATCGGGCTTTCTGTACGGTCCGGTGACCACGACCTCGCCTTCAGCCTCGTACGGTTTCGAGCCCGTGCCATGAATGAGGTAGCGGTGATGGACCTCCGTGGCGCCGGCGGAAATCATGGCGTTGACCGGGCAGTATTTCGTCGCGGACAACTCGATGCTGCGACGGATGGCGGCCGCGTCCACGGGCCCTTCGACCTCGTGGGTCACCACGACCCGGGTGAGGATCTGTGGATACTCGTCGCGCTGCTCGCCTCGGACGTGCACGGAATAGCGCGTCAAACGCTGACGTTTCTTTGTGGCAATGGACACAACGTCCATCGCGCTGCAGGCCGCCAGCGCCACGGTGACCGTCTCCATCGGGCTCATCTCCGCGGCGGCGGGGTTGTCACCCCACACGAACGATCGCCCGGTCCCGGTCGTTGCCGCGAACCGGTTGCGGCCCTCGTGGACGAGCGTCGCGGTGCGGATTGTCGTCATCGGGGCATGCAGACCTCGTATCGACGGGCGGGAACCGATCGAATCCTACTTCGCCTCGGGCTTGCTCGCCGCCCACGTCTCGACAGGCGCAGGCCGCCCCAGGAGGTAGCCCTGGCCGAAGGTGACGCCCAGACGGCGCAGCATCCGCCGTTCACCCTCGCCCTCGATACCCTCCGCGATGAGCGCGGCGCCTGTCTCCCGCGCGAAGTGGACCATGCCCGCGATCAGCGCCTCGCGCGCCGGGTCGCGATCAATATTGCGAACCAGCGCAATATCGAGCTTGACGAACTGCGGCCGCAGTTCGAGCACCCGCTGCAACCCGGCGTAGCCGGCGCCGGTGTCGTCTACCGCGAGCCGAATGTCGCCTCCAAGTCTCGTCACCTGCTCGAGCAGCCTTGGCGCCTGGATCCCGGCTTCGTGCTCCGTCAGTTCCAGGACGATCGACCGGCCGATCCCGGCCAGCAGCGGCGCCAGATCCACCGCAGTCAAGAGCAGTTCCGCGGAAACGTTCAAGCTGGCGAACGCCGAGCGTGGAAGCGCACCTGCCGCCCGCACCGCCGCAGCGAGGGTCGCGAACTCCAACTCGACGCCCACGCCCGCCGCACGAGCGTTCGCGAAGTGAACGGCCGGCGAGATGCGGTCGTTGAATCGCGTCAGCGCCTCGTACCCTGCCACGCGGCCGCTCGTCAGGTCGACGATCGGCTGGAAGACCGTTTGGAACGCCCCTGCCGCGATAGTGGCGCGCACGGCCGATACGTCCGAGGCCGTCGTGGTCCGGCTGCTGAGTGCGGGCTCGAGAACCGCCGACGCTAGAGCCGCATATTCAATGAGTGCCGGCAGCCGGCGGCTCATCTCCTCGATTGACACATGGCTGCCCGAGGCCGCGACGAGGAATCCGTGGGCCTTGCCGCGACTCACGAGCGGGACGAACGCCCGGACATCGAAACCGGCGTCATACCAGGAACGGAGGTATGGGTCCTTCAGGTCCTCGTCCGTCCGAACTTCGATCCACGGGCCTCGACTTGTGCGCTCGCGCAGGTACGCCCCGCGGACCGTCGGGATGCGCGCGCCCGGCCCGAACGGCGCGACACCCAGCGTCTCGATGGCGAGGATGATCGTGGCATCACTCAGGAACCAGTCGATGCCAACGAGCGCCAGGCCAAGGGTCTGGCGGATCTCTGCACAGATGAGGTCGGCCGTCTCCTCCGGCGTCTCCAGGGCCGTGATCCGTGTGAGTGAAGCCGCCACGCTCGATCGCTCCTGGATCTCGTGCTGAAGCTCCTGCTTCGTGGTGGCGCCGACCGATTCAAGCGCGGTGTTGAGCTCGGAAAGTTCAGCCGTCCTGGTCTCCACGCGCGCTTCGAGCTCGTCGGCGTGTTGCGCGAGCTCCTCGGCTTGCCGCACCCGATCGATCGCAGCCGCGGTCCGCTCCGCGACGAGCGTCAGCAACTGGATGTCGTTTTCGCCGAACGTCCGGAGTGCGCGAGTACCGACGTGGAGGACGCCGATCGTCCGATCGCCCACGCGAAGAGGAACGCCGACCAGAGAGCGCAGCCGACGCGGCAGGGTGGTTCCCACGAACGCGACCGTCGCCGAGTCCTGCACGACGAACGGACGTCCCTCGGCCGCGATGCGGCCGGCGAAGCCCTGGCCGACCGTAACCCGGATCGGCTTCGCCGACCGTTGCCTACCCCGAGCGATGCCCGGACAACCAGCTCACCGCTTTCCGGCTCGATCAGGAGGACCGTCGCGCTGTCACTCGACACGACGGTCCGCACGCGCTTCAGCAGCTGGCCGAGCAGGTCATCGAGCGGCAGGTTCAGGAGAGCCAGCTCGGTCACCGACGCGATCGCCTGGAGCTGCCCGGTCGATCGCTCCAGCGCGTCGAGGTGCTGGCCAAGATCCTCGACGAGCCCGCGTTCACGTCGAGCATTGCATTGAGCGCCCGTGCCGTCTCCGCCACCTCCGGCGGGCCGGCTTCGGGGGCCCGCGCGGTCATTTGCCCGGCAGCCACCGCCGATGCCGTCGCGGCCAGCGTCCGGATCGGACGGACCATCCGAGTCGCGAGACGCCCGGCCAGCCAAGTGCACAGCGCGACGATCGACAGGGCCACTCCCAGGATCACCGCCAGCCTCGTTCCGATCGGTGCCTGGATCCCGCTCGTCGGGATGCCGACGTAGGCGTACCAGCGGGTCGCCGGGAGCTCCTACGTGCAGGCTACACCGTACTGTCGCGAATCGACGCTATCAGGTCGCGATAACGGATCCCGTCGCCTGCCGCGGCCCCTCGAATTGCTCGTGATACAGACGCGCGTACAGGCCATCGGCGGCCAGCAGCTCCGCGTGCGTGCCGCGCTCCACGATCCGGCCGCGGTCATAGACCAGGATGCGGTTAGCGCGGAGGATCGTGGATAGCCGGTGGGTGATGGCGATCGTGGTTCGGCCCCGTTCCAGCC
>JBKKBB010000161.1:0-13288 GCA_046714395.1 Candidatus Limnocylindrales bacterium | reverse complement strand
GGCGTTGTGGGCGCGAAACTGACCCTCCGTCAGGATGATCAGCCGGCGGGGATCGCTCGCGGTCATGGTCCGGCAGTGTACGGGAACGAGAAACGCCCCCGGTGGACCGGAGGCGTCGATTTCGAATTGGTACCGCATACCGGATTCGAACCGGTGGTCTCCGCCTTGAGAGGGCGGTGTCCTGGGCCTCTAGACGAATGCGGCCTGACCCTCGCAGCGCAGCGCGCGAGACGGCGGATGATACCAAACGGCCGTCGAACCGGTCCCGAACACTAGAGTCGATTCACCTCGAGGAAGGTCCGGATCGCGTCGGCGACCTGCTGATAACTGTCTTCTCCGACGACCAGACCGTAGTGCGAGTGCGCTCCGAACGGCTCGTAGGGAGCGTCCAGCCATTCGGCCAGCTGTTCCATCGACTCGACCGGGACCTGCCGATCCAGACCGCCGCCGATCACCAGCTTCGGGACGTTCGCGAACAGTTCCCGGTTGACCCGTATCCCGCGCAGGACGGCCCGCCGGGCGCGGCCCGATTCGTGCGGCTTCTGGCCCATCAGGTGCTGGATCCGCAGGATGTCGGCGATCGACAGGTCGGGATGATCCCGTTGCAACCGTTCAGGCAGCGTTTCCCAACCGATGAGCGCCTTGCCGTACAGCTCAGGAATCTCCCGCAACTCGTGTTGATGCGCGGGCAGACGCAGCGCGTCCGGAACCTCGGCCGCCACCAGCACGAGGCCTCCGACCGGCTGCCGTTCGGCTGCCTTCAGCGCCAGGAGACCTCCCATGCCGTGTCCGACGACCACGACGCCGGGGCCCAATCTGGCGATCACTGCCGCGACGTCCTCGACGAACATCTCGAACGACAGCTCGGCCGGATCGGCGGTCAGACTCCAATGGTGGTTCCGCAAGTTCAGCGCGTGGCCTTCCCAGCCGCGTCCGGCAAAGTAGCCGAGGTAGCGCTCCCAGAGCCAGGACCCGCCGAGCTCGCCGTGCACGAACAGGAGTGGCCTGCGCCGCGAGCGACGCTCGGGCAGCCACGACTCGACATAGACGCCGCGCTCGTCAAGCTCAATTTCGTCCTTCCGGATCGGCCGGCCATTGACGGATGGGACCTGCGCTCGGGCGAGGATGTCGTCGGGCGTCGTGTTGGGCATGCTCAGCTCTCCAGCGGGTTGATGACGAGGCCCGTGAAGGCCTTCGGATAGATGTAGGTGCTCTTCTGGGGCATCACGTCCCCCTCCGCGGCGACGGCAATGATGTCCTCGGCGGACGTCGGGTCCAGCAGGAACGCCGCGTCGGCGCCGTCCGTGGCAGCGTCCACGATCGCGATGGCTTCGGCAACATCTTTCGTGTAGACCAGCCGGGCACCCTCGGCGACCGCGGCTGTATCCAGACCGGCAGCAGCCTCCAGGAGGGCTCCGAGCAGGGTCACGTCCAGCCGCCGGACGGCCGGCCCGCCCGGCGGCAGGATCGCCTCGAAGGCAGCTCGTCGGGCGTGCAGGACCGAGCCCCCGTTGCGCGTCCAGAGTCCGAAACGGCCCGCTCCGCCCGTTCCGCTCGGCGCAGCCGGCGTACCGGCTCCAAATGCCGCGATCAACTCGGCGGCGGTCGCGCCTCGCCGCATCTCGCACAGATCGCCGAGCGACGCCTCGAGGTCGTTCAGACCAGCGGACTCGAGTCCACGCACGATGCGATGGGTCGGCAGGACGACCACGGGTCCGGCGACGGGCTCGAGCAGGAGCATCAGGACAAAGTCATGGCCCGGCTCGTCCTGCCCTGACAGTGCCGATCCGGCGCGACGCTCCGCCTGATACCGCAGCGCAGTCTCGTACCGATGGTGACCGTCGGCGATGGTGAGGGCGGACCCTGAAGCACCCTCGATGAGCGCTTCCGCCCGGCCGTCACCGCCGGCCGTCAGGGCCCACAGTCGGTGCCGCTGTCCACCGGCATCGATCGTATCCACGATGTGCGGGTCTGCGTCAACGGACTCGAGCACGGCGCCGACGCGCCCGGTCGTGTCGCGATACAGCGCGACAATCGGGCTCGTATTCACGTTCGTGGCCCGGAGGAGCCGGTAGCGATCCTCGCGCGGTCCGGGGAGCGTCCGCTCGTGCGGGCGAATGGCGTCGCCGAAGGGCTCAAGTCCGACTCGGGCGAAGAAGCCGCGACGGCTCTCCAGGTCGGCGCTGCCGGGTCGACGGAACTGCTGCTCATAGACGTAGATCGACGGCCGTGGGTCCTGGCGCAGGGTGCCGTCGCCTCGCCGGGCGGCGAGGAAGCGGGCCGCCCTTCGATACCGGTCGTCCGGGTCCGCATCCCCGGGTTCGCCGGCCGGCAGATCCAGGCGGACCACGTTCCGCGGATCCAGAGCAAGCAGCGCGCGATGCTCGTCGGGTCCGATCACGTCGTACGGCGGCGCGATGACCCGACCGAGGTCGCCGATCGCCTCAGGGTCGTAGCGGAGCGCGCGGAACGGACGAACGGTCGGCACATGGACCTCGACTGGACCCGGCTCGCAGCCGGGTGCGCCTGACGATTCCGAGAACCCCTCCGATTCCAACCGGTCGTCGGCACCCGGATCGTACGATAGGGACTGCGGGTCCGCGAACGGCTCGCTGATTGAGCCCGCTGCGCAACTTATCGGACGCACCCGGCGTCGTTGCTGGGATCGCCACCTTCCCGCCAGCAGGGAGTCTTCGTGACCCTCGCCCACGCGCTGCCGCGTCCCCCCGCCACACGACTCCGCGCCGCGGCCACCGCCCTGGCCGTGCTGACGCTACTCCTCGGCCCGCTGGCCCTCACCACGCGCGCCGCGAGCTCGGTCACGATGGAGGCGCGGGCGCTCCTCGTGGGCCACGCCCGGGTCGGGTCCTGGATGGCCATTCAAGTGCAGCTCTCCAATGACGGCCCGGCGGTCAAGGGCGAGATCCGCCTTGCCGCGGGTTCCACCGGGCGAACACGCTTTTCTGTTCCCGTGGACCTGCCCACAAACTCACGCCAGTCCTACGTCCTGCACGCCCAGCCGCCCACGTTCGGGAGAACCGTCAAGGTCGAGCTCGTATCGGGCAGCGAATCGCTCGTCGTCGCCGACGTTCCGTACACCGCCCATGACGGCGCGCAGCTCGTCATCGGCGTCCTGGCCGAGAAGCCGCAGGGCATCGTCGGACAGTTGCACCTCGACCCGAGCCCCAACGGCAGCGCGGCGGCCATTGTCACCCTTGGTGTGGCCGACCTTCCCGATCGGCTCGAGGCATGGGGCACCCTCGATCGCCTGATCTGGCAGGACGTCGACAGCAGCACCCTGAACATTGCACAGCTGACCGCCCTGCGTGGCTGGATTGCCGGCGGTGGCCGACTCGTGATCGCAGGTGGGACGGCCGGACTTGGAACACTGTCCGGATTCCCGGACGATCTGCTGCCCTATCGTCCGACCGCAACCGTAGACGTCGCACCCGCGGCCATGACCGGACTGATCGGCCGGCTGCCCGCCAATGCGACGGACCTCCCGGCTCTCGCCGGAACGCTACGCACCGGACGTCCACTCGCGACCAGCGGAGATCGGGTCGTTGCGGCCGAGATGGACTACGGGTCAGGCGGCGTCGTCCTGCTCGGTTTTGACCCAACCACGAACTGGCTGGCCGAAACGCGCGACGTGGATGGGATGTGGCGGCGATTCCTGCCCAATCGAACGGCCGGCGGACCAGTCCTCTCGTCCGATGACAGCCAGATCGTGAATGCGGTGAGCCAGCTGGCCTCGCTTGCACTGCCACCGATCGGCGGACTGATCGCCATCCTCGGCGGCTACATCCTGCTCATCGGGCCGATCAATTACCTGGTGCTGCGCCGGCTCGACCGGCGCGAATTGGCGTGGGTGACGATGCCGGCCCTGACGGTCGCCTTCGCCGTCGTGGCCTATGTCTCGGGAACCGCGCTGCGGGGCAGCGATCTCATCGTCAACGAAGTGGCCGTGGTGCGCGGTGCCCCCGGCGCGACCGAGGGCTCGGCGCAGGTCTATGTCGGGATCTACTCGCCGACTCGATCGACGTACCAGGTTGAGGTCCACGGAGGCGCACTCCTGGCTGCACCCACCTCCGGCGAGTTCTCCGGCAACGGTGACGCTACGTTCCTGGATTTGGTCCAGGCCGAGCCGGCGGTCGTGCGAGATCTGGCGGTCGGCTTCTCGTCGCTGCGCACCGTCCGCGCCGATGCACCGGCCAGCGTGCCCCTGGTGACCGCCAATTTGACCTTCAAGGACGGTGTCCTATCCGGAGCGGTCACCAACGGCTCTGCGGTCACGCTCGAGAAAGTGGCGATCATCCTGGGGGGATCGGTTGCGGTCGTCGGCGACATGCCGGCGGGCAGCACGAAGCCGGTCTCCCTGCGGCCGTCGGGCAACCCGTTCTTTGAGTCGATGTCCGATCGAATTTTTGGGCAGGTCTTCTTTGGTGACAGCTCCCAGATGACCGACGAGGCGCTCCGCAGTCGGGTCCGCCATGCGGTGGTGGACCAACTCACGTACGACCCGATGTTTGGCACGATCGGCACACTTGACGCCAACGGACCGGTCCTGCTGGCCTGGGGCCGGGACGAAGTGCTCGACGTCCGGATTGAGGGCCAGACTGCTCGTCGCAACGCCAACATCCTGTACTACCTTCCGATCGGGCTCGAGATCGAGGGCTCCACGACGTTCACCTCGGATCTCATCTCGTCGACCGTGATCTCGTCGGATGCGGCCTACTTCAGCAAGGACCCGTACTCGATCAACATCGGTGCCGGGTCGGTCACGATCGGCTATCGGCCGATCTCGTTCCGTGGGTCCCTGGCCGCCTCGGATCTGCAGTTTTCATTGAATGGCGTGCAGGTCCCGGCAGCCGGGGCCACGAAGATCGAGCCGCTCGAGGTTGTCCCGGTTCCCTGCACGGATCCCACGAACACCGTCCCGGACGGCTGCGTTCCGCCTCGTTTTGACGGGATTCCCGAAGTCGAGCTGTTCGATCTCGCCGCAGGCGCATGGGTACGGTTGCCGCATCTCGGCCAGGGGGCGACCTACGCGCTCGCCGACCCGGCGCGCTATGTCGACCCGGCGAGCGGCCAGATTCTCATCCGGTTTGTGAACGAAACCGCCGATCAGGGGGTTGGCTTCCAGTTCCAGATCTCGATCAGCGGGGTGATCTCGTGACGTCGATCGTGCGGACCCAGGGGTTGGTCAAGCGCTACGACCGGACCCTCGCGATCGCCGGCGTGGACCTCGACATCGAGGAGGGCGAGATCTTCGGTCTGGTCGGGCCAAACGGCGCCGGAAAGACGACGACCCTGCGGATCCTCGCAACCCTCCTCGAGCCGACTGCGGGCGAGGCCGAGATCGCAGGCTGGTCGGTGGGGCGAAACCCGAACGAGGTCCGCCGCGTCCTCGGGTTCATGCCGGACGTCTTCGGGGTCTATGACGACATGCGGGTCTGGGAATACCTCGACTTCTTCGGCCGTTGTTACGGACTCAAGGCGGGACCCAGGAGACGGATCATCGGCGATCTCCTCGAGCTCGTGGACCTCGCCGACAAGCGCAACACGTATGTCCAGGGCCTGTCGCGCGGGATGCAGCAGCGCCTGTGCCTTGCCCACGCGCTCGTCCACGACCCAAAGGTGCTATTGCTGGACGAGCCCGCGTCGGGTCTCGATCCTCGCGCGCGCGTTGAGCTCCGGGAGTTGCTCCGGGAGCTTCGAGCACTCGGCAAGACGATCCTGATCAGCAGCCACATCCTGCCGGAGCTCGAGGAGCTGTGCACCAGCGTCGCGATCGTTGACCGCGGCCGGGTGCTGGCGTCCGGGCGCATCGCCGATATCGAGCAGCGCCTCCGTGTCGGTGCGGTCCTGCGGGCCCGAATAATCGCCGAAGGTGAGGCGCTGGAGAGCGCGCGAAGCTGGTTTGCCGCGCGACCCGAGGTCGCCTCCGCCACGATCCTGGCCGACGGAAGCGTCGAACTCGGATTTCGCGGCGACGATGCCCAGACGGCGGCGCTGCTCCGGGACGCCATCACGGCCGGGCTTGCCATTGCGAGCTTCTCCCGCGCTGCAAGCGACCTCGAGGAGCTGTTCCTGCAGGTCACCGGCCAGGATGAGCCCGTTGCGGAGGCGCTGAGCGCATGATCGAGTCCGTGCGCAATCGCCTGCCGCGGTTCGCGATGCCGGGCATCGCCGCGATCCTCGTGAAGGAGCTGCGCGGACGGATGCGCGGGCGGCGTGCGTTCGTGTCCGTCACCGTGTACGTCCTCATCGTGGCCGGTTTCGCCTGGATGGTCGGCCGCATTCTCGAGGACAGCGTTCGAAACAACTTCGCGTTCGATCCCTCATATCAGTCCGCCTCGATCGGGCGCGGGATCTTCGTGGCCCTGATGTTCCTCCAGACCCTGATGATTTCGATCCTCGCGCCGGCATCCACGGCCGGCACGATCAGTGGTGAACGGGAGCGCCAGACGCTCGATCTCCTCGCGGTCACGCCGATCTCCTCCATGGCCATCGTCGTCGGCAAGCTGGTGAGCGCGCTGACCTGGGTGTTCGTGCTGATCCTGGCGTCGGTCCCGGTGGCCGCACTCGTCTTTGTGTACGGCGGGGTCGCGCCCGACGACCTGATCCGTGGGTACCTCCTCCTGTTCATCACGGCGATCGCCTTCGGCGCGGTCGGGACGTTCTTCTCGGCGCTCCTTCGCCGGAGCGGCGCGGCGACGGGGTTGACCTTCGTGGCCGTCCTCGTCGCGACCGTCGGCCTGTCGTTCGTGTGGATCTTCTTCCGTGCCACGACGGCCAACAACCTGGATGCCCAGGGATTCGCGTCGCAGCGCCCGCCGGAATCGCTGCTCTACCTCAACCCGTTTGTAGCCCAGGCGGATGTCGCCTGCGGCGCCGAGGGCGGAACCGGCGGTTGGTGCTCGGTCATCGCCGAAGTAACGGGGAGCAACTTCATCTTCGCCCAGCCTGTCGACGGCGGCGTTCGTGCCGTCCCGGCTCCCGGAGTCGCCCCGGACTGCGTGGCCGTGGGAAGTGCCGTCGAGTGCGTGGAGTTCGGCGATGGGCGGAAGATCGGCGGAGATGTCGTGGTCAATGACGTCCTTCCGACCGAGGAGTCTCTCCGGGATCGCTACTGGCCCCGGTCCGCGCTGACCCTGTTGCTGATGTCCGTCGGCTTCACGGCTGCCGCGGTCCAGCTCGTGACCCCAACACGACGTTGGCGCCCTCACCTGCCGGGATTCCTCCGTCGCCTCCAACGGAAGAGGTCCGCCTGATGCCTCGAATGCGGCGCCCCAACTGGCCGGCCACGCGCCGCCCTGGCAGACCTGGAAGCGGCCACACGGAGCCGACGCTGCTCGTTCCCGGAGACCCGCGGACGCTGATCGCGGGCCCGCTGGACCCACAGCTTGAACGGCTGCGGGCAGGCCTTCGCCTGCACCGCCGGGCCCTCTGGATACGCCGGATCGTTCGTCGTGCGTGGCTTGCCCTGGCGGTGGCCATCGGCGCAGAGCTGGGGGTCGCGGTCGCTGCACGGCTTGTCCCGATCGAGGCAGCCGCCGTCATCGCGGCGGCGATCCCGCTCGCCGCGTTGCTGGCCCTCGTACTCGTGTCCGCACGGGCTCGACCAGCTCTCGGGGAGACGGCCATTGCCGTCGACCGTGAGGGTCGTCTCGGCGACCGCGTGGCATCCGCGCTTGCCCTGGCCGCCGCCCGGCCCGACGCCGCAGGGCCGCCGTCGCCGGACGATGAAGCGCTCCTCGCCGGCGATGCGATCGCCCTCGATCAGGACGCGACGGAGCACCAGATGGTCCGGCGCCAGCGCCACGACGCGGTCACGAGCCTCAGCCTCGCCCCACCGAATTTGTTCCGGCCCAGGCTCTCACGCCGGCCTGCCGCCGCGATCCTGATGCTGACCCTGGCACTTGCGCCCGCCGTATTCCTGCCCAACCCGCAGGACGCGGCCATCGCCCAAGCCCGTGCGATCCGCGATGCGGCGGCGGCACAGGCCGAGAAGCTGGACGAATTGGCCGACAAGCTGGGGACCAAAGGTCTCAATCCGGACGATCCTCGAACGCGTCTGGCGACACAGCTGCAGGATCTGGCCCGCCAGTTGCGAGCCAATCCGAACGACCTCGACGCCAACCTGGCGAAGCTCGGGGCGGTCGAGGCGGCGCTGCGCTCACAGCTGAATCCGGCCAACGAGCAACGGGCTGCCGCGCTGGCGTCCCTGAGCCGGGGCCTGTCCCGATCGGCCACCGGTGACAAGCAGGCTAACGCGGCCGGCGATCCAGACGAGGCGAGCCAGGATCTCCAGGATCTGATCCAGGACCTCGACACCATGACCGACGCGGAGAAGCAGGACCTCGCGCGCGAGCTTTCGGAGCTGCAGGGCACGGCGAGCCAGGCCGGCGGCGCATCCGCGCAGGCTCTTCGCGACGCGGCCCAGAGCCTCGCTCAAGGCGACACGGCCGGGGCGAAGTCGGCCCTCGATCGGCTGTCCGAGACCCTGGGGGACGCCCAGGACAGCGTTGCCCTGAACCGCGACCTCACGGGCGCGGCCAATCAATTGCAGGACAGCCGGCGCCACCTGGCCAGCGCGGGACAATCCGGGCAGACCGGCCAGAGCGGCCAGAGCGGCCAGACGGGCTCAGCTGGCCAGCCGGGCACGGGCGGACAGCCGGGAAACCAGCCCGGGAGCAGCGGGCAGCCGGGCTCCTCCGGCGGCCAGGGTGGCCAGGGATCCGGCGGCCAACCCGGTCAGGGTGGCCAGGGATCCGGCGGCCAGTCCGGCCAGGGCGGCCAGGGATCCGGCGGCCAGAGGTCGGGCGGATCTCTGGGAGGTGGCGGCTCCAACGCCACCCACCTCGGCTCCGGCACGAGCGGCAGCGGCAGCGCCAGCGGGCCCGTCAATCCGAACCGCCCGTCGGTTCTGGGGTCGGACCTGGGCAGCATTTTCGCCCCGTTCGATCGACTCGGGCAGCCGGGCGATCCCTCCTACGTCTCAGGGACGGGCGGATCGGGCCAGACAACGCAGGGCAACCAGCAAGGTCCAGGCACGGATCCAGGGTCGTACGTGCCCTATTCCGAGGTCTTCTCACAGTTCTACCAGTACGCGCTGACGTCGCTGGACCGCGGGTACGTTCCGCTCTCGGTCAAGGACTACGTGCGCAATTACTTCAGCTCACTCGATCCACAGGAATAGCTGATCCGGCGTGGCCGGAGCCGCGTCGGACGCCTCGGAGGACCCAATGGAAACGACCACCATCGACGACGGCGCAGCGCCGCGCCTGACGCCCGAGGGATTCGCCGAGCGCGCCACGAACATCGAGCGCGAGGTCGGACGAGTCATCGTCGGGCAGCGAGAACTGGTCCGTCAGACCGTCACCGCGCTGCTGGCAAACAGCCACGTCCTGCTCGAGGGCGTGCCCGGGCTCGGCAAGACCATGCTGGTTCGGACCATCGCCGACGTCATCGACTGCGCGTTCAGCCGGATCCAGTTCACGCCAGACCTGATGCCGGCCGACATCACCGGGACGAACATCCTCATCGAGGAGGACGGCCGGCGGATCTTCCGCTTCCAGCCGGGGCCGATCTTCGCGAATCTCGTGCTGGCCGATGAGATCAATCGCGCCACGCCGAAGACCCAGTCGTCCCTGCTCGAGGCCATGCAGGAGCACCAGGTCACGGTGGCGCGCCAGCGCTATCCACTCGACCCGCCGTTCTTCGTCCTGGCGACGCAGAACCCGCTGGAGATGGAGGGGACCTACCCTCTGCCCGAGGCCCAGTTGGACCGATTCCTGTTCAAGGTCATGGTCCCGTTCCCATCGGAGGAGGACCTCGCCACGATCGTCGATCGGACGACCGGTTCCGACGCCCCGGTCGCCACCAAGGTCTGCACGGCGGCCGAGGTGGTCGCGATGCAGCGCCTCGCGCGCGCCGTCCCGATCGCACCACACGTCACGGCCTACGCCGTGGCCCTGCTGTCGGCCAGCCATCCAGACCAGCCGCGCGCCCCGCAGCTGGTGCGCGAGTACGTTCGCTATGGCGGCTCGCCGCGAGGGGCCCAGGCACTGGTCACGGCGGGCAAGATCTACGCGCTCCTCGACGGTCGCTTCAACGTCGCGATCGACGACATTCGGGACGTGGCCATGCCATCGCTCCGACACCGGGTGATCATGAATTTCGAGGGCGAGGCCGAAGGGATCACGACCGAGGCGATCGTGCGCTCGGTCCTGGACGCCGTCTCGCCGCCGAGCGTCGAGTAGCCCCGGATCCGACCTCCAGCGCGAATCGAGACCATGGACGAGTCCACTGGGCTCGCTCGGCCGCCCGACGATTCGGGCTCCGAGCGCGCTGAACCTGGCCCAGCGGAACGGCGGGCCGCGCGCGCGGCCTTCCTGCCGTCGGACATCGACCCAACCGTCTTTGACGAGGGCTTCCTGCGCCAGCTCGAGCGCCTGCAGGTGATGATGCGGGCGCCGGTGCGTGGCGGACTGAAGGGCGGCCGGAGATCAGTCAAACGCGGCCAATCCGTGGAGTTTGCGGACTTTCGCGACTACACCCCGGGAGATGACCTGCGTCAACTCGACTGGAACGTGCTGGCGCGTCTCGAGAAGCTGTTCATCAAGCTGTACATCGAGGAAGAGGACGTGACGATCTCCTTCCTCATCGACGCTTCGGCCTCGATGGGCTCGGGCAACCCGTCCAAGCTCCTCTTCGCCCAGCGTGCGGCCGCTGCCCTCGGGTACATCGGGCTGGCGTCGGAAGACCGGGTTGCGGTGACCTCGCTGGGCGGGCGATCCGGCCGGCGCCAGGTGGCGCTGCGCGGATCTGGTCGCGTCTTCCGGTTGCTCGCCGCCTTGTCCGGGATCTCCGCGGCCGACGGCCCGACGGACCTGCAGGCGGCCGCACGGCACGCCGGGGCCCAATTGTCCGGGCGCGGCGTGATCGTGCTCGTGTCCGACCTCCTGGATGCGAACGCCGATCGCGTCATCCGCGAACTCGCGGCAACGGGCTCCGAGCTCATCGTCCTCCACGTGCTTTCGCCGCAGGAGCTCGAGCCGGCCCTGGAAGGCGACCTTCGCCTGGTGGATGTCGAATCGGGCGAGGGCGTCGATGTCACGGTTGACCTCGCGACGCTCGACGGCTACCGGGAACGGCTCGAATCGTGGCGCCAGGGATTCGCGAATCTCGCGGCGCGGCGCCGGGCCACCTACGTGCCGCTGTCCACGGACGTGCCGTTGAACGAGCTCATCTTTGCCGAGTTGCGACGCCGTCAGGTCGTGGGCTGACGATGAGTTTCCTTTCGCCGCTGGCCTTGCTCGGCCTGCTCTTCGTCCCGGCTGTCATCGCGATGTACCTCCTGAAGTTGCGGCGCAACGAGACGATCGTGCCCTCGACGCTGCTGTGGCACCGCCTGGTTGCCGATGTCGAGGCAAATGCACCCTGGCAGCGCCTCCGGCGAAGTCTGCTGCTCGCCCTCCAGCTGTTGCTGGTGGTCCTGCTGGCCCTGCTGGCCGCGCGCCCGTTCCTGGAGCGGCCATCCGGTCTGGCCCAGGATCTCGTGCTGGTCATCGATACCTCGGCGAGCATGGCTGCCACCGACGTGACGCCCGATCGCCTGGGCGCGGCCAAGCAGCTCGCCATCGACGCGCTCCGCGACCTGCCGGCCGGGGGCAAGGTCAGCGTCGTGGCAGCTGGGCGAACCGCGCGCGTCGTGGTCAACGCCACAACCGACCTGGGCCGGGTGCGGGCTGCCCTGGAGGGGCTCGAGGTCTCGCCAGCGACGGGCGACCTCGGGGACGCGCTCAACCTGGCCGACGCACTTGCCGCGCGATCCGGGGACGCCGAGATCCTGGTCGCCACGGACGCGGCGCTGGCCGTCCCGCCGACGACCCGTCTCGAGCACACGATCAAGGTGCTCCAGGTCGGACGCGACCGGCGCAACCAGGCCATCGTCGCCCTGGCCGTCCGACAGGGAGGATCCGGAGTCACCCGGTCCGTCTTCGTGAGCGTCGCCAATCTTGATATCGCCTCCGCCCAGCGACGGCTCCAGGTCTACGGCGATGGGATCCTGCTCGAGGCTCGCGACCTGCTCCTCGACGCCCAGACCCGGGTCGAGGCCACGATCGATGACATCCCCACGGGCGTCCAGGTCATCGAGGTTCGCCTGGATCGCGATGGCCCGGCTGCCGACGCGCTGGACCTCGACGACCGCGCCTGGGCGATCGTGCCGCCCGAGCGGCTGCGGCGGATCCTCCTCGTCTCCGACGGGGATCCGTACCTCGAGACGGCGCTGACGTTCCTCCCGAACACGGAGCTGTACGGCGTGAAGCCGGCGGCCTACGGCCCGGCCACGCATCCCGAGTTGTTCGACCTGATCATCTTTGAGGGCGCGCTTCCCGCTGCCCTGCCGGCGACGGCCATCCTCCTGATCGCACCGAGGACATCGAGCGTCGCCGGCGAGGTGATCGGAACGCTGAAGGATCCGGGGATCGGGTCAGTCGATCCGGCCGAGCCCATGCTTCGCTACGTCGACCTGTCCACGACCCACGTCGGGACGGCGGTCAAAATGGTCCTGCCGGCCTGGGCGCGAACGGTCATCCCAGGTACCGGCGGAGCCCCCCTCCTCTACGCGGGTGTGCTCGGCGGACGGCCGGCGGCCGTGCTGGCATTCGAACCGCGGCTGTCCGACCTCCCGCTCCAGGTCGCGTTTCCGATCCTGATCTCCAATCTGGCCGGCGAGCTGATGGGCGGCTCCGCGGCTCCGGCCCAGGCGATCGATCCGGGCAGCCCCGTCAGCCTGCCGGTACCGGCCGGCGCGACCGGTCTGTTCGTGACCCGCCCCGACGGGAGCGCGGTGGAACTCGTCCCCGGGACACTCGGTGGCGGGAGCGTCACGTTCAGTCAGACGGACCTTCTCGGCGTCTACACGGCGGTTCCCATCGGTCCGCGCCCGACCGGCTCGGCGAGCCCTGCCGCGACCGCGTCGGCGGTGCCGTCCGGCACCAAGACGCTGTCTTCGGTGCCCGGCTCCCCGACGCCCGTGCCCACATCGCCGCCGGCCGATCCGGACGCGCCGATCCAGTTCGCGGTCGACCTGTTCGATGCGGCGGAATCCAACATCGCCCCGGGCTCCGCGGCGGCGATCGTGGCCCTCGGCGGTGGACCGGCCGCGACACCCGGGCCGAGCGGCGCGATCGAATCGCCAGCCCCGACGTCGTCGGCCGCGCCCGCCCCCCCGCCCCCGGGAACGCCCCCCGCCCCCCCCGCCAAATGGGGTCCCCAA
>JBKKBB010000160.1:0-12623 GCA_046714395.1 Candidatus Limnocylindrales bacterium | reverse complement strand
CACCTGATCGCGGAGATCAAGCGTTCGTCGCCCTCGGCCGGCGCCATCGCAGCCTCGGGCGAGAACATCGTTGCTCGAGCCCAGGCGTACCAACGCGGTGGCACGGTGGCGATCTCGGTGCTCTGCGAGCCGCACTGGTTCCGCGGGTCGGTGTCCGATCTCTCGGCCGTGCGCGCGGCGGTGTCCGTGCCGGTCCTGGCCAAGGACTTCGTCGTCGAAACTCGCCAGCTCGAGCTGCTCCGCGCCGCCGGCGCCGATCTCGTTCTACTGCTGGCCGTGCTGCATCCGGGTCCGCGCCTCGCGCGGCTGGCCGATCGAGCGCTCGCGCTTGGGCTGGAGCCGCTCGTCGAGGCGCACGATGAGCGTGAGCTCGAGTCGGCCCTCCAGACGCGGGCCCGCCTCATCGGGATCAACAACCGGGACTTGCGGACGCTCGAGGTGGACCCGGAGCGAGCCGCGACGATGCGCGCCCTCGTGCCGGAGGATCGGCTGGTCATCGCGGAATCGGGCGTCCGGGAGCCCGCGACCGTGCGCGGCTGGCGCGCCCTCGGCTTTGATGCCGCGCTCGTCGGAGAAGCGCTGGTTCGCTCTGTTGATCCCGAGGCGGCGGCCCGGGCGTTCGTGTACGCGGGTCGGTTTCCGACCGACCCGGCAAACCAGGATCGCGTGCCGTTCGTGAAGATTTGCGGCGTGACCGACGCCGCCGGTATCGACGCGGCGGTCCGTTCCGGCGCCGATGCCGTCGGGCTGAACCTCGTGCCCGGGACGCCTCGCGCCCTGGCGTTGCCTGAGGCAGTGGCGCTCGCGTCCCGGCTGCGAGCCATCGCACCGGCGGGCTCACGTCCGGCCATCATTCCGATCACGGTCGACCTCTCGGCCGACGAATTGAACCGGGTCGGGGCAGCCCTCGACGCCGACGCGATCCAGTTGAGCGGTCACGAACCGGTCTCCCTTCTCGCGAGCCTCACGCGACCCGCCTGGAAGGTCCTGCATCTTCCCTCCGCTGGGGCAGGCAACGGCCACGAGTCGACCGCCGCGCAGATCGCGGCGGCGGTACGCTCCTACGTCACGGCGGGAGCTGAGCGGGTCATGCTCGACACCGCCGGCGGACCGCACCCTGGGGGGACCGGCGTCCGCGTCGATGACCGGCTCGTGACCGCCGTCGCCCGTGAGGTCCCGGTCATCCTGGCCGGTGGTCTGGACCCGGCAAGCGTCGGACCCGCCCTCCGATCGGCCGCGATCGTTGGGGTCGATGTCACGTCCGGCGTTGAAGCCCCGCGAAAGCCCGGGAAGCGACCCGTCAAGGACCCGTTGCGCGTGGCGCTGTTCGCGAAGCGAGCCCGCGCTGCGCGCATCGATCGCCCCAATCTCGGCATTCGGCCGACGCCAGTCCATCCGGGCCTGCTCGAGGTCGACGAGCACGGCCGCTGGGGGATGGAGCGCGACTTCGGCGGTCGGTACGTCCCGGAGACCCTCATTGGTGCGCTCGAGCAGCTCGAAATGGCGTACGACGGGATCCGCCACGACCCACGCTTCTGGGCCGAGCTCAACGAGTTGCTCGGCCGGTTCGCCGGGCGTCCGACGGCACTCTATCGGGCCGATCGCCTTGCCGCGGCGGTGTACGCTGAGGCGCTCCGGCTCGCCGCGGGGGGATCGGGTCGCCGAGGAGCCCCTAGAGACCCGCCCACGATTCGCCTGTACCTGAAGCGCGAAGACCTCGCCCATACCGGCGCCCACAAGATCAACAACGCCCTCGGCCAGGCCCTGCTCACTCGCCGGCTCGGAAAGTCGCGAGTCATCGCCGAGACCGGGGCCGGCCAGCACGGCGTGGCGACCGCCACCGCCTGCGCCCTGCTCGGCCTGCCCTGCGTCGTGTTCATGGGCGAGGAGGACATCCAACGCCAGGCTCCCAACGTGCTCCGCATGCACGCCCTCGGCGCGGAGGTTCGATCCGTCACCTCGGGCACCGCAACCCTCAAGGACGCGGTCAACGAGGCCATGCGTGACTGGGTCACGAACGTCGAGACGACCCACTACGTCCTTGGCTCAGCGATGGGCCCGCACCCGTATCCCACGATCGTGCGCGACCTCCAGCGGCGGATCGGGGACGAGGCCGCCCGACAGCTCGCCGATGTAGAGGGCCGCCTCCCGGACATGGCGCTGGCCTGCGTCGGTGGGGGATCGAATGCCATCGGTCTCCTTGCCCGGTTCATCGGAGAGCCGTCGGTCCGGCTGGCGGTGGCCGAGGCGGCCGGCGACGGGGTAGAGACCGGACGCCATGCGGCGGCGATTGCCGGCGGGACCCCTGGAATCCTCCACGGCTCTCGTTCCCTGATGCTCCAGGATGAGGACGGTCAGGTGGTCGAGGCACACTCCGCGTCGGCTGGTCTGGACTACCCGGGCGTCGGCCCGCAGCTGGCCGCCCTCGCGGAAGCGGGACGTCTCGAAGTGGCAACCGCCACGGATCGGGAGGCGATCGCGGCCATGCGCAGCGTGACCCGAACCGAAGGGATCCTTCCCGCGCTGGAGACGGCCCATGCCGTCGCGGCGCTGCCAAAGCTCCTCGCCTGCCTCGAGGGCTCTGGACAGCCACTCCCGGACGGCGCCCTCGTGCTGCTCGGCTTCTCAGGGCGGGGCGACAAGGACATGGCAGCGCTGGAGCGATTCGGCGACGTCGAACCATGGCAGGGGATCGGGTGACCGCCCACAGACCGCCGTCGACCAACGACACCGTCGGCGCCCGTCGAATCGCGGCGGCCTTTGCGGCTGCGAGCGCGGGGGGCCGGGCAGCCCTCATCCCGTACGTCGTCGCGGGGTATCCGAGCTACGACGTCTCGTTCGCGGCCGCCTGCGCGGCCATCGACGCCGGGGCCGACGTCCTGGAGATCGGCCTGCCGTACTCGGATCCGCTCGCGGACGGCGCCACGCTCCAGCGCGCGTCGCATGGGGCACTGCGGGCCGGGGCGACCCTTGATCGATCCGTGGGCCTGGTGGCTCGAGTCGTGGCCGCCCGACCCGCAGTCCCGATCGTGACGATGGGCTACGCGAACCAGCTCATCGGTGGCGGCGATGGCAGGGATCGGGCCATGGCCCTCGCGGCCGCCGGCGCTGCAGGCGTGATCGTGGCGGACCTCACCCCAGACGAGGGAGCGCCCTTCGAGGCGGTTGCTGCCGAGGCCGGCCTGGCGGTCATCTACCTTGTCGCGCCGACGACCGAGGTCGCGCGGCGTGCGGCGATCGCCGCACGCAGCGGTGGCTTCCTGTACTGCGTGAGTCTTGTTGGCGTCACCGGCGCCCGAGCGAGCCTGCCGTCCGGCATCCGCGGCCTGGTCGCGGAGGTGCGCGCCGTCTCGCCGGTGCCCGTCGCAGTCGGCTTCGGCGTGTCCAGGCCAGCCCACGTGAAGGCCCTCGCCGGGGCGGGCGCCGACGGGGTCATCGTGGCCTCGGCCCTCGTGGATGCGCTCGGGCCGGACGGCACCGACGTGGCCAGGATGGGCCGCCTCGTGGCGACGCTCCGGTCCGCCACGGCCCGCTGAACTGCCGCGATGAACGCGCTCCTCGCCCTCGCCCTTGAGACAACTCCCAAGCGGGCGTTCGCGAGCGCGATCGACTGGCCCGGCCTCGTCCGGTCCGGCAAGACCGAATCTGGCGCGATCGACGCGCTCCTTGCCTGCCTGGACCGCTATGCGGAGGTGGCTCACGCCGCCGGTGTCGTGCCCCCGACCGAGGGGGTCGTGGCCGAGGTGGTGGAAGGCGGCGACGGGGACGCGAGTACCGACTTTGGTGTCCCGGGACGGCTGCGGGACGCCGATCGTCGGCCCACCGGCAAGGTCGAAGCGGAGCGTCTCGCGGCGATCGTGGCGGCCGCCTGGGCGCGCCTGGACGCGAACGCCGGCGCTGCGCCCGAAGCGCTTCGCAAGGGTCCGCGAGGCGGGGGCCGGGACACTTCAAAGATCATCGAGCACACCCTCATGTCCGACCTCGCCTACGCGCGCGAGATGGGACTCAGGCAGGCACTCCCGACGACCGCCGACCCGGCATCCACCCAGGCGCTCCGAGGCGCGGTGCTCGACATCCTTCGCACGCCGTCGGACGGCTCACCGCTGGCCGGCCGCAAATGGACCGTCCGCTACGCTGCCCACCGGATCGCCTGGCACGCCCTCGACCACGCCTGGGAGATCGAGGATCGGACGGAGCGGCCGACGGGCTGAGGTCACGCGCCGACGGGTTCCACGAGCCCGAGCGCGATCGAGGCGCGCTCCCGAATGCTCGTGCTCGTGATCCCTTCGCTCAGGAGTTCCCGCACCGCGGTCGCACCGTCTGCCTTCGAGAGCTTGCGGCCGTCCGGCCGCCGGATCAACGGGTGGTGCAGGAACCGCGGTGGCACCGCTCGGCCAAGGAGGCGGCCGAGGCGGACCTGGGCCGGTGTCGCGGCGAGGAGGTCTTCGCCGCGGACGACCAGGCCGATGTCCTGGCCGAGATCGTCCACCACAACACACAGGGCGTACGTCCAGTTGCCGTGGCGGTCGCGGATTGGGAGGTCGCCGCCCGTCGCCACAGGCCCGGATTGCGAGCCGAGGACCAGATCGGTCCACGCCTCGCTGCCACCACCCAGCCCCACACGCCATGTGACACCGGCCTCGTCCCTCGCCAGCCCGCGCGCGAAGCAGCCGCCCGGGCAGCCGGACCCGGCCCACGGTCGCCCGCGCGCGGCCGCCCAGTCCAGGAAGGTCGAGCGGCTGCAGTCGCACCCGTAGACGAGACGCCCGGAGTCCAGCACAGCAACCGCTGCCTCGTAGGCCGGGAGGTTGTCGGACTGGCGATGGGACGTCGTCGTCCCGGACCGAAAGACGTCGAAGGGGGGTTCGTCGGGCACGAAGCCGAGCGCCTCGAGATCGTCGAGCAGCGCCGCTTCGTACGCTCGCCGACAGCGTTGCCGGTCGTGGTCCTCGATCCGCAGGACGACGCGTCCGCCCGTGGCCCTCGCCACCGCCCAGGTGATGATGGCATTGGCCACGTGCCCGAGGTGGAGATAACCCGTCGGCGCCGGCGCGAACCGCGTCCGGAGGCCATGCGGAAGCTCGCGGATTGCGGCCGAGAGCGACCCCTGGAAGCCACTCCGGCCGGCGAAGGCCTCAGGCGTCGCCATTCCCCCGTCTGGCCCGGTCCGTCTCTTCGAGGGCCCGCGTCGCTGTGAACAGCCGGCGATACAGCGCCAGGAGATCGGCCTGGGGCAGCGGCCCGTCATTGCCCATCGCCACCCGGATCAGGACTTCGCGCTCGCGCTCCAGATCGCGGATCGCGCGCCGACCGGCGGCCGCTTTTGCGCGTCCGACCTCGAGAGCCAGCGTCGCCCGCTCGTTCAGGAGCGCCACGATCCGCTGGTCGAGCGCATCGATCTTGGTCCGAAGCCGGCGCAACTCGAGGCTCTCAAGCGTGCTCCCGGACCGTGGGCGCTCAGCCACTCTTGCCTCCAAAGTCCGCAGCGATCCGCTCGAGCGCAAGGTGGTAGCCGCGCGCCCCCTGTCCCACGAAGGACACCAGCGCAACTTCAGCCAGGAAATTCACCCGGCGGAACGATTCGCGGGTTGCCGGGTCCGACAGATGAACCTCGATGAACGGCTTCTGCACGCCCACGAGGGCGTCCCGGAGCGACACCGAGGTGTGGGTCAGGCCCCCAGCGTTGACGATCGCCACGTCGAAATCGCGTTGATGCAGCCGATCGATGAGCGCGCCCTCGTGATTCGACTGGAAGAAGTCCACCGCCAGACCGAGCTCGGCCGCTCGGCGGGCGATCCCGTCGTGGATCTGGTCGAGCGTCTCGTAGCCGTAGATCTCGGGCTCACGCGATCCAAGGAGGTTGAGGTTCGGCCCCTGGAGGACGAGCACCCGGGTCATGCCGCACCGCCGACGGCTGCCGGCATCAATAACCCCGCGGCTACGTCGCGAACGAGATCGTCGGCGATGTCGTCGCGGACGACGTGGCCGTGGTCCGACGGGAGGACCCAACGGAGTCGCCCGGCACGATGCTTCTTGTCCGTCCCGAGGTGTCCGAGCACCGCATCGAGCGGGTAGGGGAGGATGCCGGGGCCGAGCGCGAGCGCATCGAGCAGGCGCTCGATCCGGGCCGCCCGTTCCGGCGGCGTCGCGCCGGTCGCAACCCCGATCCGGCAGGCCGCCCGCAGCCCGAAGGCGACGGCCTCGCCGTGGCGAAGGTCGGCGTACCCTCCGGCGGCCTCGAACGCGTGACCCAGCGAGTGGCCAAGGTTCAACGCAATCCGCACGGCCTTCTCCTTCTCATCAGCGGCAACGATCTCGACCTTGGCCCAGCTGCAGCGCTCCACGAGCTCGGCGAGCGAACCATCCTGCACGGTCGACGGATCACCCGCGCCGATCGCAGCACCCCTTGTTTCGAGGAGCTCGAACAGCCGCTCATCCCCGAGCGCCGCCATCTTGACGGCCTCGCCCAGGGCAGCGCGGCGCTCGCGCTCCGACAGGTCGGCCAGCAGGCCGATGTCAATCACGATTGCCGACGGCTGATGAAACGCTCCCACGAGATTCTTGCCCTCGGGCAGGTCCACCCCGGTCTTTCCACCGATGGACGAATCGATCTGGGCGACGAGTGTCGTGGGAACCTGGATGAACGGGACACCGCGAAGGTACGTCGCGGCGATGAACCCGGCCGCATCGCCGAGGGCCCCACCGCCGACGGCGACGATCGGTTCGCCCCGCTCCACGCGGCGGCCGGCGAGTTCACGCGCCGCCGACTCGACCACCGCCAGGGTCTTGGCTGCCTCGCCCTGTGGCAGCACGACAAGCTCGACCTCCAACCCGTCGTTGCGGAGTCCCGCCTCGATGGCCGAACCAGCCGCCGCCCAGGCGCCAGGTTCCGTGATGATGATCGCGCGCCGGGCGCTGAGGCGATGGAGCTCCTCGGCCAGGATGCGCCCGGCGATGCCCTCTCCCAGGATCAGGTGCCCGATCGTCGTGTCGGTGCGCAGCAGGACGGTTCCGGTTGCCGCGTGCGCCTGGCCGGCCGCGCGTTCGACGGCATCCACGACGCCGCTCAGCTCGGTCATGCCCGCGATCCGCGTCGCCGCACCGTAGAACCGACTGCGGGCCGCTGTCAGGTCCCGCAGCGCACGAATCGGGTCACGCCCGGAGATTAGCGGGCGAATGTTCGGACTGTGGCGGAGCCGCTGTGCCAGCACCTCCGGGCGTCCGTCGAGCCAGACTGGGAAGCGGCCCCGGTAGAGCTGCCACCGATTGCGTGGATCCACCACCGCACCGCCACCTGGGGCGATCACGCGCCGAATCGTCGCCGAGGCGTCGGGCTCGCCGAGTCCCGCGATGGCGACCCGTTCACGAGCGCGAAATCCGGCCTCGCCCTCAGCGGCGAAGATCTCCGGGACCCGGGCTCCGGCCTCGCGCTCGACGACCTCGTCCAGATCGATGAACGACGCACCGCGTCGCGCCGCGAGCCGACGCCCCACGGCGCTCTTGCCGCTTCCCGGAAGCCCGATCAGCACGACGTCCATCGCCGCGGTCCCTAGTCGTCGCCGCCGGAACCGGCCTCGTCGCCGCCGGGGGCGGAGGGCCGGCCACCGATGGTCGGGGCGGCCGGCAGTGTTGCCATCAGGCGTCGATGGGCCGCCATGCGTTCCTCAATCACGTCCATGCGGTCGCCGCCGAGCGTCTCCATGACGAAGCGCGCGAGCGTCAGCATCACCATCGCCTCGGCGATCACGCCGGCCGCCGGGACGACGCTGATATCGCTCCGCTCGTAATGCGCCTTGTCGACCGCCTCGCCGGTGATCAGATCCGCGGACGGGAGCGGACGCGCCAGCGTAGAGATCGGCTTAACCGCGCCCCGAACGACGATCGGCTCACCGTTCGAGACCCCCGCGGTGAGGCCACCGGCGTTATTCGAGCGATGGATCCAGCGGCCGTCATCCGCCCGCCCGTCGATGACGTCGTGGACTGCCGAGCCAAATCGTCGCGTCTGCTCGAACCCGAGGCCGAACTCGACGCCCTTGACGATGTTGATGCTCATCACGGCCGCTGCGAGCGCGCCGTCAAGGCGCCGGTCCCAGTGGGCATATGATCCGAGCCCGATCGGCAGCCCGTGGGCGACGACCTCGAAGACCCCGCCGATCGTGTCGCCATTGGACCGCGCCTCGTCGATCCGCGCGATCATCCGTGCCTCGGCGTCGGGATCGGGGCAGCGCAATGGCGAGGCATCGGCCTCCTCGCGCGAGCGGCTGGACTTGGCCGGATCGACCGCCACGCCACCGACCTCGGCCGTGAAGGACCAGACATCGATTCCCAGGGCCCGCAGGAATGCCCGGGCTACCCCGCCGGCCGCCACGCGCGCCGCGGTCTCCCGCGCAGAGGCGCGTTCGAGCACGTTGCGCACGTCCGAGTGCCCGTACTTGAGCGCGCCGGCGAGATCCGCGTGGCCGGGCCGGACCCGTGTGACCGGCGTCGCCCGTTTGACCCCCTCGGCGATCGATGTCTCGAGGGCGGCGGCCTGCTGGTCTGTCAATGGAGCCGCTTGCATCACGGCGCCCCAGTTCTCCCAGTCGCGGTTCGCAACCAGCAACAGAATCGGTGACCCGAGCGTCACGCCGTGCCGAACCCCTCCCTTGATCTCGGCGCGGTCCGTCTCGATCGCCTGGCGCGCACCCCGGCCGTAACCGCGCTGCCGGCGGGCAAGATCCACCACGAGATCGTCCTCGCTGAGATCGAGACCCGCCGGGACGCCCTCGACGATCACACCGAGCGTGGGGCCATGTGATTCGCCGGCGGTCAGGAACCGGAATGCAGCGGACATGCTGATGGCTCGATCAGCCGGCCGGCTCGCCGGCCGGTTCGTCGCCGGCCGGCTCGCCTTCGGCCGATCGGAGGCCCCCGGCGCGCGCCGCGGCAAGCGCATCGGCCATGACCTCGAGCGGGGCCGCTTGCCCGGTCCACAGCGTGAATGCGGCGGCACCCTGGTGGAGCAGCATCGTCTCGCCATCGTGCCCGGTGCTCCCCGCAGCTTCGGCGTCGCGCAGCAGCCGCGTCCGGCTGTAGATGAGGTCGAGCACCAGCAGGTGCTTGCCCAGGATCTCGGCCGGGATCGGTGTCTCCTCGACAACCAGCCCGATCGAGGTGGCATTGACCAGCAGCTTCGTCTTCGCCAGTTCCGCTTCAATGATCGATTCATGCCAGGGCATGGCGCGCAACTCCATATGCGCCGCGCTCCTGCCGAAGTGCTTGACCAATCCTTCGGCCCGGTGAAGGTGGCGATTGAACACGACGATCCGCAGAAAACCGGCCCGGATCAGCCCGTGGACGACCGCTCGCGCGCCACCGCCGGCACCCAGTACGACGGCCTGACGAGGCAGCTTGGCGCGCCCGACCAGCCGGTCCAGCGCGACCGAGAAACCGGCCACGTCCGTGTTATGACCGACCAGGCGCTTGCCCTCACGGGTGATGGTGTTCACTGCGCCCGTGGCCTGGGCCTCGTCGGTGAGCCGGTCGATCATCGGCACGACCCGCTCCTTGTGGGGAATGGTCAGATTCGCGCCGAGGAACGCCTCCGAGCGAAGCTCCCCGATGGCATCGGCCAGGGCGATCGGTGCCCGGTCCCAGAGCTCGTAGCGGGCACCGATCCCGCGGGCGTCGAAGGCTGCCTGCTGCATCGCTGCGGACAGCGAGTGGGCAACCGGGTGGCCGATCAGGACGACGCGTTTGGTCATGCTCGAATCCTTTCGAGGTCACGAAAGAAACCGGGGTAGGAGATAGCGGCGCTGTCGGGGTGGCCGATGCCTGTCGGCCCTCGAGCGATCAGTCCGGCGATGGCAAAGGTCATGGCCAGGCGGTGGTCGTCGAGGCTGTCCGTCATCGCGCCGACCAGAGGGGTCGGGCCGTCGATGACGAGGTCGTCGCCATCGACCGTGATCCGGGCACCGAGCGCGGTCAGTCCACGGGCGATCCCGGCCAGACGGTCCGATTCCTTGTAGCGCAACTCGCCCGCCCCGCGGATAGTCGTCCGGCCATGGGCCTGTGTGGCGGCCAGGCACAGGGTCGGGATCTCGTCGATCGCCCTGGCAACTTCGGATGGCCCGACCTCGATGGCCTGCAGCTCGGACGAACGGACAATCAGGTCGGCGGTCGGCTCCCCGGCACCAGCATCCGTCTCGGGCGCGCGACCCCCGATCCGGCCGGCGAGTCCGGTCGTCGGCCGTTCCTCGATCCGGGCCCCCATGCGCACCAGAAGATCAAGGATGCCCCGTCGGGTCGGGTTGACTCCGACCTGCGTCAGGGTCAGCTCCGCATCGCCATGAAGCGCACCCGCAACCAGCCAGAAGGCAGCCGCGGACGGATCGCCGGGGATCTGCTCGTCCAGCGTCTGCACCGATGCCTCTCCGTCGATCTCGATTAGCGCACCCGCCTCACCATCAGCAAACGAACGCACGGTGACCCCTCGCGCGCGCAGCATCCGTTCAGTGTGATCTCTTGTCGCGACGCGCTCGCGCACCCGGGTAGTGCCGTCGGCGCTGAGTCCCGCCAGGAGGATCGCCGACTTCACCTGGGCCGACGACACCGCCGATGTCCAGTCAATCGCCTTGAGTCCCGATCGGCCAGTAATGACCACCGGCGGTCGGGAGTCGTCGTCAGCGGCTGTCACCTGCGCGCCCATCGCGCGCAACGGCTCGATGATACGAGCGACCGGACGGCGTCGCAGTGATTCATCGCCGTCGAGTGTGGCCGTCACCGGGCCGCCGGCCAGGATTCCGGCAAACAGGCGCAGGCTCGTCCCGGAGTTGCCGCAGTCGAGTACAGCGGACGGCCTCCTGACACCCGAGAGTCCGGGCGACAGGATCCGGTAATCGACAGACCCATGCTCTCCGGCCGTGCGTGTCACCGTCGCCCCCAGCGCGCGGACGATTCCCGCCGTGGAGCGCACATCCGCGCCGTCCCCGGCGCCCTGAATGTGGCTCTCGCCGTTGGCCAGCAGCGCGAACATCAGGGCCCGATGGCTGATCGACTTGTCGCCCGGCACGTGCAGCTCGCCGCGAAGGCGCCGCGCTGGTTCGACCACCGCGGGATCGGCCAGGGCGCTGCCTGTCGAACCGCGCGTCGAACCGCGCGTCGAATCGCCTGTCGAACCGCGCGTCGAATCGCCTGTCGAACCGCGCGTGGAGTCTCCCGCCGTCGTCATTGGGCTCGCCACCGGGTCAGTGCTTCAAGAGTCCGCCGCCGCTGCCGGCCGCGGCATCGTCGACGAGGGGATCCCGGTGGAGGGCGCCGACGTACGCATGGACCGGCACGAGGGTGGCCATCAAGTCGGCGAACTGAGCGGGATTGAGCTGCTGCTCGGCGTCGGATAGCGCGGCCTCGGGGGTGGGATGCACCTCGACCATGACCCCGTCGGCGCCGACCGCCACGCCGCCGATCGCGAGCGGCTTGACCAGCCAGCGCTTGCCGGTCGCGTGGCTCGGATCCACGATGACCGGCAGGTGGGTGAGGTGATGGAGGAGCGGGACTGCCGCCAGGTCCATCGTGTTGCGGGTATAGGTCTCGAACGTCCGGATGCCGCGCTCGCACAGGACCACGTTTGGATTGCCGGCGGCCACGATGTACTCCGCGGCCATGAGGAGCTCCTCGATCGTGGCTCCGAAGCCGCGCTTCAGCATGACCGGGCGTGCGACCCGGCCGGCCGCGTTCAGGAGCGAGTAGTTCTGCATGTTTCGGGCGCCGATCTGGAGGATGTCCGCGTACTCCGCGACGATGTCCACCTGGTTCGGCTCCATGACCTCGGTGATCACGGGGAGGCCCGTCCGATCGCGTGCCTCGGCGAGGTAGCGAAGCGCTTCGACCCCGAGGCCCTGGAAGCTGTAGGGGGACGTTCGCGGCTTGAATGCGCCGCCGCGCAGAATCGTCGCGCCGGAAGCGAGCACCGAGTCCGCCGTCTCAAACAGCTGATCGCGGCTCTCCACGGAGCACGGTCCGGCCATGACCGTGAGGCCACCGTCGCCGATCGTCGCGCCCAGGACCCGGATCACCGTGTCCTCGGGATGAAACTCCCGCGATGTGAGCTTGAACGGCCGCGAAATCGGGGTGACGGTCTCGACCCCGGGCAGTCTGCCGAGCTTGCTCATCAGCTCCTGCCGGCGAGGCCCGACCTCACCGACCACCGCGATCACCACCCCATCCGCGCCCGCGTGCTCGTACGGCGTCATCCCCTCAGCGAGGATATGGCTCTTGACTCCGAGGATCTCGGCCTCGGTCGCGGTTCGCGCCATGACGATGAACATCGAGCGTCCTTCCTGTGGACGGCCGGACCGGAAAGAAAAAAGCAGAGGTCTGCACCTCTGCTTCGTCCCGGCACGACGCGTGCGTCCGGCCTCACTGGCCGGGAACGATCATGCCGGGTCGGTAAACCAATAGAAGCGCGTCATCTCAGTCCAGCGACGGTACCGGAGGTCACATACGATGTCAACCGGCTCGGCCTCGTGGTAGCCTATCGCCCGCCGCGGACGGAGAGGTCGCATAGAGGCCTAGTGCGGCGGTTTGCTAAACCGTTATGGGGTTACACCCATCGGGGGTTCGAATCCCCCCCTCTCCGCCAGATT
>JBKKBB010000159.1:0-3730 GCA_046714395.1 Candidatus Limnocylindrales bacterium | reverse complement strand
CGCTCGAATCGTTTCGCCTCGGCGTGACGGACTTCGACGACTTCGCGTCGGCGGCTGCCGATGCCGCCCTCGAATTGGGACTGCGGGTCCCGGACGCCGGATACATCGTGTGTGCGCGACGAGCCGGGGCCACCTTGATCACGGCCGACGAGCGCCTCCACCACGCGGCATTGGCCTCGGGCATCGCGGCGGCGCTGCCTGGGTCGCTCACGTAGCATCCAACCTGAACGGCCCATTCGGGACGGAACGAATCCCGATGATCGGGACGCGACGACGCACGAGGAGCCTGCCACCCCGTGGAGATTATTCGCGAGCCCATTCCGCTGAAGCGTCTCGCCGAGCTTGCTGAGGACCTGTTCGGCGACATGGTCAAGGCCGTCGTTGATGTCGCGAACGGGATCATGGTGGTCGGTGGCGAGCTTCATGCCGACGGGGAATCGCTGCTCCTGGGCCACGGATCGCGCCAGAGCGATCTGTGGGGCATCAACCTCTACCCGGACCGATACGGCAACCCGGATTTCGTCGAGTTCGACTCGATGATCAACATCCGTCCGAGTCAGGCGAATCGGTCACGAGGCGTCGAGGACCCCGGCCTACGCGACTCGGTGCTCGAGATCGTCATGCGATTGGTCCGGTCGTGAGCACGCATCGAGAACTCGCCGGCGGGCGGTGGCAGATGTTGACCCTTTTCGAGCAGCTCGGGAACGTGGGAAGCGAAGTCGGCCGTGCGATCAGGGCTCGAGCGCGGAACGACGCTCCTCGATTCGAGGGGTCGTTCGTACGGGCTCTTGAGCTGTTTGACCTCACGCTTGCCGATCGACGGTGGAACCTCCCGCGCCTCCGTGAGATCGCGCGAGCGCGCGAAGTCGTTTGCGACTTCCTCGTTGGCGACAACGACTACGGATCCACGGCCGAATCCCTGGACGGCTACTTCCTCCAGTTCGCGCTCGCGGCGCGACTGAGCCGGTAGGGTCGCGGGCCGCGAGTCATCAGGACTCGATCGCCTTCGCGGTCCCTACCTGTCCAGCGACGGTCCGTCGCGTACCGGCCGGTAGCCAGAGGATCCCGTTGCCCGGCCAGGGGCCGGGCTGGTTCGTGAGGGCGTCACGGAGGACGCGGTCGGGCACCGGGAACGCGGCTCGGACGGTGGCCGCCAGCGAGCGGATGACGGCTCGGTTCCGTTGGGTCGGTGGCAGGACGAGGACGGCATGAACCTGGACGCCGGCCCCGGCCGACGCCCGGACTGCCGCCTGCTTGTCGTGACACTCGCGTGCGAGCTCCTCCCATCGCTGGATTCGCGACTCGACTTCGAAGAGCACGATCTGCCGGGCTCCGTCGATGCGCACGTCGGTCGATCGGTGCCCTGGACCCGCGAGCGTGGCCGGAACGGGCGCCTCGATGGTGGCCTGCCATCCCGGGTGGCGCAGCCGGAGCAGGGTCTCGATGAGTCGGGCGTGTGCGGCGTCGCGGATGATCGGTTCAGCGTCCGCGTACAGGGCCATCTTGAATGTCGCTCCGAGGACCGCCGATGCTCGTGCCCGGATCCGAGGCCCGACGTCCTCATCGCCAGCCTCGAGATGGCAGATCACCGAGCGGCTAACGCCGATCGCGCGGGCGACGGCGGCCTGGGTCACGCCGAAGCGGAGACGGATCTCCCGGAAGTCCTCGCCGAACCTCCGGCCGGTTCGCCGGAGCGCACGATCGCCTTCGTTGGTCGCCGTGCGAAGGGTGCCGGTGTTCGTCGTAGCCATGCTGCACCTCGTGATGCGCGGCGGGCCAGGATTCGTGGCGTGGTCGGGTGGGCCGGTCACGCGGGCCGGTCACCCGGGCCGATCACCGTAGGAAACCAAACGGCGGTTATCGGCCAATCACCCGGGCCGGTCACCCGGGCCGGTCGTTCTCCGTAGGAAACCAAACGGCGGTTATCGGCCGATCACCTGGAGGAGGGATCCGAGCCTGGGTGGTCACGGACGTTGGATTCGGGGGATCTGTTCGTTGCGAGAGAACAGAGGGGCCAAGCGCGGTGGTATGCGGGCGATGCCTCGAACCCCGAGCGTCCGTGTCGGCCCCGATTCGGCCGATCAGTTCGCGTGCGGAGAACGAACGGGCTGGAAGGCCGGCCGGACTGGCCGCGCGAACCCCGAGCGTCAGCCCACCGACACCCCGAAGATCCCGAGTGCGCCCACGCCCAACAGGATCAAGTCCAGGGCGATCACCAGCCCCACGGCGCCCCAGGCGAACACGTTCAAGACCCGCCCGTTTCGGTAGCGTCCCATGATCCGCTCGTCGTTGACGAGCAGGACCATGAAGACGAGAACGATCGGGAGCAGGAGGCCCTGGAGGTACTGCGAGGCGACGATCATCGGGAGCAGGTCCAGCCCTGGAATGAGCACCACCAGGGCGCCGACACCGAGGACGAAGGTGTAGATCCCGAAGAACGCCTTGGCGTCCTCGAACCGCTTGTCGACACCCGACTCCCAGCCGAACGCCTCGCAGATCACGAACGCCGTGGAGATCGGCATGATCGTCGCCGCGAGCACCGACGCGCCGAACAGCCCCACCGCAAAGAGGGCGGTGGACAGCTCACCGGCGACTGGACCGAGCGCGCGGGCAGCGTCCTCCGCGGTCTCGATCTGGCCACCCACGGCGAACACGGTCGTCGCGGTCGCGACCACGATGAAGACCGCGATCACGTTCGTCCAGATCGCCCCGCCGATGGCATCGGCCTGCTCGAGGCGGAGCTCCTCCTCGCCGATGCCCTTTTCCGCCACCGCGCTCTGGAGATAGAACTGCATGTACGGCGTGATCGTCGTCCCGACCAGCGCGACCATCAGGAGCAAGACGGTCGGAGACAGGCTGATGGTCGGGGTGAGCATCGCCGCGCCAACGGCCGACCAGTCAGGTTCCGCGAGGATCGCCGAGGCGATGTAGGCGAGAAAGACCACGATCACCGAGAGGAAGACCCGCTCGACGGTGCGGTACGACGCGAACAGCACGAGCGCCCAGATCGCGAACGCCACGATCGGGACCGTGAGCCAGCGGGGCACCCCGAAGATCTCGAGCGCCGCCGCCGCGCCGGAGAACTCGGCGACCGTATTGGCCAGGTTGGCCACGAGCAGCACGAGCATCGCAAAGGCCGTCCAGCGAACGCCGAATCGGTCCCGAATGAGATCTGACAGGCCCTGGCCGGTGATGACGCCGAGCCGTGCCGCCATCTCCTGGACGATGGCCAGGATGACGATGGTGATCGGGAACAGCCAGAGCAGCCCCAGGCCCGTTTCGGCGCCCAGGACGCTGTAGGTGGCGATGCCGCCGGCGTCGTTGCCGGCGATCCCGGCGATGAGACCCGGTCCCATGACCGCCAGGAACGCGACGAGACCACGCCGGCCGCGGAACCGGCCGCGCAGGCGCAGCCAGTTGCCCGCCTCGATCCGATCACGGATGCGTTCGAACAGACCGATCCGTGGCAACGGGCTGCGGGGGCGGTGCTGGTCCTTCCTGGACGAGTCGGTCACGCGGATCCGCCTGGGGTAATCAGGACCGTCCCGCCAGGCGAGGGAGCCGCTTCCGCCAGGCGTCCGGGACGATCGCGTCCATCGCGTCGTCCACGGTCACGATGCCGACAAGGCGGCCGGTGGCGTCGACGACCGGCACGGCAAGCAGGTTGTAGTGCGCCACGATCTCGGCGACTTCATCCTCGTCGGCAAGCACGCCGACCGTGACCGGCTCG
>JBKKBB010000158.1:0-3976 GCA_046714395.1 Candidatus Limnocylindrales bacterium | reverse complement strand
TCGCAGTCATGGCCCACGCATGAACCCGACGGCCGATGTCGTCGTGGTTGGCGGCGGCGCCATGGGGACGAGCATTGCGTATCACCTCGCGGTGGCAGGGGCCGGCCGCATCGTGCTGCTGGAACGCGAAGCTGCCCTCGGCCTCGGATCAACCGGGCGCTGCGCAGGTGGCTTTCGGCATCAATTTTCGAGCGAGATTAACGTCCGCCTGTCGCTCGCGAGTGTGCCGCTGATCCGCGAGTTCAGCGCGACCCATGGGTTGCCGCTCGATGTCCACGTCGACGGGTACCTGTTCCTCGTCCGCGATGCGGCCAGCTGGGCCGGCTATCGCCGCGCCGCGGCAATGCAGCGGTCACTCGGCGCGCGCGTCGAGGAACTCGACGCCGCCGAGGTGGGCCGCCTCGTGCCGGGTCTCAACACGGAGGGGATCATCGGGGCGACCTTCGGGCCCGATGACGGGATCGCCGACCCCTCCGGTCTGACCAATGGTTACGCGACCCTCGCGCGGCACGCCGGCGTGGACATTCAGCTCGGCGTCGCCGCAACACGGATCCGCCTGGCTCCGGATGGGAGCACTGTCACCGGGGTTGAGACGACCGCGGGACCCGTCGACGCCCCGGTGGTGGTGAACGCGGCCGGCGTCTGGGGGACGGCGCTGGCCGCCACCTGCGGCGTGGAGCTGCCCATCACCCCCGAACTCCGCCACGCGGTGGTCACGTCGGCGTTCGTCGGGCGCCCGGAGCGCCGGACACTGGTGATTGACACCGCCACGATGTTCTACTTCCACCGCGAGGGCGCCGGGGTCCTCATGGGCGTGCCGCCGCACGATCCCGTCGTCACGTTTGAGACGAAGGTCAATGACGGCTGGATTGCCGACGAACTGCTCCCGGTGGCGCTGGCCGTGCTGCCCCCGCTCGAGGACGCCGGCATTGCCAGCGCCTGGACCGGCCTGTACGAGATGACACCCGACCGTCATGCGATCCTCGGGCCGGTTGAGGGTCTGGGCGGGTTATACCTCGCCGGTGGCTTCTCAGGACACGGGTTTCAGCACGCCCCGATCGTGGGCAAGATCCTTTCGGAGTTGATCACCGGGTTGCTGCCGACGGTCGATGTCTCCGCGCTCTGCCTGGAGCGCTTCGTGCGCGGCGAATTGATCGGGGAGTCGCACGTGGTCTGACACGCGGGCCGGGCCCGGGGGCGCGATGCCTTCAGGCCACAGGAGCGCAACATTTGCAAGCGCCCTCGGCGACACCGGTGATGGCCGCCGCGGCATCGCAGCAGGGGCCGCCGAGATCGAGCACGGACAGGGCGAGCAGGGCCGGCGATTTGGCGGGAACGGCACCTCCGCCGTCGTTCGCGCCCGCCCCCGGCTCCAGGACGTGCCGCTGGAGATCGGCCAGGCGCGCGTCGAGTTCGCGTAGGCGAGTCATCCGCTCGGCGACCGCCCCGCGGCGCTCCGCGAGCAGCGCGGGCAGCTGCGTGCCGGTGTCAGCGCAATGCCCCGAGTGGCACCACGAGGCCAGTTTGGCGGCCTCGTCCAGCGGCAGCTCGAGGCGACGAAGATCGATCAACAGGCGCAGATGCTCAACATCGGCGGCTGCATACTCGCGATATCCGTTCTCCTCTCGGGCAGGTCGTGGCAGCCATCCCTCCCGCTCGTAGAACCGAACGGTGTCGGCGGGGACACCAACACGATCCGCCAGTTCGCCGATTCGCATGGTGGCACTCAACCTTGAAGTGACTCGAATGTCAAGACCTTCGATCGCCGCGTATGACCGAGCCTTAGATCTTGAAGTCGCTCCAAGGTCAATACCCCAAATTCGGCGCAGGTCGCCGGCGCGGCGCGGCAGCGCCATACTCATCGGGTGAGCGCGCACGAGGGCACCGAAGCGATCGGCCGAACCCGGACCGAGTCTGACTCGATGGGGTCCATTCAGGTCCCCGCCGAGCATCACTGGGGCGCGCAGACCCAGCGCAGCCTCCACCACTTCAATATCAGCCACGACACGATGCCCATGGGCATCATCCGGGCCTTCGGGATCCTCAAGCGCGCCGCTGCCGAAGTGAACGCGGAGCTCGGCCTGCTGTCCGGCGAGAAGCGCGACCTAATCGTCCGCGCGGCAGACGAGGTCACGTTCGCCACCCTTGCCGGCGAGTTCCCGCTGCGGGTCTGGCAGACGGGGTCGGGTACCCAGTCGAACATGAACGTCAACGAGGTGATCGCTAGCCGGGCCAACGAGATCGCGACCGGATCCCGTGGCGGCAAGAGCCCGGTTCACCCCAACGACGACGTCAACCAGAGCCAGTCGAGCAACGACACTTTCCCGACAGCCCTCCACATAGCCGTGGCCAGGGCGATCGTCGAAGACCTGATCCCGAGCGTCCGGTCACTCCGTGACGCGCTCGAGGCCAAGCGCGCCGAATTCGAGACAATCGTCAAGATCGGCCGGACCCACCTCCAGGACGCCGTTCCACTGACCCTCGGGCAGGAATTCAGCGGCTACGTGGCGCAGCTGGATGGCGGGATCGCGCGTTTCGAGGCCACGCTGCCGGGGCTGTACGAGATCGCGCTGGGCGGCACGGCCGTGGGAACCGGCCTGAACGCCCATCCGGAGTTCGGCGTCCGCGTCGCCCGGCGCATCTCGGCGCTCACCGGCCTCCCGTTCGTGAGCGCGCCGAACAAGTTCCAGGCGCTCGCCGGACAGGAGGCGACGGTCTTCGCGTCCGCGGCGCTCAAGACGCTGGCCACGAGCCTCATGAAGATCGCCAACGACATCCGCTGGCTCGGATCCGGGCCGCGGGCTGGACTTGGCGAGCTGCGCCTGCCGGAGAACGAACCGGGTTCCTCGATCATGCCCGGCAAGGTGAACCCGACCCAGGCCGAGATGATGACGATGGTCTGCGTCCAGGTCTTCGGCTACGACACGGCGATCACGATCGCCGGCTCGCAGGGCAACTTCGAGCTGAACGTCTTCAAGCCGGTGATCGCCCATGACCTGCTCCACGGGATCGAACTCCTGACCGACGGCTGTCGGTCGTTTCGCGAGTTCTGCATTGAGGGACTCGAGGCCGACGTCGCGCGGATCAGCGAGCACGTCGGCGGCTCGTTGATGCTCGTCACGGCGCTGGCCCCGAAGATCGGCTACGACAAGGCCGCCGAGATCGCCAAGAAGGCCCATCACGAAGGCACAACGCTCCGCGAGGCCGCGCTGGCGCTCGGCTACCTCACCGGCGCCGAGTTCGACGCCGCCATCGACCCGGCGGCCATGACGAGGCCCTCGGCCGGCTGAGATCTGGTCCTCGGGAAGGCGTCTCGTACGCAACCACGTCGATGTCATCGAGATCTCACCGATGGATCGCTGATGACGCCCCTCCGCGACGTTCAGTCCGCTTGACAGCGCGACCAAGACGACCTACAAGGATGGCATGAAGAGATCCATCGCCCGTTGGGTGATAGGTATCCTGATCGCCGCTGTCACCGTGGCCGCCTGTTCGCAGTCCCCGGCAGGGTCGGCGGCCGCGACTGGTACGCCGGCTGCTGCCGCCACGGCCACGGCGACCCCGACGCCGCAGCCCTCAGCTACGCCCGCACCCACGCCGGCGCCGACGGCACGCCCGACGCCATCGATCGTCACGGTGACACCGATTCCCGATGCGCCGGACAGCGGCATCGTCGTGCAGCTGGTGGCGAAGAACTCCCGGTGGGCTCCCAACGAACTCACGGCCCCGGCAGGAATGGTCTGGTACGTCGAGCTTGACAATCAGGACGGCGTGGATCAGGTGCACAACTTCGTCGTCGCGTCCGGCCGGACGCTCGGCGAGCGAATCTTCACGAGCGAAAGGTTCCCCGGCGGGACGATCGTCAAATTCGCCGTTCCCGCCCTACCGGCGGGTGCATACCTCTTCATCTGCACGATCCACGAGAACCAGATGACTGGCGAGCTCGCGATCAACTGACGGCAACGCGACGTCAGGC
>JBKKBB010000157.1:0-4371 GCA_046714395.1 Candidatus Limnocylindrales bacterium | reverse complement strand
ACGGCCACGCTCGACCACAGCGATCTTGATGAACCAGATCGATCACGGCGGCCGACGCCCAATCCGCACAGGGCGCGGCGCGCGGCCAGGGCGTCTGTCAACAACGTGTGTGGGAAGTACAGCTAGGCGCTGCGTACCTTGACGAGCTCCGGCGCAGCGGCGAGATCGTGGCCGCCGTGGAGCGCGGCAAGGCTGCCGGAGCAGCGGCAACTCGCTGGCGCCGGCCGCTGCCCGACACCGCGTACGCTGATCCCCACGACCTGCAATCCTGAGGAGGAAGGCATGCCCCAGATCCACCTGCACGCGGAACCGGGCGACTACGCCTCGGTGGTCCTCTTGCCCGGTGACCCCAACCGGGCCACCCGGATCGCTGCCCGGTTCGACGGTGGCCTCGAGGCGAGCCGCCTCGTGACGTCGCATCGCGGGCTGCTCGGGTACACCGGAACCGTGGACGGGGTCGCGGTCTCCGTCCAGACCACGATGATGGGCGCCCCGACTGCGACGATCGTCATGGAAGAGTTACTGATGCTCGGGGTCGAGACGTTCATCCGGGTCGGCACGTGCGGTGGATTCGGGCGTCTCGGGATCGGCGACGTGGTTGTGGCGCTGGCTGCGGCCGCAGCGTCGGGCATCGGCGCGCACCTCGGTTCCGGCGAGGCGACCGCGCCGACGGCCAGCCTGGATGTCGTGCTGGCGCTCGTCGAGGCGAGTCGGGCGGCGGGTCTCACCACGCACGTTGGTCCGGTGGTGACTTCGGACGTCTTCTATGACCCCCACCCGGACGGAGCCGTCCGCTGGGGCCGCCGCGGCTACCTGGCAGCGGAGATGGAGACCGCGGCGGTCTACCTGCTGGCCATGCGCGAGCGCGCAAAGGGCCGGCCGGTCCGGGCCGGGACGATCCTCACCGTCTCGGACGTGATCGTCGATGCCGCGGCGAATCCCGCAGTCCGGGCGAACAGCGACGAGACCTGGTTCCGCCCGCCCGAGGACGAAGTGACCCGCCGGGTGGATCTGACCATCGGGCCCGCCCTGAGTGCCGCGGCGGCGCTCGGCCGAGGCTGACCCGGACGTCAGGCTGCGGGCGGGCTCAGGCGACGAACGAGAGCCCCAGCGCGAAGTCCTCGAGGAGGTCGTCCACATCCTCGCAGCCGACCGACACCCGGATGATCCCGCCTCGCTTCGGCTGTGGATAGACGAGTGTGTGGATGTCGCCAAGGCTGACGCCGATGTCGCACAGCTTCAGGTGGTCCGTGAAGGCAGCCATCCCCTCGATGCCGCCACGAGGTTTGAACGTGATCATGGCGCCGCCCGGCCCTTCGATCAGCCGTTGGGCGACTTCGTGATCCGGATGCGACGGCAGGCCCGGGTAGCGGACCCACTCCACGTTCGCCTGACGCTCGAGATATTCGGCCAGCTGGAACGCGTTGGCCGAGGCCGTCCTGGATCGCAGCTGCAACGTCCGAATCCCGCGCATGACCAGCCAGCTCGAAAACGGGCTCGCGGCCTGCCCGAGCGTGTCGGTCTGCTTTCGGACCGGGTCCAGCAGGCGCTTGGCGCCCGACACGACGCCGGATACGGCATCTCCATGGCCGGACAGGTACTTGGTCGCCGCATGGAGGACCAGGTCCGCCCCGTGTTCAAGTGGCCGGACCAGGGCCGGGCCGAGAAACGTGTTGTCCGCAATGACGATGAGCCCGTGCCGATGGCCGAGCGCCGCCAGCGCGTCGATGTCCGGGACCCGTAGTCGTGGATTCGTCGACGTTTCGAAGAACAGGATCTTCGTCGTCGGCGTCATGGCCGCCTCGACGCCCGTGAGATCAGTCATGTCGACGGCCGTGACCAAGATCCCCCGCCGCGGGAAGTCCTCGCCGAGGAGGACCTGGGTGATCACGAACAGCTCGTCCCCCACGACGATGTGGTCGCCGCCGGCGAGGTGCGCGAGCAGGGTCGCCGAGACCGCGGCCATGCCGGACGACGAGACCACCGAATCCTCGGCCCCTTCAATCGCAGCCACTTTTTCCTCGAGGGCCCGATTGGTCGGATTGCTGGTCCGCGAATAGAAGTGGACACCCGGCTCCCACGCCAGTGCCCGATCGACCGCGTCTTCCTTCTCGGCAGCCGTATCGAAGGCGAAGGTCGAGGTCGCATAGATCGCGGGCTTGTGGGCGCGCGTGACCGGATCCGGGCGCTCGCCCGCGTGGATGGCGCGAGTCGCAAAGCCTCGTCCGTCAGTCCGCTCGCGCATCGATCCCCTCGTTGGGCCGCTCGGGTAGAACGCGGCCGCCGGCCTCGCCCAAGAGTCTAGGGCCGCCGGCTCAGGTGGAGGCCGCGAAGCCGATGAGCACGAGCACGAACCCTGCTCCGGCGATCAACGCTCCATTGCGCGCCTGACGGCGCAGGATCGCCATGGCCACCGAGGCACCGGTGGCCCCGTCATCCCGAACCCCGCCGCGCCAGGCCGCGTAGCGTTCGACGTTGGCGTCCTGCTCGCGAAGTTCCTGATAGCGAGCCCACGGCCTGCGGGCGCGCTGCATGCCCACCACGATCAGCAGGGCTCCGCCGGCCCACAGGATGAAGTTCAGGGGACCCATCTAACCCGCACCTCCGTCGCCGAGGCGCGCCCGGATCGCCGCCTGCACAACGGCTGCGTTGGCCTGGCCGCGCGTCTCCTTCATGACCTGGCCGACCAGGAACCCGATCGCCTGGGCTTTCCCCGCCCGGACGTCAGCGGCGGCTCCCGGGTTTGCTGCGATGACGGTGTCAACGATCGTCCCGAGCGCGTCGACATCGTAAATCTGGGGGAGCCCGCGGGCGCTGATGAGGACCGCGACCGGCTGGCCGGTCGCGAGATGCGTCTCGAAGACCTCCTTGGCACTGCCCCGCGAGATGGCCCCGTCGGCGACGAGTCGTAGCAGTGTCCCAAGCTCGCCGGGATCCGGGGACAGCGGCTCGTCGGCCGCGGCCGCGTTGCGGAGGCGGAGATACTCGCCGGAGACCCAGTTCGCGACCGCCTTTGGATCGAGGGCCGTGTCGGCTGCCAGCGTCGCTTCAAACAGGCCGCTCGCGTCGGGATCGGCGACCAGCACACCGGCGTTATAGACGCTGAGTCCCAGTTGCTCGCGGTAGCGGGCGCGCCGAGCCGCCGGCAGCTCCGGCAGCCTCGAGCGGATCTGTTCAAGCCAGACTCGATCCACACGCAGCGGCGGCAGGTCGGGCTCGGGGAAGTAGCGATAATCGTCCGACGTCTCCTTGGCTCGCATCCGGTACGTCTCGCCCCGGTCGTCCGACCAGCCGCGCGTCTCCATGACGAGCTCATCTCCGGCGTCGAGGATGGCGGCGTGACGCTCGATCTCGTAGTTGATCGCCCGTTCCACCGATCGGAAAGAGTTCATGTTCTTGACCTCGACGCGTGTCCCGAACGGCTCCGTCCCGCGGAGTCGCAATGACACGTTGGCTTCGACGCGCATCTGCCCGCGTTCCATGTCCGCATCTGACGCGCCGATGGCGCGCAGGAGCAGCTGGAGCTCCTCCGCGTAGCGGCGCGCCTGTTCGGCGGTCCGGATATCGGGCTCGGTCACGATCTCCATCAGCGGCGCGCCGGAGCGGTTGAAGTCCACGAGGCTGAGGCGCTCGCCGTCCGGGCCCGGAGCGTGGACCAGCTTCGCGGTGTCCTCTTCGAGGTGCGCACGGGTGATGGCGATGGTGAACGGACCCTCGCTCGTGTCGATCGTGAGACGCCCCAGTGCCGCGAGGGGCAGGTCGTATTGGCTGATCTGGTAACCCTTGGGCAGGTCCGGGTAGAAGTAGTTCTTGCGATCCCAGCGGGTTGCCTCGGGCGTCTGCGCCTCGATCGCCGCGCCGGTCGCGAGGACCAGCTCCACGGCCCGCCGGTTGATCACGGGCAGCGCTCCCGGCAGGCCCAGGCAGACCGGGCAGGTGTGGGTGTTCGGTTCGGCGCCGTCGTACGCCGTCGAACAGCCACAGAACATCTTCGAGGCGGTCTTCAGCTGGCTGTGGACCTCGATGCCGATCACGGCTTCGTAGCGGTCCAGGGCGGCGGGGATCGGGCTTGCGGCCGGCATGGGCCGCAGTGTCGCACAGGGTCCCTTGGGCCCGCAGCAGCGACGCGGGCCGCTCAGGAGACGGCGATCGCGACCGCCTCCGACATCGGCATCGCCCGGCCGGCAGCTCGCGCGGCGTCAACCGTGGACGGGTCGCCGGCCGATCGGAGCCGTTCGAGCCACTCGTCATGCTCGACCTGTTCCGCTTCGATCATCGGGCTGTGCGCCGCGTCCCGGAGGGCCGATGCCGCGCCCAACAGGCTTGCGGCCCGTTCCGTGGAGCCGCCTGCGATCTGGGCGAAGGCGATGC
>JBKKBB010000156.1:0-4178 GCA_046714395.1 Candidatus Limnocylindrales bacterium | reverse complement strand
CGCGAGCGCGCCGAGGCCGCCGTCCCAGTCGCCGTTCTCGAGGAGGATCGCCAGCGCGGCTTCGGGTTGAAACTGCGTCAGCCCCAGGGCCTTGGCACGAAGGTCACCCTCGGGCCAACCGGGGTTGGCTGACCTGATGGCGCCGAGCGCGGCATCGATGGTTTGGTAGGGCCGGTTGAGCGGATCCTCGGTCATCTGGGCCATCGCCGAAAGTGGCAGCGCCGGAGGGTCCAGGAGGATCAACCCGCCCGGTCGAAGGCCGGCCTCCGGGAGTGCCGCGACGACCATGCCGCCCCAAGAGTGGCCGAGCACCACGAGGTCCGGTTGGTCCAGCCCGGCCGCGCGGATGAAGGCAGCCAGGTCCGCAGCCGTCTCCCGGAACAGGTGGCGGCCCTGCCAGTGGCCGGTCCGGCCGTGCCCCGGCAGGTCCACGGTCACGACGTGCCGTCCCGCCGCGGCGAGGGCCGGGGCGACGGACCAGAACGTCTCCGCGTTCGAGGTCACGCCGTGGACGAGCAGGACCGCCGGCACGGCAGGGTCACCCCATGCGGCGGTCGCCCAGGGAATTCCGCTAGCCTCGATCGTGGACCGGCGAGCACCGGCGAAATCCGGCCGGGCCTCGCGGAGCGCGGCGGCTACGGCGGGAGGGAGATCAGCCGCGGAAGCGCTGAGCAGCGCGGATGGCGCCATCGGGACCGAGGCGTCGTCGGATTTCATCCCGCGATCGTAGTCGGGCCGCGGCGCCGCTGCCCTCGGGCCGGTACGATGAGCGCTCGGGCGCCAGCCACGGCGCCAACCTGGAGGATCGGATGGCCAACCAGTTCGTCGTCCAGTTGAAGAACGAGCCCGGCGCGATGGCGGTCCTCGCGGAAGCGCTGGCCGCTCGCGGCGTGGATCTGCGCGCGATCGGCGGCGGCGGGATCGGAGACGCCGGACACGTGATCATGACGACCGCCGATGACGACGGCACGCGAGCCGTGCTCGACGAGGGCGGCTACACCTACGTGGAGGGCGAATCCATCCTGGCCGAGGTCGACGATCGACCCGGCGGCATGGCCCGCATCTCGCGGTCACTGGCCGACGCCGGCGTGAACATCTACGGCCACCTGTTCCTGGGCCGCTGGGGCGACCGCGCGATGTTCGCGTTCGTGGTCGACCGGCCCGATGTAGCCCGCCCGATTCTCGAACACAAGGGCTAGTCCGCCCGGGGGCCTGATCCTCGGCCTCAGGCTGGGTCGACGTTGCCTGCGCTGCCGTCGACGGTGACGCGCATCCCAGTGCGCAGCCGCGCCGTCGCGTCACCGCAGCCGACAACAGCCGGGATCCCGTACTCGCGGGCGATGATCGAGGCATGCGCCGCCGGGCTCCCGATGTCAGTAACGACGGCAGCCGCCCGCGTGAAGAGCGGCGTCCACGCCGGAGCAGTCAGCGGCGCTACGAGGATCTCGCCGGGCTGAAGCTCGTCGAACTGGTGCGGGCCTCGGATTACGCGCACGAGCCCGGTCGCACGACCAGGCGACGCCGGCGTGCCTGAGACCAGGGCGGCCTCCGACCGGACGGCACCGAAGATTCGCGGATAGCCGTCCCACATCGACTTCATGGCCCGGTTAACCCGGCCGATGAGAAGCGGTGGCACGAGACGCGCCTGTTCCGCGCGTCTGGAACGGCGGCCGGCCACGTCAACGGGGGCGGCTGAACCATTTCCGGCGAGTGCCGCGAGCGTCTCGGCTCGAGACAGATAGAAGACGTCATCCGGCTCCGCAATCGCGTCGCGAGTGACAAGCGCCTCTCCGATCCGAAGCACCGCACGTCGCATGACCGGCCACGCAAGGGTCAGGGCACCGACGTGCTCTTCCCGCACTGGAACGAGATGCTGGGCCTCGGCGAGCAGCCGTCGGAACGCGCGAAGGCGTCGTGGACGCTCGGCCAGAGCGCCGAAGGCTGCCGTCTCGGCCGCCTGCCTCACCGCCACCAGACGACCATGGTCTTGCGCGGATCTCGTGGCCTTGCCTCCATGTGGCGGCGGGGCAAGCGCCCAGTCCAGTGACGCGACCGCATGGCGTGCCGGATCGGGCGGCGACTCGAAGCCGGCGAGGAGCGGCAGGTGACTGCCGGCGAGCGACCCAGTCAGATGGCGACGATAGAACTGGGCGAGGTTCATCTCCATCTTGTAGGCGGCGCCGGCGAACGCCGCGATCGACGCGAAGTACTCACCGGCAGTGTCGGCCAGGTCATCGATCAACGCCGGCAACTCGCTGACGGGCATCGTCTCGACGCGGCTTTCGGCCCGCTCCACGACCGCCCGATAGCGCGGCAGCAGGTCCTCGCGCCACTCACGCTCGGACAGCGGAATGCTGTGTCGTACGGTCGGCGGCAGCAGTCCGGCGACACGGCGTGGAGCCCGGATCACCCGCCACAGAAGGTGGGGCAGCGTGCGAGCCAGCGCCGCCGGGGACAGGAAGTTCATCGAGTAGAAGTACCAGCCGTTGACCACGACGTGGTACGGCCGCGGAGCCCGCTGTCCGATCCACTCCTTGAGCTGGGCGTGCAGGCGGTTCTCCATCGCCGTCAGCAGCCACGACTCGAAGAGTGGCGTCACCGGTTCGGAAATCCACTCGCCGAATCGAAACGCGCGGGTGTACGCGCCGGGCGCCGGAGCTTCCCACGACACATCGGGCGGAAGCGCCGTCATTGGTCTGGCCTGCAGGATCCAGAGCGTGCCGTCAGCATCGATCGCCCACTCGATGTCCTGCGGCGACCCGCGGGCGGCTGCGATTCGCCGTGCCTCGTCTGCTACGAGGAGCGCCTGCTGGCGATCGATGGCGTGCTCCGGCTGGCGACGAGCGGCAGCAACATCGTCACGGACGACCCATTCATCACCGAAGGCAGCCCCTGACACCAGGCGCTCCCCGATGCCCTTCACCGCCGTGACGATGCAGGCGTGGCGATCTCCGTTGATCGGATCCGCCGTCAGGGCCACGCCGGAGGCGGCCGGTGCGACCATTCGCTGGACGATCACCGCCATCCGGCCGTCACCCGAAGGTTGGTACCCCGTCACTCGTTCCGCGCGGGCGCTGGCCAGGCACCGCTCGATCGCCGCTGGGAGGTCGTCCGGCCGGACATCGAGCACCGACTCGTAGATGCCGGCATACGACTGTTCGGAGCCGTCTTCGGCGACGCCGCTCGATCGGACCGCGAACGGGCCGACTCCCAGTTCCTCCGCGCTGGTTCCCAGCAGCGACCGGCGCTCGTCCGCCGTCAGGTCGGCGGTCCGGGCGGTCAGGACCATTCCGTCCGGGACTCGGACACCAGCGCCCAGGAGCTCCCCGAGGCTTGCGGCCTTCCCGCCGACTTCGGCGGCGTCGGCCATGCGTACATCGCCGAGCCGTCGGATCGTTGCCGTGCTCATCGTCCGTTTCTCGATGTTGCGGCGGCGATCGCCGCGCGTATCACCCAATCGACATCGTCGACCGCCTCATCGACCGACAGGCCGAGATGGTCGCGCCACATTCGCATCGAGGCTGACGTGGTAATGACCATGACGAGCCGCGCGATCCGATCCCGATCCACACTCGAGAGCCTCGGCACGATGGAATCGGCGAACGCGTGGAACATCGCGATCCGGTCCGGCACGGAGAGCCGCCGGACCTCGTCGGCCGCCGGGCTGGCCATGGCCGCGCGCGCGAGATCGTCAAACGACTCCACGTGAGTGAAGAGCGCGCGCAACCCATCTCGTAGCTCGTCCATCGAGCGCGGGGGGGCCAATTGGTTCAGGCCGGCGCGGCGGACCAGGTGCGGGTAGACCGCCAGGATGAGGTCATTCTTCGTCCCGAAGTGGCGGTAGACGGTCGGGACCGACACGCCGGCCTCCCGCGCAATCGCCGGAACGGAGAGGCTCGCGATCCCCCGCGCCATCACTCGAACGGCGGCATCGAGGATCCGCCCTCGCGTCTCTTCGGCTTGCTGGGCTCGAAGCGGACTGTCGTAGGGCCTGGCGGGTGGATTGGCAAGACGAGTCATATGGTCAATATATGACTCGTGTCAAGCATGGGCTTACAGATCCTGGCGATCGACCTGCGGAAGGGGTGGGTCAGGTGGAGCGGGAGACGAGGTTCGAACTCGCGACATTCAGCTTGGAAGGCTGACGCTCTGCCAACTGAGCTACTCCCGCCCGGGCA
>JBKKBB010000155.1:0-8338 GCA_046714395.1 Candidatus Limnocylindrales bacterium | reverse complement strand
TGATCATCCTGCCCGCCGGGGTGGTTGCCATCCTGTTCGCCCTGTGGCTTGCCCGCGACGTCCTGGCGCGCGACACCGGCACTCCCGCGATGGAAGACGTCGCGGGGATGATCTTCGAGGGCGCCGTCGCCTTCATCCGCCGTCAGTACACGACGATCGGAGTGCTGGCGGTGGTCGGGGCCGTCGTCATCGGCGGGGTCATTACGATCTTTGAGGGAGAGGACGTCGCCGACACGGCGATCTTTGGTCTCGACCTTGGGTGGCGCACTGGCCTGGCCTTCCTGGTCGGGGCCGCCTGCTCCATGGCGTCCGGGATCATCGGCATGTTTATCAGTGTCAAGTCCAACGTCCGGACCGCGGCCGCAGCCCGGCGCAGTCTCGTCGAAGCTGTTCAGGTCGCGATGCGCGGCGGGGCGGTATCCGGGTTCCTGGTCGTGGCCCTGTCGCTCCTCGGGGTGTACGGCATCTTCAGCCTGTTCGGTGGCCTGGGCGGCGGCCAGGCCACGCACGATGCACCCTTCCTGATCGTCGGGTTCGGCTTCGGGGCCTCGTTCGTCGCCCTGTTCGCCCAGCTCGGAGGCGGGATCTATACCAAGGCGGCTGACGTCGGTTCCGACCTGGTGGGCAAGATCGAGGCCGGCATTCCGGAGGACGATCCCCGCAACGCAGGCGTCATCGCAGATCTCGTCGGCGACAATGTCGGCGACTGCGCCGGTCGTGGCGCGGACCTGTTCGAGTCAACGGCTGCCGAGAACATCGGGGCCATGATCCTCGGCGTAGGCGTCTACACCATCGCGCTCGCGGCCGGCTGGCCGAGTCCCGAGGCGTGGATCTTCTTCCCCCTCGTCATCCGGGCGTTCGGGCTCCTGTCAACGATCGTGGCCATCTTCTTCGTCCGCGGCCGCGAAGATGAGAACCCCATGAACATGCTCAACCGGGGCTACTGGGTCACCACGATCCTATCCGTGGGCGCCTTGTACCTGACCACGAACGTGATGTTGCAGACCAACGGCAACGCACCGTCCGGCCTTCCCGTCTGGCTCTACTTCTTCGGGGCCGGCGTGGTCGGCCTGGCTACCAGCGTCGCGTTCGTCTACATCACCCAGTACTACACCGCCGGGACCTTCCGACCCGTCCGTGAGATTGCCGAGGCATCCCGGACCGGTCCCGCGACCAACATCATCTCCGGCATGGCCGTCGGTTTTGAGACGACCTTCGTCACGGCAATCACGATCGGCCTCGCTCTCTTTGGAAGCCACTGGCTCGGGTCGCAGGCCGGCATCGTCAATGCCGATGGCAAGGACGTCGGCGGCATTTTCGGCACCGCGGTGGCAACCATGGCCATGCTGATGACGACCGCCTACATCCTGGCCATGGACACGTTCGGTCCGATCACGGACAACGCCGGCGGGATTGCGGAGTTCAGCCGGGCCGAGGCCGGCGCCCGTGAGATCACGGATCGACTCGACGCGGTCGGAAACACGACCAAGGCCCTGACCAAGGGCTATGCGATCGCGTCGGCATCGCTGGCGGCATTCCTGCTGTTCAGCGCCTACATTGACAAGGTCAACCTGATCCAGACGAACCGTGGTGGCCCGCTCCTTGAGTCGGTCAACCTCGCCAACGTCAACGTCTTCATCGCGGCCCTGATGGGCGCGATGCTTGTCTACTTCTTCTCGTCGTTGGCCATTCGGGCCGTCGGCACGACGGCCCAGTCGATCATCGTCGAGGTCCGTCGCCAGTTCCGAGAGATGCCCGGGATCATGGATTACAGCGTCCGGCCGGACTACGCTCGGGTGGTGGACATCACGACCAAGGCCGCCCTGCGCGAGATGATTCTTCCTGGTGCGGTGGCGATCGCGACGCCGATCATCGTCGGGGTCCTCCTCGGGGCCGAGGCGGTCGCCGGGATGCTGATGGTGGGAACGATTTCGGGCGTCCTGCTCGCCACCGTGCTCAACAACGGCGGCGGGGCGTGGGACAACGCCAAGAAGTACATCGAGTCGGGCAACCTGAAGGATGCCGACGGCAACGTACTCGGCAAGAAGACCGATGCCCATGCGGCCGCGGTCGTCGGTGACACGGTCGGAGATCCGTTCAAGGACACGGCCGGTCCATCCCTCCACGTTCTCGTAAAGCTGCTGGCGACGATCACTCTCGTGCTGGCCCCGCTCTTCATCCGCTAGGTACCGTCAGTGCAGGGCGGCCGGGCACGGCTCGGCCGCCCAAGGAGCCGGATGGATATCCTCATCCAGGCCATCGTCATGGGCCTCGTGCAGGGCCTGACTGAGTTCCTGCCCGTATCCAGCTCCGGCCACCTGATCATCGTTCCGGCCCTTCTGGGCTGGGACGATCAATTCATCGGCAGCCTGTTGTTCAGTGTGCTGCTGCACCTGGCGACGCTGCTCGCGCTGCTGATTTACTTCCGGGCGGACTGGTTGCGGCTGATACCGGCATGGTTCGCGTCGGTCCGGGACCGCTCCATCAACCGTAATCCCGACCGCAAGCTCGCCTGGCTGCTCCTCGTGTCGACTGTCCCGGCGGTTATCGCCGCCCTCCTCCTCAACGATCTCATCGAAGGCGCCTTCCGGTCGGTCAGCCTGGTCGCGATCACCCTCGTGGTCGGGGGCGCGATCCTGTGGCTGGCCGATCGGCTCGGAAGCCGAACCCGGTCGATCGGCGATCTTGGATTTGCCGACGCGATCGGGATCGGTGCGGCGCAGGCCCTGGCCCTGGTGCCCGGGATCAGTCGTTCGGGCATCTCGATCTCGGCCGGCCTGTTCGCCGGGCTTGATCGCGAATCGGCGGCCCGGTTCAGCTTCCTGATGGCCACGCCCATCACCGCCGGCGCGGGTCTGTTCGAGGTGCGCAAGGCGCTCGTCGGTGAGGCCGGCGTGGAGGTGCTGGCCGGTCCGCTGATCGCTGGCATGCTCGCCTCGCTGATCGGCGGCCTCCTCGCGATTTCATTCCTGCTTCGCTTCCTGCGCTCCAATCCGACGACCATCTTCGTCGTCTACCGGCTGGTCCTGGCCGCCGTGGTGGCGGTGGCCTGGCTCGGCCTGTGGGACCGCTAGGAGGGCCGTTGACATCGAAGTCATGAAGCAGCTCCGCCAGCGGGCGATCCGCGATCTCGTGGACCAGCGCCCGATCCGCACCCAGCAGGAGCTGGCGGCGGCCCTCCGCGAGCGTGGATTCAGGACGACCCAGGCCACGATCAGCCGTGACGTGGCCGAGCTCGGACTCGTGAAGGCCGCCCGAGACGGGACGCAGACCTACGCCCTGTCACCCCGACTGATCGAGGCGGAGGTGTCCGGGGAAGATCGCCTTCGCCGGTTGCTGCACGACCTTCCCGCTGAGATACGCGACGCCGGACTGATCCTCGTCGTCCGGACCCTGCCCGGCTCGGCCCATGCGATCGCCGCCGCCCTGGATCGAGCCAGATGGCCCGAGGTGGTCGGCTCCATCGCCGGCGACGACACGGTGTTCATCGCCACCGCCGATCGGGCGGCGTTGAAGCGGGTCAGGCAGCGCCTGGTCAGGCTCACGCGCACCGCCTGAGGGGTCGGCTCCGCCCGAGTTCGTAGGGCGCCGTGTCCCCTGGACGCCGGGAACCTGCAGCGATAGGGTCCGCGGCGTGCAACGAGATGACCAGGAAGGCGTCTCTGATTCTGTGATCGAGTCACGGATGGCCACCCGCCCGGGCTCCGTGTCGTTATTCAGGCTCGACGTCGCGCCCGTCCGCGCGGCTGGACTCGAATCCGGTCTTTCGACGGCTGCGGTCGAAGCGCGCGTTGCGGAGGCATACGACGAGTCAGCGACCAGGTTGCGGGCGTTCGCCCTGCGCGCCACGCGCGACCCGGCCGGAGCCGATGACCTCGTTCAGGAGGCGTTCCTGCGTCTTGTGGTCGAGGTTCGGTCGGGTCGCCAGCCCGACAACATGGGCTGAGCGACAGGTTCTTCGGCAAGGCGCCTTTGACACCCTTCCGGGGTCGCAGTAGGCTTCGTCGCCAGCCTCGAACTCCAGCTCGCGGGGACATCCCCGGAACTGCTGGGGTTTCTTCATTATCCGAGCCCTCGTTGCTCCGCCAGCCGCCCCAGGCGGCGACCGGAGCCCCACTCGGGAGCCAAAGTGAACAACAAGCCCACGTACATCTCCAAAGAGGGCCTCGAGAAGCTCCGACGCGAGCTCGAAGAGACGGTTTCGGTGCGCCGACCGGAGGTCGCCGGCCGTATTCACGATGCCAAGGAGCACGGCGACCTGAGCGAGAACGCCGAGTACGAGGATGCCAAGAACGAGCAGGCATTCGTCGAGGGCAGGATCCAGACGCTCGAGGCACTGATCAAGAACGCCACCCTGATCGATGACCTCCACCATTCCAAGGACACCGTCGAGATTGGGTCCACCGTCACGGTGAATGGACCGGACGGCCGGGAGTCGTTCACCATCGTCGGTTCAACCGAGGCCCGCCCAACCGAGGGTCGGATTTCCAACGAGAGTCCGGTAGGGCGGGCCCTGCTCGGCCGCAAGAAGGGCGACAAGGTCACCGTCCGCGTCCCCGCGGGCGATATCGCGTACGCCGTCGTCTCGATCGCCTAGCCTTCGAGGTTGGTGGCGGCGGGCGAACCGCCGAAGGGACCGGCAGGGGAATCCGCAGCCGGCCTCAGGGCAACCACGAGGAGCAGCACCAGATGGACTGGGCCGACGAACTGGCCTCGCGCGTCTCCGGGCCGCAGGTCATCAATGATTCGAAGACCCCGTCCGGGACGGTCCACGTGGGCAGCCTGCGCGGACCCGTGATCCTGGACGTGATCACCCGGGCACTGCGCGCCGCCGGCCACCCTACGACGCTCCTGTACGGGATCGACGATCTCGACGCGATGGATGCCCAGGCCCTGCTGACCCCCGACGCGGTCGAGCGCTACATGGGCGTGCCGCTGGCGCATATTCCGGATCAGGCCGCCGACGGCCACGCCTCGTATGCGCGCCATCACGCGCAGACCTTCATCGACCTGTTCGCCGACCTCGGGATTCACCCGGATCGTTACTACTGGATGAGCGACATCTACCCGTCTGGGGCGATGGACGGGTTCATCCGGTCCGCCCTGGATCGCGCCCATGTGGTCCGAGACCTGTATCGGCGCGTCTCCAACGTCCAGCACCCTGACACCTGGCACCCGGTGCTGGTGATCTGCGAGCAGTGCGGCAAGGTGGGCACCACCATCGTCACCGAGTGGGACGGCGAGCGCGTGTTCTACGAGTGCCGCCAGAACCTCGTGACCTGGGCCCACGGCTGCGGCGCCTCGGGCTGGGTCCTCCCGTTCGGTGGTCGAGCCAAGCTCCCCTGGAATCTCGAGTGGGCAGCCCAGTGGAGCCTGTTGGGCGTGACGATCGAGCCGTGCGGCAAGGATCTCGCCACGGCGGGTGGCTCGCGCGATCGATCGGACGCCATCGCCCGCGAGATCTTCGACCGCGAACCGCCGATCAACGTGCCCTACGAGTTCCTGAACATCGGTGGACGCAAGATGTCCACATCCAAGGGGCGAGGTGCCGCGGCGCATGAGATCGTCGAGGTGATTCCGCCCGAGCAGCTGCGGACGCTGTTCATTCGGCCGCGCCCGAACCACGCGATTGAGTTCGATCCGGGCGGCACCGACGCGATCCCGCGCCTGTTCGACGAGTTCGACAAGCTGGCCGACGCCACGGCCGGCCGGCCGGTCAAGGGCGATCTGGCGCCAGGGTACGAATCCGTGTTTCGGTACGCCCTTCGTGATCCGGAGGCCGACGTCGCGGCCGAGGCAGCGGCCTACCGTCCGAGCTTCGCCCACCTCGCGTTCCTGGCCCAGGTAGCGAGTGCCGACATCCCGGCGCTCATGGCCGACGAAAAGGGCGCGCCGCTCAGCGCTCGTGAGCGGTCGATCCTCGATGAGCGGCTGGGTGCGGCCCGGGCGTGGCTCAAGTCCTACGCCCCGGATCGGGCGCGGATGGCCGTGCGCGAGGCGCTCCCGGACGAGGCGGCCGTCCTGGACGACGCCCAGCGCGCGTTCCTGGCCACGCTAGCCGATGCCATGACTGGCCCTGATGGCGGCGGACCCTCGGCGGTACCGGGGGGCGGGGACGCCTGGCAAGCGGCGATCTTCGCCACGGCCGCAGGCCTTGCCCTGCCGCCCGGCCGTGCGTTTGCGGCGCTCTACCTCGCCTTCCTCGGTCGCCCCAACGGGCCCCGCGCCGGCTGGCTCCTGGCGGGCCTCGCACCGGCCTTCGTTGCGCAGCGACTGAGCGAAGCCGCCGCCACAGGTGGGACGATGCTCGCGACAGGAGGTCCGGCATGAGCGTGGGCATCGCTCGGCTGCGGGAGGAACCGGACGCGATCCGGAAGGGCGCAGTCGACAAGGGCGAGGATCCGTCGGTGGTCGAGGCCGCCCTGGAGGCGGACGCGCGACGCCGTACGCTGCAGGGGGAGGGTGACGCCCTCCGAGCCGAACGAAATACCGCCTCGAGGGCGATCGGGGAGTCCATCAAGGCTGGTGCTCGACCCGACGGGCCTGAGGTGGCCGCGCTGCGCGCCCGCTCCACCGACATCGGGGAGCGACTCGCGGCCATCGACGCCGAGTTGGCCGAGGTCGAGGCGACGGTGGAGGACCTGCTCCTCCGGATTCCGAACCCTGCCGAGACGGACATCCCGATCGGCGGAGAAGATGCCAACATCACGCTCCGGACGTGGGGTGAGCAGCTACCGCATGACCAGCCGCTCGAGGGCGAGATCGGTGCCGGTGCCCCCGCCGGTGGGGCGACCTGGGAGCGCCGGCCGCACTGGGAGATCGCCGAGCACCTCGGCATGATCGATCTGGCGCGCGGGGCAAAGATCGCCGGATCCGGCTTCCCCGTGTATGTGGGCACGGGTTCCGCCCTCCAGCGCGCCCTGATCATGTGGTTTCTCGACGTCCACACCCGCGAGAACGGGTTCACCGAGGTCTGGCCGCCGGTCGTGGTCAATCAGGCCTCGGCGCGCGGGACCGGACAGATCCCTGACAAGGAAGACCAGATGTACGTCGTCACCCGGGACGATCTCTACCTGGTCCCGACTGCCGAAGTGCCGGTCACGAACCTCCACCGGGACGAGATCCTGGACGCGGCGGATCTCCCGATCCGGTACGCCGCCTACACCCCGTGTTTCCGGCGCGAAGCCGGTGCGGCGGGCAAGGACACGCGCGGCATCCTTCGGGTCCACCAGTTCGACAAGGTCGAGATGGTGCTGTTCGAGCGGCCCGAGTCCTCGGCGGAGGCCCTCGAATGGATGACGGGCGTCGCCGAGGACTTGCTCAAGCGGCTTGGCCTGACCTACCGCGTCCTGCTCATGGCAACCCGCGAGATGGGTTTCACCCAGGCGCGCAAGTACGATCTGGAGGTCTGGGCACCGGGCGTGGAGCGCTGGCTCGAGGTCAGCTCGTGCTCGAACTTCAAGGATTTTCAGGCGCGCCGCATGGCCGTTCGATACCGGCCGGAGCCCGGCGCCAAGCCGGAGCTGGTGCACACCCTGAACGGTTCAGGCCTGGCCCTGGCGCGGATCGTCGCGGCGATTCTGGAGACGTATCAACGGCCGGACGGGTCGCTCGACATCCCGGCGCCGCTTCGGCCGTACATGGGCCTCGACTGGATCCCGGCCCCGTCGGGCTGACGGCCGGCTCGACGCCGATCGGCGATGGTTGACCTCGGCGTGGATGTGCCGCCGGGCCACACCCTCGTTTCGTACGCGGAACGGCCAGACTTGATCGCCGCCGCGGGCGACTTCAACGGCTCCGTCTGGCCGACGTTCATGCTCCAGGATTCGGAGGCTGACAAGTACTGGCATCTGCTGGACACCGTTTTCCTCGACTACCAGCTCGTCCTGCTCGACGCCGATGGCAGGATCGCGGCGACCAACAACAGCGCTCCGCTGTTCTGGAACGGGACGGACGAGGGCCTGCCCGATGGCTGGGACCGCCAGTTCGAGCAGACCGCGAGGGATCTCGAGTCCGGAGCGACTCTGAACACCCTCGGAGCGCTCCAGATCGTCGTTGATCCGGAACGTCGCGGTGGCGGTCTCGCAGGGTTGATGGTCAACGCGATGCGCGCAAACGCCCGGGCTCATGGGTTCGGGGCGGTCATTGCGTGCGTGCGACCGACCGACAAGCATCGCTACCCGCTCATCCCCATCGAGCGGTATGCGTTCTGGCTGCGCGCCGATGGTGAGCCCTTCGATCCCTGGATCCGGCTCCACGCACGCCTAGGCGCCAGGATCGTCAGGGGATCGCCGCGTGCAATGACGATCCGCGGGACCGTTGCCGAATGGGAGCTCTG
>JBKKBB010000154.1:0-11225 GCA_046714395.1 Candidatus Limnocylindrales bacterium | reverse complement strand
GGGACCACTGGCTGACCGCGATGCGCGCGGCGGTTGCGTTCATGGACCCGCCTTCGCACGTGGCCGCGCGCCTGCTGCAGTACTTCGACATGGCCGCGGAGGCGATGCGCAACAAGGAGTGATGGCGTGCTGCGGCGCGTTGTGCAGTCGCGGACACAACGTGGACGCTACCGGCCCCGTATGCGGCCGGACCGGTCCGTCACTGCTGGGAACCTGTCGCGTAGGTGCGTGTGGCGGCACAGGATCGACCAGGTCCGGGGGTGCCGGGCCACCGCGTCGCCCTGCCAGCGCCCGGTCCGTCCGGGTTGTGCTGTGGGGCGCACATCCGTGCGACAGGCAGCCGGCCGCCACGCCGGCCGAGGCTCAGGGCCGGCGCGCGTCCTCCCCGGGCACTCCGAGCGCCGCCAGAGCGGCGGCGAACCCCACGAGATCGTCGGCCCCGACGTAGAGGGCCGGGACGCGGAAGCGGCCGTAGCGGACGGGGACGCGGAAGTCCATCCGGACGCCGCCGTGGGGGCTGCCGGCGAAGCTCAGGTCGCGGTGACGGATGCTCATCCGGACGCCGATCGCGGTGATCCAGCGAAACGGGCCCTCGAGGCGCCAGGTCGCCAGGTTCGCGAGCGGCACCTCCATGTGGAAGCGCCCGAAGCTGGCCCGAAGTCCATCGGCATCGACTTCCGCCCATGCCGTCTCGGGCGTCGCGCCGAAGAGGCGACGCACGAGGCTACGGGATCGCGCTCCGATCCGAATCGGAAATCGTTCGGCGGACAATGCAGCGGTAGCGTAGCCGCCCGCTCCGGCGCTGGCGCGAAGGGAACGCCCAAGGCCCGATCGTTGGCCCGGTACACTTCCCGGACAGGCGGGAACCCGCCGGGGGAGCGGCGAGCGGAGGGTGGCGTCGAGGGTGGCGGACAAGGGCAAGACGGTCCACGGCGAGGCGGCCAATGCCGGCCATCGCGTCCTCGCCCCGGATGACGCCGAGGTCGAGGCCTATCTCGAGACCGCGCTCAATGCACCTCCGCCAGAACGGGCACCGGCGGATCGCCCGGCGGCCAGCGACCATGGCACCGTCGTCATCCTCGACTTCGGGAGCCAATTTGCTCAGCTGATCGCGCGCCGTGTCCGCGAGCTCAACGTCTACTCCGAGCTCATGCCACACGACACGCCCATGGCGGAGATCGAGGCGCGCGGAGCCAGCGCGATCATCCTGTCGGGCGGCCCGATGTCCGTCTACGACGACGGCGCGCCGAAGCCGGATCCGGCGATCTGGAGCGGGCGGATCCCGGTCCTGGGCATCTGCTACGGCGCGCAGTTGATGGCCCTGGAGCTGGGCGGCGATGTCCTCCCGGCAACCAAGCGCGAATACGGACCGGCCACGGTCACGATCACGGCCGACGACCCGCTGTTCGCCGGGATCGAAGGTGAACAGCCCGTGTGGATGAGCCACGGCGATTCGATCACCCGACTCCCAGAGGGCTTCCGTTCCACCGCCCACAGCGGGTCCTCGCCCTTCGCCGGGCTCGTCGATCCCGACCGCAATCTGTACGGGATCCAGTTCCACCCGGAGGTGGCGCACACGCCCCGTGGTCGCGACGTGCTCCGGAACTTTGTGGTGGGCATTGCCGGCGCACGGGCGACGTGGACGCCCGCAAACTTCATCGACTCGACGGTCGCCGATATCAGGACGCGGGTCGACGCCCACGCCGACGCGGTTGGTTCCGACGGCCTGGTGATCTGCGCCCTGTCCGGCGGCGTCGACTCGGCGGTCGCGGCCGCGCTCGTGCACCGCGCGGTGGGCGATCGGCTGACCTGCATCTACGTCGACCACGGACTTATGCGCAAGAAGGAGTCGGAGCTCCTGCGGGCCACCTTCGAGCAGCACCTCGGCATGCGGCTCGTGATGGTCGATGCCCGCCAGCGGTTCCTCGCGCGGCTGGCCGGTGTCATCGATCCCGAGCTGAAACGGAAGATCATTGGCGATGAGTTCATCCGGGTCTTCGAGGAGGAGGCTGCCAAGCTCGGCCAGATCGACTTCCTGACCCAGGGCACGCTCTACCCCGACGTGATCGAGAGTGCAACCTCGGAGACCAAGACCGCACAGAAGATCAAGACGCACCACAACGTCGGTGGGCTGCCGGCCGACCTGCGATTCAAGTTGATCGAACCGCTCCGTTATCTGTTCAAGGACGAGGTTCGCCTGGTTGGGGCCGAGCTCGGACTGCCCGACGCAATGGTCCAGCGCCAGCCGTTCCCGGGCCCCGGTCTCGCCATCCGGATCATCGGCGAGGTCACCGCCGAGCGGCTCGACACGCTCCGCGACGCCGACTGGATCGTGATCGACGAGATCAAGGCGGCCGGTCTGTACCGGAGTGTCTGGCAGTCGTTCGCGATCCTGACCCCGGTGCGGAGCGTCGGCGTCATGGGCGATGGGCGCACGTACGCAAATGTCGTCGCGATCCGAGCCGTGACGTCCGAGGACGGCATGACGGCCGACTGGGCCAAGCTCCCGTACGACGTCCTCGGCAAGATCTCGTCGCGGATCGTCAACGAGGTCCCGGGCGTAAATCGGGTCGTCTACGACATTTCATCGAAGCCGCCGGCGACGATCGAGTGGGAATAGATACAGACGGAGTCAATCTTCCCGATCGCTGATGAGGCGCGCCACGCGCGCCGGGATGACGTCTGGGCTATTCCCAAGGGATTCGTCGGCGCTACAGTGGCCGCAAAATCTCAACGGAGGTCCGTCAGTCAACGTGCCCGCGACAAGTGATCCGCCGGTCTGCCCCTGGTGCTCCGCCGAGCTGCGGACTGCGGACGACGCGCGCTGTCCGTCCTGCGGCGCCGTGCTGCGGGATGAGAAGGCCGACGACGAGGTTCCGGGAGTGACCCGCGTGGACCACGAGGCCATCCTGCGCTCGCGCGCTCCCGCCCAGAAGTCGCGCGGCCTGATCGGCTGGCTGTCGGGTGAGTATGAGGTTGCCGCCGCCCCGGAACCGCCTGAATCCCTGGCCCCGCCGGACGCCGAGGTCCGCCGCGAGATGCTCCGAATGGAATTCGCGGCACTGAGCGCCAGGGCAGAAGCTGAACTCGCAGAGGCGCGACTCGGGGAAGCGCAACTCGTCGAAACCGAGGTCGGCGGGGAGCCAGGCGATGACGGACCGCCCGCCGAAGACGCCGCGGCCGGGCCGGCGGATCAATCGGCTTCAGACGCGCCCGTCGTGGAGCGGACCGCCGAGACCTGAGGCTCGTCTGGGCAGGTGCGGGCGCCCCGCGCCAGTTCGGGCGGTCCCCGGCGGGTCGGGCATCGACCGCCGGCCCGACTATCCTCCGGCCATGCCTGAACGCCTGCCGTCCCCTGGCCCCTCGTTTCTCCGTGAGCAGGACCTGCGCCTGGGAGATCGCGTCCTGAAGGTCGGCATGAGTCGGCCGACCACCGGCCCCGACGCGTGGTGGCTCGCGGTGCTGTGGGTTCGCGATCCCGAGGGCATCGTCAGCTTTCGCGATGTCGCGCCGGCCGCCGGACCGCCTCCCGACCCGCCGCTGGCGCGGCTGGGGCCGTCACTCGCCGGAGGGCTGTCAGGCCTCATCCTGGAAGATGCCGGGAGGCTGTCGATCCGACTGGGCCTGCTGGCGCCGCCCGACGATCCCGAGCGCCCGTGGCGCTGCCCGCTCGCCGTGCGGGCCGGATTCCAGTTCGAGCCGGCCCGGGCGGCGACCATGCAGACTAATCTGCTCGCCACCGAGGTGCTGACCGCCTTTCGACGGTCCGTCGAGGCCCTCGGCCGTCGCTGAATCGCGCCGGCCGACCGACACCGAAGTGGGAGGGCGACACCGAGAACTGGCATCTGCGCCGCCCTGTCGTAGACTTCCCGGAACATGGATGACCGCGACAACGAGAATCGAAACCCGCCCCGCCCCGCATTCGGCGGTCGCCCAGCCGGCAGACCGCGCCAGGCGCCTCCCGCCAATCCGCTGAGCGGCCGCTTCGGCATCTTCGTCGCCATCATCGCCATCGTCCTGCTGTTCGGTACCGGCATGATCGAATTCTGGACCGACGCAATCTGGTATCGCAGCGTGGAGTTCGACGCCATCTTCTGGACGCGCGTCGGGGCGTCAAGCGGACTGTTCGTCGCCGGTACCGTGCTCACGCTCCTCGTGCTGCTCGGCAACCTGTGGCTGGCGAACCGGCTCGCGCCGCCGGCCGATGGCACGCCGGCATCGATGCGCGACATCTTCGAGCGGATCGCGGAGATGGGAACGGCCGGGGTGGACCCGCGCAACCGCCCCGGGATGCCGCGACCGGTCAGCGTCAACGAGGAGCCACTCCAGCTCCCGGATCTGTCACCACTGGCGACGGCGATTCTGGGCGGCCTGTCCGTGCTCGCCGCGCTCATCATCGGCGGGGCTGCCGCGTCGGCCTGGGACACCGTCCTGCTGTGGGTCAACCGCGTCCCCTTCCAGGCTGCCGCGGGAGCTTCGAGCGTCGATCCGATCTTCGGTCGGAACGTGTCCTGGTTCCTGTTCGACCTGCCCTTCCTGCGGACGGTGCAGACGGTCTTCAACGTGCTCGTCCTGGGCGGCCTCGGCGTGGCCGGGGCGCGCTACGTGGCGGGTGCCACTCGCTCCGGCTTCACGGTCACGTCGGGCGTCCGAATCCACCTGGCGATCCTGGCCGGTATCTATCTTCTGTCGGTGGCGTTCGGCTATCAGCTCGACAAGTACGAACTCGTGTACTCGGCCCGTGGCGTCGCGACGGGCGTGAGCTACACGGATCAGAACGCCCAGTTCTTTGCCTACGACCTGCTGACCGTGTTGTCCGCCTTTGCCGCGGCGTTCCTCGTCGGCGCGGCATTCACCCGCTGGACCTGGCCCCTCGGCGTGACCCTGGCCACCTGGTTCCTCGCCTCCTTGTTTGTCGGGCGCCTGTATCCCGAGGTCATCCAGCGCTTCGTGGTCACGCCGAACCAATACAACCTTGAGCAGCCCTACATCGCGAACAACATTGCGATGACCCGCCGCTCCTACGGACTCGATGTCTGGGAGGAACGGACCTACGACGGATCCGCGCCCCTCACAAGGGCGCAGATCGACGAGGAATCGGCGACCTTCGCGAACGCCAGGCTGTGGGACTACCGCCCGCTGGGAGACACGCTGGATCAGCTCCAGACGGTCCGGCGCTACTACGACTTCGTCGACGTGGACACGGACCGCTACTCGCTTGAGGGCAAGGAGCGCCAGGTCATGCTGTCCGCCCGTGAATTGAATCTGACCGCCACGGACGCGGGTAGCGGATGGGTCAACCAGCGAATCATCTATACCCACGGCATCGGGATGGCGATGGTGCCGGTCAATGAGGTGACCAACGAGGGTCAGCCGCTCCTCCTGATCAAGGACCTGCCGCCGGTTTCAAGCGGCGGAGCACCCAATGTGAGCGAACCGCGGATCTACTTCGGTGAGTCGCTCTCCGACTACGTGATCGTGGGTGCCAAGCAGTCCGAGTTCGACTATCCGCAGGCCGACAACGCGGCCGGCGCCGGGAGCGACGTCCAGACACGCTGGACCGGCACATCGGGGATCCGGCTGGATACGACCCTCTCGCGGCTCCTGTACTCCCTCCGCTTCCGCGACCTGAACCTGTTCATCAGCGACCAGGTCACGAACCAGAGCCAGTTGTTGATGCACCGGGCGCTGAACGACCGACTCCAGCTCATTGCCCCGTTCCTGTCGTACGACAAGGATCCGTACCTCGTGGTGACCGCGGAGGGGCGGCTGGTCTACATCCAGGATGCATTCACGACCTCCGATCGATTCCCGAACGCCCAGCCGTTCAATCCGGGCTCGCTGGAGGCCTCCGGCCTCGTCAGCCGGGACCTCAACTACATTCGGAACAGCGTCAAGGTGGTCATGGACGCCTATGACGGCGCCATGACCTTCTACATCGCCGATCCGACCGATCCGATCGTGCAGGCATGGGCCGGTGTCTTCCCGACGCTGTTCCAGCCCATCTCGAGCATGTCGGTCGATCTGCGCGCCCACCTCCGGGTGCCCGAGGATCTGTTCAACATTCAGGCCGCGACGTTCGGCCGCTACCACGTCACCAATACGGAGACGTTCTTCGGCAACCAGGACATCTGGACCGTCCCGACCGGCAAGACCAACGACCAGAGCCTCACCTCCGAGGCCTACTACGTGATCATGCGGATGCCCGGCGAGCCGGAACCGGAGTTCCTGCTCCTCCAACCCATGGTTCCCCTTGGCCGGCCCAACATGATTGCCTGGGTCGCGGCGCGCAATGACCCGGCCGACTACGGCGGCGTGCGCGTCTATCGGTTCCGGACGGACACGTCGGTGTTCGGCCCGGCGCAGATCGAGGCGCGGATCGACCAGGATCCCGTGATTTCAGCGCAGATCACGCTGTGGAACCAGTCAGGGAGCAAGGTCGTTCGCGGGAACCTCATCGTCGTCCCCGTCGGCGACACGCTGATGTACCTCCAGCCCGTCTATCTCCAATCGACCTCGGCGGCGTTCCCCGAGTTCCAGCGGATCGTCGTTGCCTCGCCGACGTCGGTCGTGTGGGGGGAGACGCTTGCCGACGCGCTCGATCAGCTACTCCGCAATGGCCAGACGCCGACCCCGACCCCGACCGTGGGGCCCGGAGCGACCCCGGGCAGCACACCGGTGCCCACCGCCGCGGCGGACGTTCCAGCCGACGTTGCCGGCCTGATTACCTATGCCAACACGCACTTTGAACTGGCGCAGGCAGCCCTCCGGAGCGGCGATTTCGCGGCGTATGGGCGGGAGATCGAGCTCGTCCGGCAGGCCCTGGCTCGCCTCGATGGGCTCGCCGGCGCGACGCCGGCGCCGTAACCGAACCGACCAGGACCCCGCGCGGATGTCCGCGATCGGTGTGTTTGGATCCGCGCTGCTCGCCGTGCTCGTCCATCCGCGCTGGTGGCTGCTGGCCCTCGCCGCGTTCCTGTCGCGCGGCGGGTTGCTCCTGCTGCTCCTGCCGGTGATCCCGCTCCCTACTACCGCGGCGCTGGCCAACGCGTTGGGCCCGACCCTCGTCGGATTCGTGTTTGGTGGGCCATCCGTCGCGTTCCTGCTGTTGATCGGAGCCCTGGTGCTGGCGATCGCCGCGTGGCTGCTGAGTTCCGGCTTGATCGGCGCGGCGCTCGATCTCAGGCTCGTCCGCGAGGTGGTCGCGGACGACGAGTTTGGCCCCGCCGAGCCACCCACGCACGGCGATCCGTGGCGGGCGCTGGCGGTCAGATGGGCGGGCCACCTGCCCACCCTGGTGGTGACGGTGTGGGGCGCCGTTCCGCTGGTGGATGCCGCCTACGCGGAGCTCGTCCATCCGGGCGACGCGAGCCTGCCGGTGGTCGTGCGGGTGCTCCTCCGGGTTCCGGACGTCGTCGTCGCGCTGGTCGGGGCATGGATCCTCGGGGAAGCCGTCGGCGGTTTGGCGGTTCGACACCTCGTCTGGGGCACCGGGATCAGGCGGTCCCTCCTGCGCGGCCTGCGCTCGATCATTCATCCCTCCGCGCTCGTGGTTCTGGCGCTGACGTCCCTGATCCTGGTGGCCGCGCTGTGGGTCGGCGGCATGGCCGTGTCCCAGGCATTCGAGCAGGCGCGTTTCGAGTTGATGGATGGCGGTACCCCGCTCGCCCAGTGGCTTGCCCTTGTGCTCCTGTCGGCGAGCTGGTTTGGGACGATCCTGCTGGTGGCCTTGGCGGTGGCGCTTCGGTCGACGGCCTGGACCTATGAGGCGGCCCGGCAGCGCCGCGGCAGGACGCACGAAATCGTCGGCTGAATCGGGAGGGCTTCCTTCCACGGCGCTCATCTGGCACCCTGATCTGGACAAGGCCCCTCGTCGTCGGGGCTCACGGGAGGGAGAGGTCATGCCCGGAGGCGCTGTTCCGTGCTTTGCGTGCGGTCGGCCCGTGCCCGCCCAGGCCAGCGCCTGCCCGGCCTGCGGCAGGCCGGTCGCGGGCGCCCTCGATCCGCCGCCGAGCGCAGGCGAGCCGGTGTCCGCTGAGGCAGCCGAGGCGGCCGAGGCGGTCGAGGCGGCTGAGCCGTTGACCGACGCACCGTCCACCAGCGACGAACGCGTGATGGGCTCGGAAGCCGAACTGGCCCCGGCCGGAGACGGCCTTGCATCGGGCGGGTTCGTCCCGGGTGGCGCGGCGCTCGGCGGCTACCTGCCCCCCTCGAGCGTCTACCGGGCTCCGGAGGCAAAACTCCCCGAACAAACCATGCCCCGGCTGGACCCGCCGCCCGTGGCAGAGGAACGAGCCGCCGCCGAGCCGGCGATCTCGCCAGGCCCACGACCCGGCCAGGCGCCACTCTTCGCGGACCTTCCGTTCGCGGCCCCGAGCACCCTCGCCGGCTGGTTGGTTGCGGCCGCGAGCGGCGTTGCTGCGGTCACGTTCCTGCTGCCGTGGGCCCCCGGGATCGCGAACTACACGAGCAGCTGGGGACTCGCCAGCCTCGCGAATCTGCCCGTGCTGGGCCTGCTCATTGCAACCGTTGCCCTCGCCCTGGTGCCCAACCCGGTGGCTCCCTGGATCCGTGCGGGTGTCCTCCCGCTGATCTCCGGCTCGATGTTCCTGGGCCTCCTCTGGCCGTACATCGTGGGCGATTTCGGGGCGGAATTCGGTTCAATCGCGGGGGCGGCCGTAGCGCTCGTTCTGGTCGTCGGCGGAATCCTCGGTGTCGCACCTGGGGAGGACCGTCCGGCAGCGACCTGACGTCACGCGGGCGTCGCCGTCGGCGTCCGACGGCACGCGTACCGGCGACCTGGCGGATCGAGCCGTGGCGTCCGGTCCGCCAAAGGGACGCTGGTACACTGCCCCGATCGCCACGGCCGTTGGATCGAGGCGCGCAACACGCACGGAGGCATCCGTTCGACGGATGGAAGAGATCCTCGGCACGATCGGCGGTGCGATCGGCTCCATCTTCGACAGCCCGGTGGTCCAGTTCGGGTTCCAGATGATCGCGATCTACTGGGCGATCCTCTGGCTGGCGGCTGCCTACTGGGCGTTCCGGGACATGCAGCTCCGAACCGAGAACCCGATCGCGCCGTATCTCGCGGCCGCATTCGTGATCGTGTTCACGCCGATCCTCTTTCCCCTCGCCGTGTTCGCCTATCGGATCGTCCGGCCGCAGGAGCGGATCGGGGAAATCTACGAGCGGAACCTGGCCGAGGAGGCGATGCTCGCCGAGATCGAGGCGATCCGGCACTGCCCGACCTGCGACCGGACCGTCCACGCCGACTGGATCATCTGCCCCACGTGTCGTACCCGGCTCAACAGGGTCTGTCCCAACTGTTCGAGGCTCGTTGGCCTCGACTGGTCGCTGTGCGCCTGGTGTGGGCGTGACTTCGAGCGTGCGGCCGTCTCCCCGGGCGTCAGCACCAGAATCACAGCTCCCAATCGAGAGGCCCTGCAACCGGGTCCGCCTGCGGCCCCCCGGAAGACGGTTCGACCGTCGGCAGCGCGAGCCGCCGCGAGCACGGGGCCGAGCGACCAGCTGACCGAGTCTTGACCGACCCTTCGGCGGAGACTGAGGCACCGGGCGAGGAACGACTGCCCGCCCTCGGGCTGTTCCGGTTCACGATCGATGGCCGCCAGGCCCCGGGCCTCTTCGTCGTCGGCTGGATCGCCGGTCTCGTCGGGGGTTCGGCCGCGTTCGTCGGCCTGCTGGCCGGCCGCAACGTCCCTGGTGTCCTGCTGTTCAGCATCGGCATGGCCATCCTGCTGGCTGCGCTGATCCTGCTCGGCGGCTCCCAGGCCATCGAGCGCCGGGCGCGGTCGGCGGAGTACGCGGGTCCCTCTCCGGTGCTGGTGTTCGCGGCCGTCGTTGTCGCCTCGTACCTGGCCGCGATCGTCGTGGTGACGCCGCTACAGCTTCTGGACCTCGAGATTGGTGGCCCGCTGCTGTCGCTCGTCGGTGTTGGAATACAGGCCATCGTGGTCGTGCTCCTGCTCCGCCTGATGGTGATCGGCACGGACGCCCTGACCTGGTCTGACATGGGCGTCCGTCGCCCAGACTGGGCCGCCCTGCGCGACTTCGGGTGGGGAGCGGTGCTCGCAGGGCCCGTGCTGCTGGTCACCGCCGTCGTGATCTTCGGGCTCGTGAGCGCGATCGGCGAGCAACCGAGTGCTCCGCTTCCCCCGGCCGGTTCCACCTCCGGCCTCCTGCTCAACCTGTTCGCAGGCGCGCTGATCGCGCCGGTCTACGAGGAGCTGTTCTTCCGCGGCTTCACCCTGACCGTCTGGCGCCGCGCGGCCGGTCCGACCATGGCGATCATCCGATCGTCACTGCTCTTTGCCCTGATCCACTCCGTCAATCAGAGCGGGGATACCTTTGCGGCCGCGCTTGGCGTGGCCGTTGTCGCGGCCGGCGCCCGCCTTCCGGTGGCGCTCGTCCTCGGATGGACGTTCCAGCGACGTGGCTCGCTGTGGGCGTCGATCGGCCTGCACGCCACATTCAACGCGATCCTGCTGATCATCGCGGAGCAGGCGCTCAACGCCTGAGGTCGCCCGTGCACATCGGGTGCACCACGAGGTGACCGTCCGGTGAGCACTCCCCGATAGGCTGCGCAGCGTCCTCGGGTCCGGATGGCGGGGGGAATCGGCGGGCTTCCGTCGTTCGGGCCCCGGGGACACCGACACCGAGATTCGGCGTCGCCACCTGGAGGCCTGCGCATGCCTGAGCGGCGGTTGGATCAGCCCAAGCAGCCCGGCGGGATCGTTGCGTTTCCACGCGGCCGCGTGCTCCGAGAGGTGCCCGCAACCGAGCGTCCGCGCGAACGGCTCGAACTGCGCGGACCAGGCGGGCTGAACTCCTCCGAGCTGATCGCCCTGTTGTGGGGTTCGGGCGCCAGGGGCCGGTCGGCGGTCGACCTGGCCGAAGATGCCGTCGCTCACTTCGACGGGTTGACTGGACTCGCCCGGGCGTCGGGCCTCGAACTCCAGGTGATCGACGGCGTCGGCGTGGCCAAGGCAGCGCAACTGCAGGCGGCGTTCGAGCTGGGTCGCCGACTGCTCGCGGACTGGCCGACGGCTCGCTGGTCCGTCCGCTCGCCACGCGACGTGGCGGATCGGCTGGTCCTCCAGATGGGACGTCTCGAACGGGAGGAGCTGCGCGTGGTCGTCCTCAACACCAAGAATGTCGTCCAGCGCGTGGTAACCGCGTATCAGGGCAATCTCAGCGCATCGGTC
>JBKKBB010000153.1:0-8904 GCA_046714395.1 Candidatus Limnocylindrales bacterium | reverse complement strand
CTGGTCGAAGCGGCGCCCGGGAGCACGCTCCCGTGATGCCCGCCACGAAACCGCTCGTGGAGGTCCGCGACCTCGTCAAGTACTTCCCCGTGAAGGGTGGGATCCTCCAGCGCACCATCGGCCAGGTTCGCGCCGTGGACGGCGTGAGCTTCGACATCCACAAGGGAGAGACGCTCGGTCTCGTCGGCGAGTCGGGTTGCGGCAAGACGACGGTCGGGCGGCTGCTCCTCCGGTTGCTCGAGCCGACGGCCGGAACCATCCGGTTCGACGGCACGGACATCACGGGCGTGCGCGGGGCGGCGCTGAAGCCGTACCGCCGCCGGATGCAGATCATCTTCCAGGACCCGTACGCGTCGCTCGATCCACGGACCCCGATCGGCGACAGCATCGGCGAGGGTCTGCGGATCCATGGCATCGGGGCCCCGGCTGAGAGGCGGGCACGCGTCCGCAAGATGATGGACATGGTCGGGCTGGCACCGTACCACTATCGCCGCTACCCGCACGAGTTCTCGGGCGGCCAGCGGCAGCGGATCGGGATCGCGCGGGCGCTCGTCCTCGAGCCTGAGCTGCTGGTGTGCGACGAGCCGGTCAGCGCGCTCGATGTCTCGATCCAGGCGCAGGTCCTCAACCTCCTGAAGGCGCTCCAGGGCGAGCTCGGGCTGACCTATGTCTTCGTCGCCCACAACATGGGCGTGGTCGAGCACATCAGCGACCGGGTCGCCGTCATGTACCTCGGCCGCATTGCGGAGCTTGCGGATCGCCACGCCTGCTTCGCGGACCCGCAGCACCCGTACACGCAGGCCTTGATGTCGGCGATCCCGATCCCGGATCCGGTCCTCCGCCGGACGCGGGTCATCCTCGCCGGCGACGTTCCGTCACCCGTCAACCCGCCATCCGGGTGCCGCTTCCACCCGCGCTGCCCCCTGCGCGCTCAACTCGGCGAGCCGGAGATCTGCGCCACGGACCAGCCGGAGCTGATCAGCCGCAGCGACTTATTGGACGGCGAGCATCTTGCAGCCTGCCACTTCGCGACACCGTCGACGGCGCCCGTAATTAGCGGAGCAGCTGCCGCTTCATGAAGACCGCCTGGTCGGCGAGGTCACCGAGGTCCGGGCTGATCGCGACGTACGCCTTGTTGCCGTCGAAGAACGTCGTCAGACCCGTCTCGATGGCCTCGGCATCCCCGGTGTAGAGAGCATCGCGGACCTGGGTGGCTCCCTCGATCATCGTCGCGTAGGCGACCGCAAGACGATCACCCACCGACTTCGTGAAGGCGTACGCCTGTAGACGCGGAACGTTCTTCTGGTTCTCGGTCAGGAATTCCAGCGCGCCATTCATGACCGTGAGGATCCGCTGGGGATCCTCCGAGCTGACGGCCGCGACGACATCCATGGCCAGCTTGGTGAAGTCGTTGTCGGCGGCGCCCAGGGCGATCGCCGCCTCGACCGTGTTCGTCGGCCATGTCGTGGGCTTCGGTCTGGGAGTGCCGGACGCGTCGGGGTCGGGTGTCCCGGCGGCCGTCGCCGTGGCTGGGGGCGCGGTGCCGCCACCCGGAGCGCAGGCCGTGGCCAGGCCCGGGACGGACGCGATGAGCAGGACGACGGTGAGACCGATACGCACTGGACCGCGCAAGACCGAGGGGCCTGCCCGGGGCGCGCGCTGCTTGACGGTCATCCGGCGGCGGCCGTCTCCTGTACGACCGTCTCGTTGATCCGCTCGGCGAAATGGCACGCGGAACGGTGCCCGCTGTCGTCGATGACCCGAAGCATCGGCTCCGTCGTGACGCACTCCTCGGGATTGTCGAGTCGTTCTCGCAGCCAGCAGCGTGTGTGGAACCGGCAGCCCGACGGCGGCGCGGCGGGCGACGGGACGTCCCCCTTGAGGACCAGGCGCTTGCTCCGCTTCCGCGGGTCTGGATTGGGAATGGCCGACAGGAGCGCCACCGTGTACGGGTGGCGCGGGTTCTTGTAGAGCTCCTCGACCGTGCCGATCTCGGCGATCTTCCCGAGGTACATGACCCCGATCCGGTCGCTGAAGTACTCCACGACCGACAGGTTGTGGCTGATGAACAGGTAGGTCAGGTTGAAGTCGCGCTTCAGGTCCAGCAGCAGGTTGAGCACCTGGCTCTGGATGGACACGTCGAGCGCCGAGACCGGCTCGTCACAGACGATGAAGTCCGGTCGCAGGGCGAGCGCCCGGGCGATCCCGATCCGCTGGCGCTGGCCGCCTGAGAACTCGTGCGGATAGCGCCGCGTGTAGTCGCGCCGGAGTCCGACGATCTCAAGGGAGTCCTCGACGCGCTTGTCCCGTTCGGCTCGATTGGTGATGCCCTGGGCGTGGAGACCCTCGCCGATGATGTCGAGAACGGGCATCCGCGGGTTCAGGGACCCGAACGGGTCCTGGAAGATGATCTGCATCTTCCGGCGCAGCGGGCGCATGTCGTCCGGATCCACGTCGTCCAGCTCGTAGCCGTTGAAGACGACCCGCCCGGCCGTCGGCGGGGTCAACTGGAGCAGGGTCCGGCCGAGCGTCGTCTTGCCGCAGCCGGATTCACCGACCAGCGCGAAGACTTCGCCCGGGTAAATGTCGAAGTCAACGCCGTCGACGGCGTAGATGGTGCCGATCTGGCGACGCAGGAGCCCGCCGACGATCGGGAAGTGCTTCTTCAACCCGCGGACCGAGACGAGCGGCCCGACATCCTCGGGCCGCACTGCCGCCACGGCCGGTGCCTCGCGGGTCGCGCCCTCCTCGACCACGAGTTCGTCGATCGTGACTTCCTCCTCGAGAGTCGCAGCGGTCGTGATCGCGGGACCTCCGGAGCCACGGAGCTCAGTGAACCAGCGGCGGCTGCTTGAGAGCGACCGGGTCAGCGGCAGTCCAAGCCCGAGGAGAATCAGCCCGAGGACGGTGATCCCAAAGGCGAGATTGCCGTTCCCGCCTTCGGCGGATATCACCCCAGCGATCAGGGCCGCTCCGAGGCCTGCGAGGAAGACACCGATGATCATCGCGAGCCCGAACGCCCAGACCTTGCGATCCTGGAAGCCCTTCGTTGCGACGTATCCGGCGATCACGATGACATCCACCGGCAAGAGCGTGATGAGGAGGTCCCCGGCGCCCTTGATCCGGAGAAGGAGCAGCGCGACAACCAGCAGGGCCGAAATCAGGAGGACGAACGAGAACATCCCGAGGAGGATGGCCCTTGCTCGCTGCAGGGCCGGCGTCGCCCGTCGCCGGAGCCGTCCTCGAACTTGCGGGTCATCGAGTCCGTGGTCGTTGGCTGCCTGCATCGATACGTCGCGGGCCGCCATCAGTGCCCTCCGGTCGGGAGCGTTCGCCCGACACTCAACGCGACACGATGCCGTTCCAGCGCGACCGGCAATCGACTGGCTCCCTCGGCGGTGTGCAGATGGCAGCGGGCCCGATGCTCATCGCTGCCTGCCCGGTTGAGTTCCGGAACCACGGTCCGGCAGCGATCCCAGGCATACGGGCAGCGTGGTTCGAACCGACAGGCCGGCGGCAGGTTGAACGGAGACGGAACGACGCCCTTGATGGCCGACAGCCGGCCACCGCGCTTCTCCACGCTCGGGATGGACTCGAGCAGGCCCATCGTGTACGGATCGCGCGGATCGACGAGCACCTCATTGACCGTCCCCTGCTCAACCACCTGCCCCGAGTACATGACGATGACGTTGTCCACCATCTCCGCGACGACCCCGAGGTCGTGGGTGATCAGCATCAGCGCGGACCCGGTCCGCTGCTGGATGGACTTGAGCAGCTCCAGGATCTGGGCCTGGATCGTCACATCGAGCGCTGTGGTCGGTTCGTCCGCGATCAGCAGCTTGGGTTCGCAGGAGAGCCCCATCGCGATCATGACGCGCTGGCGCATCCCGCCCGACATCTCATGCGGGTATTGCTTCACCCGCCGCTCAGGGTTCGGGATCCCGACCAGTTCGAGACTCTCGATCGCCCGGTCCATGGCCACACGCTGCTTGACCTTCATGTGCATGGCCACCTGCTCGGCAATCTGCTCACCGATGGTAAAGACCGGGTTCAGGCTCGTGAGCGGTTCCTGGAAGATCATCGCGGCATCCTTGCCGCGCATCTTGCGCATCTCGTCGATCGGCATCGACAGGATCTCGCGGCCGTCGAACCAGACCTCGCTGCCCTCGCCGATGCTGGCCGGCGGAATGTCCAGCAGGCGCATGATCGTGAGCGCGGTGACGCTCTTGCCGGAGCCGGACTCCCCGACGATGCCGAGCGTCTGCCCACGCCGGAGGGAGAACGAGATGTCGTCCACCGCCGGAACGATGCCGTCGAGGACCTTGAAGTAGGTCTTCAGGTGGCGAACGTCGAGCAGGATGTCGCGGTCCGGCGGGGCGCCGAGGGGGCTGGTTGCAGAAAGGACCTCGGTCATGCCCGTGTCCTCGGGTCGAATGCGTCACGCAAGCCGTCGCCGACGAAGTTGACGGCGAGGACCGTGATGATGATCGCCACGCCCGGGAAGGCCGGCCACCACCAGTTGCCGGCGAGCAGGTAGGTCAGGGAGTTCGAGAGGATGTTGCCCCACGTCGGCGTATACGGGTTGACCCCAAACCCGAGGAAGCTGATGAACGCCTCGCCGATGATGTTGCCGGCCACGATGAGTGAGGCCGCGACCACGATCGGCGACAGGGCATTGGGCAGGATGTGGCGGAAGATGATCCGCCGGTCGCGAACGCCGACGGCACGGGCGGCCTCGACGAACTCGGCCTCCCGGATCGACAGGAAGAGGCTGCGCACGAGGCGGCTCGTCCCCATCCAGCTGAACAGGCCGAAGATCAGGATGATCTGCCAGACGTTGTCACGCTGGTCCTTGAAGAAGCGCGACACGACCAGGATGACGAACAGCAGGGGCAGGCTGAGCATGATATCGACCACCCGCATGAGCAGGTTGTCCACGAAGCCGCCGAGGAACCCGGCGATCGAGCCGACGATCGTCCCGATAACGATCCCGATGGCCATGCTGCTGAACCCGATCAGGAGCGACGTGCGGGCCCCGTTCAGCACGAGCGTGAAGACATCCCACTGGAGGCCGCCGGTCTCCCCGAATGGGTGTTTCAGGGATGGCGGGTTCCCCGCGTAGGCGATGACGTCCGGATCGGGAATGTTGACGATGCTGAACGGAAGGAAGATCGGGCCCACGATCGCCGCCGCGAATATGGCAAAGAGCATCCCGAGCCCGACCATGGCCAGCGTGTGGCGGCGGAACTTTCGCCAGACCAGCTCGAACTGGCTGAGCGACTTGAGGTTGACCTCGTAGTCGGCGGTCTCGCCCTCATCACGACTGGGTCCCGGGGACCCGGGTATCGTCGCCGCGCTGGCATCCTCCTGTGTCATCCGGCCGCTCCCTAGTACTTGATCCGTGGGTCGATGACGGCGTACATGATGTCAGCCAGGAGGTTCGCCAGGACGACGACCGTGGATGTGATCAGCAGCACGCCCATCAGGATCGTGTAGTCGAAGTTCCGGATGCCGTCGATCGTCAGCTTCCCGATCCCCGGCCACGAGAAGATCGACTCGGTCACGAGCGCACCCGTGAACAGGAACGGAATCTCGAGGCCGATGTTGGTGATGACCGGGAGGAGTGCGTTGCGGAGCGCGTGCTTGAAGGTCACGACCCGTTGCGGCAGGCCCTTCGCCTTGGCGGTCCGCACGTAGTCCTGTCCGAGCGCCTCGAGCATGCTCGCGCGAATGAACCGCGCGTCCCCGGCGATGTTGACGACGACCAGCGTGATCACCGGCAGGATGAGGTGCTTCCCGATGTCCACGAGCGCCTCGACCGGTGTCGCCCCGAAGTAGACCCAGTAGGAATCGCTGCCGAACGGCGGCGACAGGCGCGTCTCGGTCATCCCGCTGACGGGCAACCACTTCAGGGTCACCCCGAAGAAGAAGATCAACATCAGCCCGAGCCAGAACGTGGGCATGGCAAAGCCGACGTAGGCAAAGACCGTCGCCGCTTGGTCGAAGAAGGAGTAGCGCTTGATCGCGGCGAAGACGCCCATCAGAATCGCGATCGTTAGCCAGAAGAAGAGGGCGAACCCGGCCAGGATGACCGTCGGCAGGGCCGCCCGGGCGATCCGCGCGCCGACCGGCTCGCCCGAGTCGATCGAGAAGCCGAAGTCGCCGTGGAGCACGCCGTTGTCGGCACCCGACAGCGGGGTGGGCAGGAAATTGGGCCAACCGTTGGGCCCGACGAACGCCCCGAGACCCTCGGCGTCTGGATTGAGGATTCCCATCCAGCGGCCGTACTGGATCGGGATCGGCTCGAGGAGCCCCCACGCCTTCAGGAACTTCTCCTTGGCCGCGGGAGTCATCCGGGGATTGGTGGCGAACTTCTGGGCCGGCCCGCCGGGGGCGGCCAGCATCAGGGCGTAGGTGATGATCGTGATCCCGATGACGACCGGGATCGCCTGGAACAGCCGGCGGATCACGTACTTCGTCATCTGGCGTCCTTCCCGGGCATCACAGAGAACCTACCGGCGGTCGGCATTGGATTGAAGGGCTCAGGGCGCCCGTCAGACGGGCGCCCTGAGCGTTCACGTGCGCGGTTGGGATCGCGGAGCGATCAGCCCTTCACGTACCAGTCATCGGCATTCCATGTTGGGCCGGCCTGGGTGCCATTGGCGAAGAAGTTCCCCAGCCGGGGGCTGACGAGGTCCACCTGCTTGCGGTAGTAGAGCGGGACCTCAACGGTCTTCTCCACGTACACCTGCTGGAAGTCGGCCAGGGCCTTCTTGATCGCAACGAAGTCGACGGTGCCTCGAACGGTGGCCCAGGTGGCGTCGATCGCCGGATCAACCACCTGAGCATCGTTTGAGCCAGTCGGCTCGAACTGGCTGCTGTCGTAGGTGTAGTAGCCCTGGTACGGATCGATCGACGAGCTGAACGCATGCTCGGCGATATCGAAGTTGCTGCGCGAGAGCGCGCATGGCGTGTCGATGGTGCTCTCGTTGTAGCCGGCGAAAATATCGGCCGCCGAGACCGGGTTCGGGATCGCCTCGATCCCGACATCCTTGAGCCAATCCGCGAGCAGGGCCAGCGTGTCGACCCGGACCTGCCGGGTCGTCGTGCACAGCTCGATCTTGGCGCGAAGGCCATCCTTCTCGCGAACCCCGTCGCCGTCGCCGTCAACCCAGCCACCGGCCTCGAGGATCTGCTTGGCCTGCTCCGGGTCGAACGTCGCCGGGGTCTGGTCCGCGAAGAACCAGGCGGACGGCGAGATGTTCGTGTTGGCGACCTGGACCGTGTCGCCCAGGAGCCGCGCGTTGATCGCATTCTTGTCGATCGCGAAGGGGAGTGCGGCGCGGAACGCCGCATCCGAGACCGGGCAACCGGTGCCGCGATCCTGGACGACCGGGTTGCGCGAGCAGCCGCCGGTGCCGGTGGCCGTATCCATCGGACCCGCCGACCAGTTCGGGCGGAGGAACTCGTACAGGAGCGCCGGAATGGCGCTGATGTTCGCATTCAGGCCCTGGGCTTCCAGCTTCGGGATGTCCGAGTCCTGGAGGTCCGTGGCGACGTCCACCTCACCGGCCGCGAAGCCGGCGATCATCGCGTCGGCATCGCCGTACCACTTGAAGATCAGGGTATCGAGATGCGCCGGTTTCCCCGTCCTGGGGTTGACATACTGGTCGTTGCGGACGAGCCGGACCTCTGCGCCCGGCGTCACCGACTCGTACTTGAACGGGCCGGAGACGGGCATCTTCGAAATTTCGTCCGACCGGAAGCCCGCGCCTTGGATCTGGTCGGTCATCGGGATGGCTTCCAGGTGGTGACGCGGCAAGGGCGCAAGAAAGAGCGTGAAGTACGAGGAGAAGATCTCCTTGAAATGGGCGACAATCGTCGTGTCCGAGGGGCAATCGACGGCCGTGATCACGTCGAAGCCGGCCGTCAGCACACCGACGTTCTCGGGATCCAGAACCCACTCCCAGGCGTACTTGAAGTCGTCGCAGGTAAGCGCCTCACCGTCAGACCACTTCAGCCCGTCCCTGAGCGTCCACGTGACGGTCATGGCGTCGCCGCCGTCGCCGGGGACCTTCACGCCGCCGTTCGTGGTGGTCGGGATCTCCGTCGCGAGCCCCGATGAGTACCGGAAGTCGTCAGTCACGCCACCCATGGACGACGTTGTCGCCGAGAGGACGTTCGCCTCGGTTACCTGGCTGGAGTAGTACGGGTTGAACTGGTTGGCTTCCTGCCAGTCGCCGATGATGATCTGGCCGCCATCGACGCCCGCCTCGACGCGGCTGTCATAGGTCGAGTTCGTGAGATCGACGATCTCAACTGGCTCCGCCGTCGGCGCGGCCGTCACAACCGGGGCTGTCGTTGCTGTCGGCGCCTGGCTCGCCGCGCCTCCGCACGCTGCGAACACGATCGCCGTGGTCGCAAGCAGCGCCAAGAGGGATTTGCGCATTGATGCTCCTCCAAAAAGGCGATTCAATCGCCTGACTCCACAAAGCAGCGTGGCCGCTCCGCATACCGCCCCGAACAGACATCGCTGTGGCTTCGAGAAAGACGGGCACGGGTGAGCAGCGACCTTCTGCGCTGGCGGTACTATGGGCAGCCTCCGCGGGCCTGTCAAATTCGGGCGGACCAGCTCAGTCCGCGTTCGAGGGTCGCGCGGTCGCTCGTGCCGGCACCTCCTTCCGCTCCGGCTGCACCCCATCCGGGTATCGAGGTTCAGCTCGTACTCGTGTGCGCGGCGTACGCCTGCTCGTCCATGAGGCTGTCGACCTGGGCCACGTCGCTCAGTCGGATGCGAATCATCCAGCCGGCACCATATGGGTCGCTGTTGGCGAGTTCGGGCTCGCCGGCGAGGGCCGTATTGGCCTCCACGACCTCGCCCCCAACCGGCGCCAACAGGTCGCT
>JBKKBB010000152.1:0-4673 GCA_046714395.1 Candidatus Limnocylindrales bacterium | reverse complement strand
CCGGTCGAGGGAAAGCCGGAGGGCTGACGGTGCCGACGATCCGCGCCAACGACCTCGACATCGGGTACGACGTCATGGGGGCTGGGCCGCCCGTCGTCATGCTCCATGGCGCCACGTCCCTTGGGCGCGAGGACTTCGCGGCCCAGATCCCGCTCTTTTCGAAAGCATTCCTGCTGCACCTCCCGGATGCGCGCGGCCACGGCCGTACGCAGTGGGATGCCGGGAACGGGTTTCGCCATGACTGGCTCGTGGACGACCTCGAGGCGTTCGTCGATGCGGTGGGGCTGCAGACGTTCCACCTCGTCGGTTTTTCGATGGGCGCCATGACCGCGCTGCAGTTCGCAGCCCGTCGCCCGGAGCGAGTTCGGACGCTGGTCGCGATCGGGATCACGACGCAGCGGGAACCGCGAACCGGGGTCATGCGCGGCCTCATGAAGCCGGCGAAGATCGAGGCCGAGGATCCTGCCTGGGCCGCGCAGTTGTCCCGCCGCCACGACGCGGGCCAGGGGATCGGCGGCTGGCAGCGACTCCTGCCGGCGATTGCCGCCGATGTGGCCACGCAGCCGCTGCTGGGCCCGGCCGAGCTGCATCGGATTGATGCCCCCACCATGATCGTGTGCGGCGACCGTGACCCGTTCGTCCCGGTGGACCATGCCTGGGGCATCTCCCGACAGATCCCGGGAGCTCGCCTGTTCGTTGCACCCGAATGCGGACACGAAGTCGCGGTCAAGCGGCCCGGCCTGTTCAACGAGGCACTCACCGGCTTCTATCGCGCCACGGAGACCGAAGCCGCCCGGCGGGCCATCGCCGCGATCCCCGGCGACGACCGGCCTTCCACCACGAAAGGAGCATCGGCGTGACGACACTGCTCGTGCTGTATCGCCGCCCGGAGGGAGGCCCCGAGGAGCTCGAAACGCTTGAGCGCCGGTATCGGGACGAGCATCTGCCGCTCGTCGCGGAGACCCCCGGCCTTCGGGCGACGAGGATCTGGCGGGTGGCCGAGGCGCTCGGTGCCGAGACGGACCTCGTCCTGGCGGCCGCCATGGACTTCGACGATCGGGCGTCGCTCGATGCCGGGCTGCGCTCCGATCCGATGCGTGCCGGCGCCCGCATCCTGCGGGAGATCGCGCCGGGTCTGGCCACGTTCCTCGTCCTCGAGGAGGCGCCGGATCTGCTCCCGACCGCCTGACCTCCGCGCCACGTGCGCGGCCGCCCCCGCGCCCCTTACCCGCACGGTGGATACTGAGGGCCAAGCACCGAGAGGAAGTCAGTGACCGACGCCGAACTCACGACCCGGCCGCCCTCGATCCGGGTCGAACTGCCGGCTGGCGGAGCGGACGGGCCGCTCGATGGTGTCGCGCTGGTGACCCTCGATCGACCGAAGGTGCTGAACGCCCTCGACTTCACCCTGCTCGCCGAGTTGACCGACGCGCTCGAGGTGCTCGATGGTGACTCAAATTGCCGAGTCATCGTGATCACCGGGGCGGGGGACCGAGCGTTCGCCGCCGGCGCCGACGTCCGCGAACTGGCCGGTCAGACCCCCGCCACATTGCTCAATGACAACCACTTCCATCGCTGGGAGCGAATCAAGCGAATCAGGAAACCCCTGATCGCGGCCGTCCGCGGTTACGCGCTCGGGGGCGGGTGTGAGCTGGCCATGACCTGCGACATGATCGTGGCCGCCGAGGACGCCCAGTTCGGGCAGCCGGAGATCCGGCTCGGGGTGATTCCCGGCGCCGGCGGTACGCAACGCCTGGCCCGGGCGATCGGCAAGGCCAAGGCGATGGAGATGGTCCTGACCGGCCGGCCGCTGGCGGCTCGCGAAGCCGAGGTCGCCGGCCTCGTGTCGCGCGTCGTCCCACCCGCCGACACGGTCGCGGCAGCCCTGGCGGTCGCGGTCGAGATCGCGGCGATGCCGCCACTCGCCGTTATTGCAGCCAAGGAAGCGGTGAACCGTGCCGAGGAGCTGCCGCTGGAGGCGGGCCTCGAGTTCGAGCGGAGTTCGTTCTACGAATTGTTCGCCAGCGACGATCAGAAAGAAGGAATGGCAGCATTCATCGAAAAGCGTGCTGCGACCTGGAAGGGCCGCTGAGGAGGTAGCCATGGCCTGGGACTCGGACCTCGGAAACGAGCCGGCACCCGCGACGCGCGATGCACCGCCGGATCTGTTCGCCCCCATCGATCCGGATGCTCCCGTGAGCGGCCACCATCCGCCCAAGATGGCCAGCTCGCCGGCCGACGCGCCCGAGCATGACTGGGCCGCAGCCGAGCCGCTGCTCTTTCCGATCCTCCGCCCGGTCGGTACGTCCGGCGCCCGGCTCGACCAGATGGATCCCGACCGGCTGTCGAGCGAGGGCCGCAAGACCCATCCGACGCCGCTCATCGACGACGGTCCGGACGGACTCACGGTGGGGTACATCCTGCGAGCCGGGTCCTTCGATGTCCATGTCAATGCCGACCATCTCCTGGCCTGGGGAGCATCTCCCGCTGTGGTTCGCGCCGCGGCGACGGCCAACCTGACCAATTGGTCCGTGACCGCGCCGTGGACCGATGAGGTCTCGGGCCAGCGTCGCATCCTCTCGTCCGCTTCCGGCGGCGGCACCGATGCCGCGCGAATCCTGCTGCGCCCGGTACGAACCCATCTGGCGGCCGAGCTCGGTTCCGATGCGCGCGTCCTCGTCGGCCTTCCGGAGCGCGATCTGCTGGTTGCCGCGGCATTTCATCGGTCGGACCCGGAATTCGCCATCCTGTTCACGGAATTCGTGCGCGGACAGGCAGATGACGCCGATCAACCACTGGATCGTCGCGTCCATGAGCTCGTCGACGGCGAGCTCCGTCCGTTCGAGGAATGAACGTCGCGCCGTGACCGCGACAGAAGACCGATCCGCCGTGCTCGGGGCCGAAGTCCTGACCCTGATCGAGGGGGGCGTCGCGACGATCTCACTCAATCGACCCGCGGCTCTCAACGCCCTGACCAGGGCGATGAAGGAGCAGCTCCTCGAAACGCTGGGGCGCCTGGCCGGGGAACCTGCCGTGCGGGCGATCGTGCTGACCGGCGTCGGGCGGGCGTTCTGCGCGGGGCAGGATCTTCAGGAACGCCTGGAGCCCGACGCGCCATCTCTCGGCGAAGAGCTGACCTTGCGCTACAACCCGATCGTGCGGGCGATCCGCGCGGCGCCACAGCCGGTGATCGCCGCCGTCAACGGGGTCGCGGCCGGGGCGGGCGCGTCGCTGGCCTTTGCCTGTGACCTGCGCATCGCCGCTGCGTCGGCATCGTTCGTGCTGGCCTTCGAACGGATCGGTCTCGTGCCCGATAGTGGGGCGACCTGGACGCTGCCCCGGCTCGTGGGTGCCGCCCGCGCCGCGGACCTCGTCCTGCTTGGCGATGCCCTCAGCGCCGACGAGGCGCTCCGGATCGGACTCGTCTCACGCGTGCTGCCGGACGGGGCCCTGGCCGCGGAGGCGGCCGCGATGGGCGCCCGGATTGCCGCGCTGGCGCCGGGCGCCTCCGCGATGACCAAGCAGCTCCTTGGCGCTGCCTTCGATCGCGATCTGGATTCAGCCCTGGAGGCGGAGGCGAACGCGCAAGCAGCGGCCGGGGCCCATCGCGATCATGCGGAGGGCCTCGCCGCGTTCATGGAGAAGCGGAAGCCGACCTTCAGCGGCGAGTAAGGACATCGGGCAGCCGCAGGAACTCGGATTGACATGGACCGGGCATCGGTCTACGGTTGCCCTAACGATCGTTAGTTCGTGAGGAGCGCGTCCCGCAGCATGGTCGAGGTCTCCCGTCGCCGCGCCATCGAGGACGTGGCCTCCGAGCTGTTCCGTGAGCGCGGCTATGCCGCGACGAGCGTCCGCGACATCGCCCGTGCCCTCGACATCCAGGGGCCGAGCCTGTATGCCCACGTGACGTCCAAGGAGGACGTGCTCTGGGCGATCGTGGATCGGGCCGCGACGCGGTTCGAGGCCGCGGCGGACGAGGCGTCCGGACCAGCTCGGGCGGATTTCAGCGCCGACGCACCGACGCGTCTTGCCGCCCTCGTCCGGTCCCACGTCCGGATGATGACCGCGGATGTTGGGGCCGCCAGCGTCTTCGTCCATGAGTGGCGCGCGCTGAGCGAGGACCGTCGCGTCGATGTCCTCGAACGGCGCGATGCCTACGAACGCCGGTTCCGGACGGTGATCGAGGATGGTGTGGCCACAGGTTCGTTCGTCATGACCGACGCCGGACTCGCAGCCATGGCGATCCTGTCCATGCTCAACGGCATCCCGGGCTGGTACAGCGCCGCAGGGCGCCTGAGCCCGGACCGTGTCGCCGACCACTTTGTGGACTTCGCGCTCCGCCTCCTCCAGGGGGCAGACCGATGACCGATCCCCTCGCACTCGATCCCGTTCTCCTGCCGCTGGAGCAGAGCGCCCGTCCCTGGAACGACGACCTGCCGCACGACGAGCGCTTCGCGTTGTTCGAGGCCCATGTCAGGGCCGGCGGAAAGATCGAGCCCAACGACTGGATGCCAGACGAGTACCGGACCGCGGTCCTTCGGTTCGTGGAGATGCACGCCAACTCGGAGCTGATGGGCGTGCTCCCGGAGCGCGAGTGGCTCATGCGGGCGCCGACGCTCAAGCGGAAGCTCGCCCTCACGGCGAAGGTCCAGGATGAGGTCGGCCACGCC
>JBKKBB010000151.1:0-3695 GCA_046714395.1 Candidatus Limnocylindrales bacterium | reverse complement strand
GCTCACGGAGTGCCTCGAAGAGGGCGCGGTCGTCGATCAGCCGCCCCCTGGCGACGTTGATGATCCAGGCCTCCCTGCCCATGGCGGCGAGCGCGTCCGCATTGATCATGGACTCGGTCTGTGCGGTCAACGGCGCGGCCAGCACCACGATGTCCGACGCGGCGAGGAGCTCGTGCAACCCGTCCGGACCGACGATCCGGGCCGGTGTCGGAACGAACGGAAAGGCGTCGACGTCGTCATCCGCGTCGACAGGCTCAGCCGGCGAACCCGTGCCCGACAGGTCACCGGCTCGCTCCGGGTTCCGTCGTTGTGCGATCACCCGCGCCCCGAACGCGCCGGCCAGGGAGGCGACGGCACGACCGATTGATCCGTATCCGACGATTCCGATCGTGAGTTCACGGAGCTCAACTCCCTGGAGTGGCTGCCAGGTGCGCTCCCGCTGCAGTTCGAGGAGCTGTGGGAGGCGCCGGCTGATGGCCAGGATGAGCATCAGGACGTGTTCGGCGATCGGCCGGGTGAATACCCCGCGGGCGTTGGTGACGGTGATCCCAAGCTCACGCGCAGCGGGAGTCAGCGCCCGCTCGACGCCCGAGGTGGCCGAGTGGACCCAGCGCAGATCGGGTGCCCTGGCCAGCAAACGGTCGAACGCCTCGGAGCTGAGCCAGCCGCGGAGCAGGACTTCCACATCCTCGACGGGCCCGTCGGCAAGACCCTCCACGGACAGATTGACAATCCGGCTGCCCGGCGCTGCCGCCCGAATGCGATCGAGGTCCTGCGACCTAACGCGCGCGGACAGAATCGGGCTCACGGCGATGGCGGTGGGCACACCGCCTGCTGCCCGCCCGGGACCGGGCCGCCCCACGACCGGGCTCATCCCGCCGCCTCCCGGGTGCCGTCGAGGACGCGCGCGATCCAGCGATCCGGTTGGTCGATTTCCTCCGGCCTCGGCAGGGTCTCGGGAGCCGCCCAGATCCGATCCAGGGCCGCCCGGCCGCGGGCCTCGGCGACAGCCCGGACGAACGCTTCACCCCGCCGGTACTGCTCGAGTTTGAGGTCCATGCCGGTGACCCGGAGGACCACTCGCTCGAACGCCGTCCGCTGCGCGCGGCGTGCGTGGAAGCGTTCGGAAATCTGCTCGAGCCCGGGAACCAGGCCGCGGCCAACCTCATCCATGACGAAGTCGCTGAACCCCTCGAGCAGGCTCATCACCGCCTGGGTCTCGCGGAACAGCGTCCGCTGCTCGTCGGTCATCAGCCGCTCCATCCAATGCTCTCCGTCGGCCTCGCCCCGAAGCGACCTCGACAGGGCCCGCAGGGCATCGCGACCGAGCGATTCGGTGGACCGGCTGAACAGGCTCAGCTGGCGCTCGAGGCGATCGGCGAGATAGGGCCGCAGCCAAGGATGCCCCTCGAACTCGAAGGCGTGCGCCGTCTCGTGCAGGGCGATCCACATGCGGAACGGTCCGATCGGCACGTCGAGGGCACGGGCGGTGGCACGAATGTTCTCCTCCACGAACAACAACCGGCCCGCTTCCGGGTCCGCCTCGGCGGTGAGCAGGGCGATGTCGTATTGCCCGAGCACTCGTGATCCCATGAAACCGAGGAGGAAGCCGAGCTGCCGGCTCGTCACCCATCGATTGGCGATGACCATTGCGGAGGCCGAGACTCCCCCGCCCGGCCGAATGACCTGCTCCATCAGGGGCCCCTCGATGGCCGAGATCAGGGCGCGAAACGTCCGCACGTTGGCGCGGACCCAATCCGCTCGATCCACCACCGCCGCGCGCTCAACGACGCCGGGCAAGGGCGTCCCGAGTGCCGCGGCGAGGCGGGGCGCGACGATCGCCATCGCGTCGCGGTAGGCCGCGGCGGCGGCTCGCAGCTCGATCGGCGAAAGGCGATTGGGCAGCGCCTCGACGCGCTTGACCGCCCGCCGCTCGACATCCTTCCAATCCACCAGGCCCCGTTTGGCCGACAGCTCCGCTCGACGACCGAGCACGGTGGCCGCGACACCGAGCGCGGACCCGACCAGGAATCCGGCCTGCCAGCGTCGGTCGATCGTCCAGGGCGCCGACAGGCGAAGCCAGCGTGCCGAGCGGGAATGCCGCTCGGCGTTCTCGGACAGCACGGTGGCATCCTCGGTCCGCGTCATCCGACCATCCGGACGGCCTCCGATGATCGGAGCGCCACCGCGACCACGTCCGGAAACGCGTCCCCGAACATGCGTCCGGCAATGGCCCGAAATGCGGCCACGTCGCCGGTCGTGAGCTGGACGTGGGTCACGGCCCCCGTTCTCGGTGCCGGTGCGTCATGCCCGGCGGGACCCGGGTCGATCGCCGTTCCGTGGGAACTGCCGGGCGCCTCCAGCCCGTTGATCGCGAGCAGGTCGTGAAGCGCGGACGCCGTCGCGGACGCAGAATCCACGATCGCGATGCGGTCCCCGGCGATCGCCGCGATCGTTGCGCGGATCAGCGGGTAGTGGGTGCATCCGAGCAGGAGCGTGTCGATTCGCGCGGAGGCCGGGAGCGGGAAGATGAATTCGCCGGCGGCGTCGCGCTCGCCGAGCAGCGGACCCAGGGCGTCCGCCACCGCGGACTCGATGTCGCGCCCCGCGACGTGTCCCGCCTCGACCATGGGCACCAGCGCCGGTGTCGCGTGCTCGTACACTTCGACCGCCGGGTTCTCTTCCTTGATCGCGCTGAAGTAGGCATGCGATCGAATTGTCGCCGGCGTGGCGATCACGCCGACCCGGCGGTTGCGCGTCGTCAGCGACGCGGTGACGGCACCGGGCCGGATCACCCCGAGGATCGGCAGGTCGTGCCGACGGCGCAGATCGCCGATGGCCACGGCAGTCGAGGTGTTGCAGGCAATCACGATGGCCTTGACGTCCCGCTCGACGAGGGCGTCAATGGCCTCCAGACTGAATGACCGGACCTCGTCATCGGACCGCGTTCCATAGGGCGCTCGGGCGTTGTCACCCAGATAGATCGTCGATTCGTCCGGCGAGCGACGGACGATCTCCCGCAGAACGGTCAGGCCGCCCACCCCGGAATCGAACACGCCGATCGGTCGATGGTCGGACATCCTTCGGTCAGCGTGCGCCCGCCGCGACGGCAGGCCGACCCATCCCGAGCAGGGCGCCGGCGAGTCGGTCGATGTCCTGGCTCACCCCGGCCTGCGGATTGGACAGGACGAACGGAATGCCCTGGTTGTTGGCAGCCACGACCACGGCTCCGTCCGACCGGACGACGTACTCCGGCACACGTCCCAGGGCCGTAGCGAGCTCGGATGGGTCGATGCCGCCGTTTGAATCCGCCCGGTTGAGCAGGTAGTGGACCTTGCTGGCCGGGTAGCCGATGACCCGGAACGTGTCGGCCAGGGCGATCGTGTTGTGAATGGTGGTCGAGTCGTAGGTGACGATCTCGAGGATCGTGTCCACCCGATCGAGCAGGGCGAGGTTCAGTTCATCGAGCGCCACGGACATGTCAATGATGACCACGTCGTACAGCCGACGAAGCAGGCTGACCACCTTCTCCACGTCACGCAAGGTGACCATCTCGGCCATCTCGATCCGCGGCGGCGCAAGCAGAATGTCGATCCCCGACGGATCGCGCCAGAGGACTTCGGCCAGGTCTGATTCGACCACCCGATCCGTCGGCAGGTCGAGGATGGACGGGGCATCGGCGGGCACGCGGAGCA
>JBKKBB010000150.1:0-9752 GCA_046714395.1 Candidatus Limnocylindrales bacterium | reverse complement strand
CGTTGTGGCAGACCCACCCGGACCGCTGACGGTCACGCTGATCGAGTAGCTGCCCGCCTTTAAGTAGGTGTGTTGAGCGCTCGAGGACGGCCCACTGCCGAAATCCCACAACCAGGTATCCGAAGTCCCCTGGAGGATGGGGACACTACAGCTGACCTGGACCTCCGTCGTTCCCGGGTCTGGGGAACAGCTGATCGACCCGAGAATGATCGGGTCGGGCGGGGGCGGCGGAGGCTGAGGCGGAGCGGGGGTTGGCGACGGCGCTGGCGACGGCGCTGGCGACGGCGATGGCGTCGGGGCGACCGTGGGTGCGGGCGTGCGAGTCGCCGTCGGACGTGGCGTCGGACGTGGCGTCGGCCGGGGGGTGGGCCGGGGAGTGGCCGGCGGCAGCGTGATGATCGGGACCGGCGTCGGCGTCGCCTCGATCGCCGGGATCAACGCGGGGTCGATGACCGGACCGATCGTCGGGGCTTGCGACGACCCGGGCTCGGGCGTGATCGCAAGCACCATACTCGTCCTGACCGGCGATGGCGACGGGTCGGCAGATGCGGTCGCGGTCTGGGCCGAATTGTTCACCGAGAGCTGGGCGATCAGGACGATCGAGACCACCCCGAACAGGAGTGCCGATGCGTCGCGCCAGAGCAACGCCCGACGCGTCCCGGAACCAGGCTTCGGGCGCGCATTTGGGACGGCGCGGCTGCGGCCCTCGAGGGACCGGCCGGCCAGGCGCGCCGTCGCGCTCGGGCGCGCGGTGATCCGAGCCGAATCGACGACGACCGGGACGCCCCCTTCGTCCGCGGCCGCAGCCGCGGGGGCAGCCTCCGGCCGCACGGGTCGAACGTCGGTGGCCCCGATCCGCCAGGCTAGATCCTCGGCCGAGATCGACTCCAGGGGCTCCGCCGGATCAGGCGAACGGATCCGCCAGTTCTTCACGATCCGTCCTCACTCATCGTACGAATCGGGCTCAAGTGCCTCACGCGGTCCACGTGTCAGGAGGAACAGCACCACGCCGAAGCCGATCAGGGCACTGAGAAAGGCGTAGACCTGCGTTGCGGTCGAGACGACGAGCGACATCACGCCAAGGCCGGCGCAGATGGCATAGATGAGCACGACCGTGGCGCGATGGCCAAGGCCAAGATCGAGGAGGCGGTGGTGGATGTGACCACGATCCGGCGTGAACGGCGACTTTCCGGCCAGGAGCCTGCGCACGATCACCCAGAAGGTGTCGATGATCGGAACGCCCAGCACGAGCAGCGCGACGACGACCTTTGCTGACCCCATGATCGACAGGATTGCGAGGGTATAGCCGATGAACATGACCCCGGCTGTTCCCTGAAAGATCGAGGCCGGCTGGAAATTGAAGCGAAGGAACCCGAGCAATGCGCCGGCCAGGACGACGCACATCACGGTCACGAACGGCTGGTTCACGACCGGCGTGAGGCTGAGGAGGCCGAGGGTCAGGGCGGCGATCAGGGCGATGCCCGTGGACAAGCCATCGAGGCCGTCGATGAAATTCATGCTGTTGAGCATCCCGATGATCCAGACGAGCGTGAACGCCACCGCAAACGGAGCGCCGAACACGATGAGCCCGGGCCCGAATGGATTGCTCACGACGACGACGCCGATACCGAGCAGGACGGCCAGTGCGGCAAGCACGATCTGACCGAGAAACTGCCAGCGGGCGCGCAGGTCGAACATGTCGTCCAGCGCGCCGATCAGGGCCGCCAGGGCGCCTCCGGCGAACAGTGCGCCGAGCTGGCCGGCGCTGATCCCGATCGGATCCGGCATCGCCGCAATGGAGCCGCGAAACAGGGTCAGCCCGCCCCCGATGGTCAGAAACGCAACAACCACCGCCACACCGCCCCCGCGCGGGACGGGACTCGTGTTGACCCGCCGATGGTTCGGCGCATCGACGATCCCGCGCCGACCAACCACCGTCCGGATGATCGGGGTCAGGACGAGCGCGAACAGGGCAGAGGCGACGAAGGCCGCAACGAGGAGCGGCAGGACCCCGCCGGCGCCGGCGATGAGCGTCATGCCACCTCGTCGACGAGACCTGGAACCGGGAACCGTTCGACGATCCCCGCCACCTCGGCGGCCATGGCCGCCCCGGCGGCTGGGTCATCCCGCCGCTCGATCGCGGTGGTGATCAGGCGGGCGATCGTCCCCATCTCGTCCGCTCCGAAGCCGCGGGTCGTGACGGCCGGTGTCCCCACGCGAATGCCGGACGACGTGTTCGGGGGGAGCGGGTCGAACGGGATGGCGTTCTTGTTGACCGTGATCCCGATCTCGTCGAGGAGGTGCTCGGCCTCCTTGCCGGTCACCCCGAGCGGCGTCACGTCCACAAGCATCAGGTGGTTGTCGGTCCCGCCGGACACGACGCGCGCCCCTCGGTCCGCCAGCGCCGCCGCGAGGATCGCCGCGTTCTCGATGGTCCGGACCTGGTCGCGCCGGAACGCCTCGCCGGCGGCGAGCAGGAGCGCCACGGCCTTGGCCGCGACGACATGCATGAGCGGCCCGCCCTGAACTCCCGGAAAGACGGACTTGTCCACCTGGGCGGCCAGGGTCGTCTTGACCATCGGAAAGTCGGCCGGATCCACGGAATCGGGGAGGTTCGTGCGGCTGAAGACGAGGCCGCCGCGCGGCCCGCGCAGGGTCTTGTGGGTGGTGGTCGTGACGAGATCGGCATGCGGAAACGGGCTGGGATGAACGCCGGCCGCCACGAGTCCGGCGATGTGCGCCATGTCCACGAAGAGCAGCGCGCCGACACCGTGCGCAATCGCGGCCATCCGCTCGAAGTCGAAGATGCGTGGATAGGCAGAGGCGCCGGCCACGACCACCCTGGGACGGACGTCGCGGGCGGTCGCCTCGAGCGCGTCATAGTCGATCCGCCCGCTCGCTTCGTCGACGCCGTAGGCGTGAACCTCGTACAGCCGGCCGGAGAAATTGACCGGCGAACCGTGCGTGAGGTGCCCGCCGTGCGCCAGGCTCATGCCCAGGATCCGGTCACCCGGCTTCAGGACGCTGAAGTAGGCGGCCATGTTGGCCTGCGCTCCCGAGTGCGGCTGGACGTTGACGTGCTCGGAACCGGGGAACAGGGCCAGGGCACGCTGCTGGGCGAGGACCTCGGCGAGGTCCACGAATTCGCAGCCCCCGTAGTAGCGCTTGCCGGGCAGACCCTCCGCGTACTTGTTCGTGAGCCACGAACCCTGCGCCTCCATCACGGCCGCGAAGGTGTAGTTCTCGCTGGCGATCAACTCGATCTTGTCGCGCTGGCGGCGGCGCTCCTTGAGCATGGCCGACCAGAGCTCGGGGTCCACCTCCGCGAGGGACGCCCAGCCGAGCGGATGTTCCATCTCGAGCGTCATGCCTGAACCGCCTCCTTCGTCGCCCTCCGCGCGGGGTCTGCCACGGACCGCCTCCGCGGTTGCGCCGCGCACCGCCTCCGCTCGCCTAGCCGGGCTATCGTCCCACACTCGGGACCCGATTCACGAAGGCGACCTGTCCTCCCCCGACGCCAGCGCGGCCCCGACGCGAGCGGATCCGAGGACGCCTTCGCGGAGCACGATCGGGGGCGACACGGTGCAGTCAACCACGGTCGAGGCGACCGGCCCGGGTGTGGGCCCGCCGTCGATGATGAGGTCGATCCGGTCGCCCAGGGCGAGGACCATGGCGACGTCTACCGGGTCGGGCTCGCCGCTCAGGTTTGCCGAGGTCGTGGGGAGTGGCCCGAGGACGGCGGCGAGCGCACGCGGGCAGTCGTGATCCGGAACCCGGACCCCGACGGTCGGGGCTCCATCGGTGAGGGCGTCAGGTAGGTCGGATCCCGGACGCCGGGGCAGGACCAGCGTGAGCGGGCCGGGCCAGAACGCGTCGGCGAGGCGCCGCGAAACGGCATTCGAGATCCCGACTGCGTCGGCCTGAGCGGGATCGGCCAGCAGGAGCGCGATCCCCTTCTCGGGTGGCCGGCGCTTGGCCAGGAAGAGGCGTTCGATCCCGCCCGGCGTCGCCAGCGCCACGGCGATGCCGTAGACCGTGTCCGTCGGCAGCGCGACGATCCCTCCCGCACGCAGGACCTCGATCGCGGCGGACCGGCCCTGCTCGTCGTCCCTCACGACGCGAGGCCGTGCGAGCTGGTCGGGTCCGCCCGACCGTCTGGTCACCCAGCTGCCTCCACGTGTGCGGCCTGGCCGGCGGCCGACTCGGCTCGGAGCTCCGCGGCCGTCTCGGCGAGCGCGATCCCGGCGGCTTCGGCATCCCGCTGGCGGGCCAGCACGAGCTGCTCGATGAGCTGCGCGGCTCCTTCCTCCTCAACGGTCGCGGCGATGTAGCGAGCAGCACTCCGGACTGCGTCCGGCGCGGTCGGCATGGCGGCGCCGTGCCCGACCGCGGCGAGCATCTCGAGGTCATTCAGCTGGTCGCCGATCGCCAGCACGTTGCCGAGCGGAACGCCCGCCCGCCTCGCGAGCCAGCGGACGGCCTGACCCTTGGTCACGCCGGGTGCCACGAACTCCAGAAAGCGGGGATGCGCGACCGTCACCTCTGCCCGCCCGGCAAAGGCTGCCCGCGCCTCGTCCAGGACGGACATGGGCAACCCGGGTGGGCCCACGGCCACGATCTTGGTCACGGGATGCTGGATCCAGGCGGTCAGGCTGGGCACCCGGGTCGCCCGGGTACCGAGGAACGCCGAGTAGTCGTCCACGAGTGGATCATCTGCCCGGATGACCAGCCGTTCGAGGTGGTTGACGTGCGGATCGAGACTCCGGCTGCGACTCCAGGTTGAAGCGTCCCGCGCGACCGCCGCGTCGAGCGGCCGGTGAAGAAGGAGCCGGCCGACCCGATCCGGTCGGGTGGCCATCTCCCGGATCAGCGCGCCCTGGTAGCCGATCACCGGTCCGGTCAGGCCGAGCGTTTCCGCGAAGCGGCTCGCGGACGAGGTCATCCGTCCCGTGGCCAGCGAGACATGGATCCCCCGATGCACGGCGCGGTGGATGGCCGTGACGGTCCGGTCCCGCAAGGCGAGATCGTCATCCACGAGCGTCCCATCGATGTCCAGCGCGATCATCCGGATCGGAAAGAGCGGCGCCACCGACCGCGCCACAAATCGTGCGCCCCGCACGATCAGCGCTCCACGCGGGCGATCCTCGGCAGGCCCGCCAGATCCGGTTCCACGAGACAGGTCCAGCGCCCCGGGAGGTCGGCCACGACGGCCGCGATGCCGGCCGCATGGTCGGCCCCGATCTCCAGGATCGCCACGCCACGGCGGGTCAGCACCTCGGGCAGGATCGCGACGAGGCGGCGAATGACATCCAGCCCGTCGTGGCCACCGTCCAGGGCGTGCCGCGGCTCGAACGTGACCGCTGCCGCCAGGCCGGCCAGCGCGTCGGTGGCCACATAGGGCAGATTGGCCAGGATCAGGTCGAACCGTGCCTCGGAGAGCGGCAGGAGATCCGCCTCGGCAAAGCGCAGGCGATCGCCCACGGCGTGCCCCACGGCGTTCTCCCTGGCCAGATCAAGCGCGTCGGCGACGTCATCGACGGCCAGGATGTCCACCTCGTCGAGCATCCTGCGAAGGCGCAGTCGGACAGCCAGCGCAACCGCGATCGCCCCGCTGCCGGTTCCGACATCGGCGACCCGGATCGGCGGCGCATCGGCCGCTCGGGGCTCGCCGGTCAGGCGCAGCGCAATCTCGATTTCCGCGAGCTCCACGATTCGCTCCGTCTCGGGACGCGGGATGAGTGCTCGCTCGTCCGTGGCAAAGGCAAGACCCATGAACTCCCGCACACCGCGGATGTAGGCCACCGGCTCGCCCGCTTCGCGCCGGAGGAGGGCCTCGGCGAAGCGTGCGGCGGCGCCATCGCCGACGGCCGCCTCCGGGTGCGCCAGGATGCCGGTGCGCTCGATCCCGAGGACGTTGCCCAGGAGGAGTTCGGCATCCAGGCGCGGGGAATCCGCCCCGGTGCTGCGCAGCCGCTCGCCGGCGTCACGGATGAGCTCGTCGACAGTCGCCACAAGCGCGCGGTCAGCCGTCCGAGGCGTCGGGGTCGACCAGGGCCGACAGGCGCTCGGCCTGATCGGTCGTGATCAACGTGTCGATGAGCCGGTCCAGGTCCCCGTCCATGACCCGCGGCAGGCTCGACAGGTCCACGTTCACGCGATGGTCGGTCACGCGGTCCTGGGGAAAGTTGTAGGTCCGGATCTTGTCCGACCGATCACCGGATCCGATCATGGACCGGCGGGCGGCCGAGTCGACCTCGCGCTGGCGCCGACGCTCGGCATCCTTGAGCCGCGCGCGCAGGACGGCCATGGCCTTCGCCTTGTTCTTGTGCTGGCTCTTCTCGTCCTGGATCTCGACCACGAGGCCCGACGGCAGGTGGGTGATCCGGACGGCCGAATCCGTCGTGTTGACGGACTGTCCGCCGGGCCCCGAGGAACGTTTGACATCGATCCGCAGATCCCGTTCCTCGTCGATCTGGATTTCCGTCTCCTCGACCTCGGGCATGACGACCACGGTCGCCGTCGAGGTGTGGGTGCGACCCGACGATTCCGTGGCCGGGACGCGCTGGACGCGATGCGTCCCGCCCTCGAACTTGAGGCGCGAATAGGCTCCGTCGCCGGCGATCTGCACGATCGCTTCCTTGAGCCCGCCGATGCCGGTTTCGTGGAGGCTCATGACCTCGTGGACCCAGCGATGGCGCTCGGCGTAGCGAAGGTACATCCGGAGCAACTCCTGGGCGAACAGGGCGGCCTCTTCACCCCCGGCGCCGGCACGGATCTCGAGGATCACGTTGCCGTCGTCGGCCGGGTCGCGTGGCAGGAGCAGCACCTTGAGCTCCTCGACCAGGCGCGTCTCGTCGGTCTCGAGCCGCTCGATCTCCTCGCGCGCCATGGACCGCAGTTCATCGTCGGCGTCGCCATCCCGAAGCTCCCGGGCCCCGGCCAGCTCGGCGCGCGTGTCGAGGAGCCGGCGATAGGCGGCCACGACAGGCGAGACCCGCGCCAGTTCCCGTCCGAGTCGCCGGATCGAGTCGGGGTCGGCGCTGGTCTCGGGCCGGGCAAGCTGAACCTGAAGGTCGTCGAACTGGGCGGCGACCTCCGCAAGCGTGGAGTCGAGCTCGCTCATGCCGTCGAGACGGCGGGGATCAGCTGGTCCAGCGGAGCGCGCTCCGGCTCGTCGGAGCCCGCCGGAACGGTTTCACCATCGGCAATGAGGGCCTGTTGCATGGACACGATCGCCACTTCGATCTGGTCGTTCGAGGGCTGCTTGGTGGTGATCATCTGAACGAGGATGCCCGGCCACATGAGCACACGAATGACCGGATTGGCGCGGTGCCGGGCGCCCCATCGGAGGATCTCGTAGCCGACCCCGGCAAGGACGGGGATGAGCAGGATCCGGCTGCCGACCATGACCAGCGGCTCCTGGCGGCCCACGAGCGTGAACGCGAAGATCGACAGGATGATGAGAATAACGAGGAACTCGGTTCCGCACCGCGGGTGGGCCGTCGGATGGCGTCGCACGTTGTCGGTCGTGAGTGGCGTCCCCGCTTCGAGCGCGTGGATCGTCATGTGCTCGGCCCCGTGGTACTCGAACACGCGCCGAATGTCGGGTGCCCGCGAGATCAGCGCAAGGTAGCCGAGGAAGATCGCCACCTTGACCAGCCCCTCGACCAGGTGCTGGACGAAGCCATTCTCGATGTTCGCCGTGGTGACGCTTGCGACGAACAGCGGGAGCAGGAAGAACAAGCCGATCCCGAGCACGAGCGTGATGCCGAGCATCAGGGCAACCGAGCCCCGCCCCAGCTCAACGCCATCTTCTTCGGCCTGGATGTTCGCGCTCCGGATCAGCCAGCGCGTCCCGACTACGAGTGTCTCGTACAGCACGATCAGCCCGCGAGCAAAGGGTGCGGTCGCGAATCGCCAGCGGTGCGGCCCGCTCGTGAGCGGTTCAGACGCCCAGACGATATGGCCCGCGGGATGCCGGAAGGCAACGGCGATCGCGCCGCGACCGCGCATGAGGACGCCCTCGATGAGGGCCTGACCACCGTAGTTGTATCTAGCCATGACGGGAAGTCTACCGGTGGACCCCGAGAATCAGAACGGCGGGCCCGTATGAGCCCGCCGGATTGCCGATCGGATCCAGTTCGCGGGCCTCAGCCGGCGCGCACCTGACGCTCAAGCCGCTTGGTGAAGCGCTCGACCTGTCCGGCCGTGTCGATGATCGTCTGCTTGCCGGTGAAGAACGGGTGGCAGTTGCCGCACACATCCACCCGAAGCTCGGTCCTGGTGGATCCGACCGTCCACTCGGTCCCGCAGGACCCGCAGTGAACCGCCGCCTGGTGGTACTTGGGATGAATCTCGGGCTTCACTGGTTGGTTCTCCTGGTCGACGTCCGGTCGGGATCACGATGCCCCGCCGGTGACGGCCGCTGCGGTGTGGTGGGTCAGGCCTCGGCGGCGACTGCGGCCTCGACCGGGATGACCCGGACGCGCTTCTTCGACTTGGTGGCGAACTCGAACTTCACCTTGCCGTAGACGGTCGCGAAGACCGTGTAATCGCCGCCCAGGCCCGTGCCCGCACCGGCGAGGAAGGTCATACCGCGCTGGCGAACGATGATCGCCCCGGCCGGCACGAGCTGGCCGTCGCCGGCCTTGATCCCGAGCCGCTGGCCGACGCTGTCGCGGCCGTTCTTGGAGGTGCCGCCGGCCTTTTTGTGGGCCATCTCAGCTACTCGTCCTTCTTGACTGCGCGGGTGCGCTTGGGCTTGTCTGCCGGGGGAGCGGCCTCGGTCGACGCGGCCGTCGCGGCCCTGGGTTTAGTGGACTTGGTCGCCGTGGTGGCTGACTTGGCGGACTTGGCGGCCTTGGCGGACTTGGTCGCCGTGGTGGCTGCCTTGGCTGCCTTGGCGGACTTGGCGGACTTGGTCGCCGTGGTGGCTGCCTTGGCGGACTTGGCGGACTTGGCGGCAGGCGCTGCTTTCGCGGCCTTGGCTGCTTTCACCTTCGCCGCGGCCGGAGGCGCGGTCTCGGCAGCGACCTTCGCGGCCTTGGCTGCGAGCGTCGCCGCAAGGGCCGCGTCCGTGGCGGCCTGTCGCTGCGCCGCGTCCTCGAGTCGCTGGCGCTCGGTGAGCCTGGCCTCAACCGCGGAGGCCGCGTCGGCAGCAGCACTTCGAGAGCCCAGCCTGATATCGCTGATCCGGAGGACTGTCAGTTCCTGACGGTGACCCTTCTTGACGCGCCGGCGCGCCTTCGGACGGTACTTGAAGTTGATCAGCTTCTCGCCACGCGTCTGGCGGACGACCTCGGCTGCCACCGTTGCGTTCTGGACGATCGGGCGGCCGATCTCGGACATGTCGCCATCGGCGACCAGGAGCACCCGTTCCAGGGTGATGGCGTCGCCGGGAGAGACCTCCAGGAGCTCGACTTCGAGTTCGGTGCCGACCTCGACGCGGTACTGCTTACCGCCGGTCTCGATGACTGCGTACATGGATCCTCTGCGGACGTGCCGGGTGGTCGCGCGGCTGGTGCAACCGCGGCCTGTGAGACTGGTGTAGACACCTCGACCTGGTCGGGGCGCGAACGGGGAGTGTACGGCGAGGCTCGAATAGCGTCAATCGCGAGCCGTTCGAGTGAGCACCCCAGCGTCTGTGCTGGACACGGGTCGGCCCCACTTCCAAGCTCCTATGTTGTCAAGCCGCAAGGTCGAGTGATCCGGCGCCAGCCTGGAGCAATCTGAAGACGGTCCGAACGAGCTGG
>JBKKBB010000149.1:0-3747 GCA_046714395.1 Candidatus Limnocylindrales bacterium | reverse complement strand
CGCTCGAGCGTGAGCTGTCGATGGAAGTCCGCGGCCGCGATCTGATCGCCGGCCTGCCGCGGACGATCCCGATCACCTCGTCCGAGGTCATGGAGGCGATCGAGGTCCCGCTCCAGCAGCTGGTGGCGGCCGTCCGCCACGTCCTCGAGCAGACGCCGCCCGAGCTGTCCTCGGACATCATCGACAAGGGCATGGTCATGTCGGGCGGGGGATCGCTCCTGCGCAACATCGACAAGCTCCTGACCCAGGTCACCGGGGTGCCCTGCCACGTTGCGGAGAACGCCTTGAACTGCGTCGCCCTCGGCACCGGCGAGGCGCTCAAGCACTACGGCTTCTTCAAGAAGTCGCTGGTCCAGTCGTTCTAGTCGCTCGAACCGACCGGTGAGCCCAGCCCGGGCGTTCCTCGACCTGCACTGTCACACCTCGGCCAGCTTCGACTCGCTCGCCTCCCCGCGCGCGATCGTGGCCGCGGCAGCGCGGCGGGGCCTGACCCATCTCGCGATCACCGACCATGACCGGATCGATGGCGCCCTGGCCGCCCGTGACGCCGCGCCGGACGGGCTGACCGTGCTGGTCGGCGAGGAGATCCGGACCCGCGACGGAGATCTGATCGCGCTGTTCCTGTCCGCGGCCATCCAACCGGGTCTGTCGGCCGCGGAAACCATCGAGGCCGTGCGTGCCCAGGGTGGGTTGGTCGGGATCCCGCATCCGTTCGATCGGTTCCGCGGGTCCCTCGCGAGGGGCGAGATACCGCGCACGATCGAGGCCCTGGCCCGTTCGGTGGACTGGATCGAGGCCTGGAACGCGCGGCTCATGTTCGGGGACGGCAACGTGCGTGCCGCCGAGCTGGCGGTCGCGGCCGGCGTACCCGGGGTGGCCGTGTCCGATGCCCATACGGCCCTGGAAGTCGGCGTCGCGTTCAGTTCGGTGGCCGGCGATCCATCCACGCCGGAAGGGCTCCGGGCCGCCCTCGCCGGCGGCGTGGAGCTCGTGACCGGCCGTGCGTCGGCGTATGTCCGCCTGGTGACGCCGATGGCAAAGGTCATCAACCGGGCGCGGGGCCGTGGCCGGGTCAAGCCCAGGGTCGCACCATGACGGGCCCCGAGCGGGCCGATCCCGCCGACGAGGTCACCGCGGACCAGCTCTCGCTCACCCGTCGCCTGCGCCAGCCGCGCACGATCGTGTCACTGGTCCTGCCGATCGTGCTGCTGTTCCTGTTTGCCCGGAGCCTGCCGGGGTTCAGGCTGGACGAGCTTCCGGACAAGATCCTCGGCGCCAACGGTCCCGTGCTCCTGCTGGCGCTCGGCGTCTTCTATCTCGGGTTTCCGCTGCGGGGCCTCCGCTGGGCGATCCTCGTTCGGAGGACGGGCTATCCGCTGAGGGTGAAGGACGCGACCGAGATCATCTTCCTGTCGTGGCTGGTGAATTGCCTGGTGCCGGCCAAGCTCGGCGACGTCTACCGCGCCTATCTGCTCAAGATCAATAGCCCGGTCTCCCTGTCGCGAACGTTCGGAACCGTGTTCATCGAGCGGATGCTCGATCTGTTCGCGATCGTGGTCCTGGGCCTTGCCGCCGGCTTTGTCTCGTTCCGGTCGGGCATGCCGGCCGAGATCCAGATCGTCTTCGTGGTCGGCATCGCCTTCGTCGTCGCGCTCGGCGTCGGGCTCATGACCATGCGCAACTTCGGACGTCGAATCATCGTCCGGCTGCCCGTTCCGGCCCGAATCGTGGAGTTCTACGACCGCTTCGAGGAGGGCGTCTTCTCCCTAGATCTGCGCGCCTTGCCCGGTCTGGTGCTCATCACGGGTCTCATCTGGGCGACCGAGGCGACGCGCCTGTACCTGGTGGTCCAGGCCCTTGGGTTGCCGGGCGTCCACCTGGGTCTGAGCGGGGCCTTCTTCATCGCCCTGTCCGCGTCCCTCCTGACCGCCATTCCGATCACGCCGGCCGGTCTCGGCTTCGTGGAAGGCGCGGTCGTTGGATTGCTGACGCTGGTCTACGGGGTCCCCCAGACGGAGGCCCTGGCGATCACGGTCGTCGACCGGACGATCTCGGTGCTCACGATCATTCTCCTCGGCACCATCGTGTATGCGATCTCGTCGAAGCGGCGAGGGGCGGGTCTGGCCGCCCAGGACGTCCCGGCCTGACGGTCCCGGTACCGCGTACCGCACGGAACCGACCCCGACCGCACCCGACCATCCAGGGTGCCGCTCGCCTGGCTGGGACGATCGAGGTACGAACGGGTGATAGGGGTGGCGAGCCCATCCTCCGATAGTCGGTACATCGCGCAGATGCGCTGAGAACCCGCAGCGGAGCGTGTGGAACGCCACGATGATGACCCAGACCGGCCGAGCCTTCAACGAATGGCTTCGGGCCCAGCTCAAGGCGAAGAAGATGTCCCAGCGACAGCTCGCCCAGCAGTCTGGCGTGGATCACTCGACGATCTCGCGCCTCATTCGAGGCGATCGCATGCCCTCGCTCGGGACGGCTACGGCGCTGGCTCGCGGGTTGCGCGAGATCCGCGAGGACGCCGACACCGCTCAGTACCTCGGGCTCGTGACCAACGGCGCCCAGAATCCAACCGCCCGCGTCGAGTACGCGCTGCGCGCCGACGACAACCTCGGCGAGCCCCAGGTGCGCCAGATCATGGAGTACTACCTCGCGGTGCGGCTGCGCCGGTTCGGACGCGTCTTCCATCCAGCCGACCCGCCCCCAACCGGCACGGCCGGCCAGGGCGACGGGAGTCGCCCAGACCTGACCCGCCAGACGGCCACCTCACCCTCCTCACCATCAGGCGTTCCCGAGCCGCTGCCTCCCGGGGCACGGCCGCTCGGCTTCGCCCACCTCCCTGCACGCTCGAACAGCACGGGGACGACGAGGGCGTACAGGGACGGCCGCGCCACTCGTATCACCACTCCACCAACCTTGCCGCGACCGCCGAGCCGTTCCTCGGACCGGTACTGAACCGCCTATAGCTCGACCTGGACGCCCTCCCGTCCGGGTCTCGGGGACAGCGAACGCCGGCGTTCGGGGCGCCGGCGTTCGTGATTCCCAGCGTTCGTGATGAGGCCGGCCGTGATCCGCAGGACGTCGCTGACGGGTACCTCCCGGGCTTTGATCGACGTGGTTCATCAAGCTGGGCCTGTCCACGCTCGGCCGAGCAGCGGAAGCGACGGAAATCGCCCATGGCCACGCTCGTACGCAGCGATTCTGATCAACCAGCTCGATCACGGGGGCCAACGCCCGGTCCGGCCAAGGAGTTCTCCGCGGCAGCGGTGGTTGCCTGCAGCTTGTGCGGGAAGAGTAGCTGGTCGTGCCGGACACACGCCGCGCCCAGGCCGCTCGGTCAGGGCCGATAGACGGAAATCGACGTTCGTGGCGAAGCGTCGAAGCGGTCAAGGAGCACCGGCGCATCGTCCCCGGTACCGAGACCCGGGATGCGCCCGAGGAAGCGCGACTCTGCGGGTCCGCCACACGAATCGCCGATCACGGACTCGAACAGGCGATCGCAGGCGATCACGAGCGTGACGCCATCGGCGATCGGCCGGGTTGCGGTCTCGACATTCGTGGATATCACCGCGCTCCCGCCCGCGGCGACGATCGGAAACCCGATCCCCTCCGCGGACTTGAAGATCGGCAGGCTGCGCACGTCGAAGCTCGAGCCCGGCGCCAGGGCCACGATCCGCACGCCGGCATCGCGCGCGGCCGGCCAACCGCCGTTGGCCTGGGTGGCCGGCGGCCAACGCC
>JBKKBB010000148.1:0-3700 GCA_046714395.1 Candidatus Limnocylindrales bacterium | reverse complement strand
ACGCCATCGAGCCGGCCGCAGCCGCGCTCCTCGGGGTGGTGGACGAGGTCTACCCGATCGAGCTCGAGGACGTCCGCCGTGCGTCGTCCATCGTGGTCGCGGGCGCCATGACCGCCCGGGACGCGCTGCACCTGGCCGTGATGCTGCGCCGCGGGATTGCCCGGATCATGACGTTCGACCGCGGGTTCGATGGGATCCCGGGTATCGCACGCCTGGGCGGTGCCGGCTAGCCGAGTAAGGCTCAGATCGTCATCGCGCGGCGCCCGAGGGTTCACCGCCGCGTCCTTCCTTCAACGTCCCGTCGTGGCAGACGACATCGTCCTGGCATCGTGCATGGCAACGACCGTCACCGTGTTTGTTGTCTCGTTGTAGACGTAGACCACGAGCATCCGGGCCCAGGGGCCGAGGACAACCCTGAACCCACGCCATCGTCCAGTCAGGCGTTTCCCGATCTGCGGGAATGATGCGAGCGGCTCGATCGAGGCGCGGACCCGCTCGCGAGTGTTGGCGGGGAGGCCGCGCGTCTTGATGAGCTGGGCGAGATCAGATCGCGCGCGTCGCGCAACGACGACCATCGCCATTGCTGATCAGAGCTGGTCGAGCGGTACGAGCCGGCCCGCCTTCGCATCAGCGAGACCCTCCTGGGTGCGCTCCCAGGCTCCGGGGATCGCGTCCAGGATGGCAGTGATCGTTGCCGCCTCTGAGTCGACCTGGTCGATCGCAGCCGAAAGGAGCGATCGCGCAATCGTGCCTGGCTGGACGTACATCCGGCCAGCCATGTCCTGGAGCTTGGCGGCGTGCTCCTCGTCGAGCACGACGTTGATTCGCTTGCCTTGCTCTCCGGCCACTCGGCGGCTCCTTCACAGTTCTGCACGGCGTGTGTACCGCACGATAGTGCCGTGTCGTGGGCGAGTCAAGGTGCGAACGATGCCTCCGGCAACGGCCAGAAGCGAGACCCGCCGCCCACCCTTAGCTCGGCTGGTTGTCGATCTGGGCCCGCTGCAGCTTGCCGGAGAAGTCGACATAGATCGACTTCCACTCGGTGTACGTGTCGAGCGCGACGTGGCCGGCCTCGCGGTGACCGTTGCCAGTGTCCTTCCAGCCGCCGAATGGGAGGTGGGTCTCGGCGCCGGTCGTGCCGGCGTTGACATACACGATCCCGACCTCGAAATCGCGCATCGCGCGGAACGCCGTGTTCACGTCTCGCGTGAAGATCGATGCCGACAGTCCGTAGCGGGTCTGGTTGAGGGCCGTGATCGCGGCATCGAGGTCGTCCACCGGGATGACCGACAGGACGGGGCCGAAGATCTCCTCCTGCCCGATCCGGTCCATCGGCTTCACGCCGGAGAAGATGGTCGGCGTGAAGAAGTTCCCATGGGCGAGGTCGCCATCCGTCGCCGGCATTCCGCCGATTACGAGTTCGCCCTCGCCTCGCCCGATGTCCACGTAGCTCGCCACCTTCTCGACCGCGCCGGGATTGATGAGCGGCCCGACATCGACAGTCTCGTCCAGGCCGTAGCCCAGCCGCAGGGTCCTGGCCCTGGCTTCAAGGCGCTGGAGCAGCGGCTCGAGGACCGAGCGCTCCACGATCACCCGGGAGCAGGCGGTGCAGCGCTGGCCGGTGGTGCCGAAGGCGGACCACAGGATCCCGTCGGTCGCGAGATCGAGGTCGGCATCGCGCAGCACGACCACGCCGTTCTTGCCGCCGAGCTCCAGGGAGACCCGCTTGAGGCGCCGCCCGGCCCGCTCGGCGATCGACTTCCCCGTCGTCGAACTGCCGGTGAACGAGATCACGGGCACATCCGGTGAATCGACGATCGCGTTCCCGACCGCCGCCCCGGAGCCCGTCACGAGGTTGACGGTCCCGGGCGGGAAACCCGCTTCGGCCATCAGCTCGACCAGGATCGTGGCGCAGTGGGGCGTATCGCTCGACGGTTTGAACACGACGGTGTTCCCCGTAACCAGTGCCGGCATCATCTTCCAGCACGGAATCGCGATCGGGAAGTTCCAGGGCGTGATGATCCCGGCCACGCCGATCGGCTGGCGGATGCTCATCGCCCACTTGTCCGGAAGTTCCGAGGGGACCGTGTCGCCGAACATCCGGCGGCCCTCGCCGGCCATCAGGTAGGCGATGTCGATGCCCTCCTGGACGTCGCCCCGGGCCTCGGCGATGACCTTGCCCATCTCGCGGGTCATGGCCCGCGCGAGCCGCTCCTTGTGCTGGCCCATGAGCTCGGCGAACCGGTAGAGGATCTCGCCACGCTTGGGGGCGGGCATGGCACGCCAGACCGGAAACGCAACCTCGGCCGCCTTGATGGCCTTGGCTGCATCGGCCGCGGTTCCCGTCTGGAAGCGACCGATGACATCGCGCCGGTCGGCCGGGTTGAGGCTCTCGAACGTCTCCCCCGAGACGCCGTCGACCCACTCGCCGGCGATGAACAGGCGGAACGCCGTGGGGATGGTGGTGGGTGTGGCGACGGGGTTGACGGCGGTCATCGTGTTGCTCCTGCGGTCGATGCTCAGTCGGGAATCGGCGGGCGGTTGGCGGGCGCGGTTGAGGTATGCGGTGCGTGACCGCACCAGATCCTGACGAGATCCTGCGGTGTTCGGCGACCGCCGCGGTATCGTACCCGTGCGAGCCCGCGTGAAACTTTTCGGCGCTGGTTGGGCTCTAGCTCAGGAAGGGGATCGTTGGAGCGTCGTCGCGTCCAGCCCCACATGGACCATATCCGGAGGTACCCGATGAAGCGAGTTCTGATCCTCGGCGCCGTCGCCATCCTCACCCTCGGCGCGATCGGCACCGTCGCCGCGAGCAACGACGACCACGAGCGTCGCGACGTCAAGGCGAAGCTCACCGGGTTCGCCGAAGTCCCCGCAATCTCGACGACCGGAAGCGGTCGGCTCCGCCTCAGCATCAACGAGTCGACCTCGACGATCAACTTCGAGCTGACCTACTCTGGCCTCTCGGGCGACGCGCTGTCGGCCCACCTGCACTTCGGCCAGTCGGGCGTGGCAGGCGGCATCATGGCGAACCTCTGTGGTGTCGCCGTGACCCCCAAGCCTGTCTGCCCCGTCGGAACATCCGCCACAGTGACGGGCACCATCGTCGTCTCTGACATCATCGGCCCGGCCGTCCAGGGCATCGCGGCTGGCGAGTTCGCCGAGGCGCTCCGCGCCATCCGCGCCGGCATGGTCTACGTCAACGTCCACACCGCCGCCTTTCCGGGCGGCGAGATCCGCGGCCAGCTCAAGGGTGGCAAGAGCTAACCCTCCCCGGCGTCAAACATGAGCGGACCGCGGTCCGCCGCAGCCTCACAACCTCGAGCCCCGGCAACCGGCGTCATCGGACGTCTGCCCGGGGCTCGTTTCGTACGAGGCCGCGGGCTATGCCCCGGACGGCGTGATCGGGTTGGTTGATCAGAATCGCTCCGTACGAGCGTGGCCATGCGCGTTATCCGTCGATTCCGATGGTCGGCCGAGCGTGGACGGGCCTGGCTTGATGAGCCACGTCGATCAGCCCCCGGAGAGTCCCGCCAGTTCGGACGCTCGCCCGGGCCCGTTTCGTACTACGCGGCCGCGCTCGGCGCTCGCCGGTCAGACCCGCTCGAAGGCCATGGCGACCGAGCCGCCGCCACCCAGGCAGAGCGTTGCGAGGCCATACCTGCCCCCGCGACGACGGAGTTCGTGGAGGAGCGTCGCA
>JBKKBB010000147.1:0-11137 GCA_046714395.1 Candidatus Limnocylindrales bacterium | reverse complement strand
GGCCAGGATCATCGCGCCGCCGACGAGCTGAATCGGCGTGAGGCGCTCGCCGAACAGGATGCCCGCGAGGGCGATCGTCCAGACCGGCTCGACCGTGCTCACGAGCGATGCGCGTGCCGCGCCGATGCGGTGTGCGCCGGCATAGAAGGCCTGGATGGCGATGAACGTCGCCACGACGCCGACACCGGCGATTCCACCCCAGGCCTCGGTCGGTATCTGCCCCGGCAACACAGGCCGACCGACCGCCAGGGCCGAAATCCAGAAGGCGGTGGCGGTCGCGGTCATCATCACTGCCCCGGCCGCGAGCGGGTGCGCACCATCCGCGCCGCCGGCGCCACCCTGCCCGACGCCCGATCGCCGCTCCCCGGCGAGCCGTGCGGATAGCACGATCCAGACCGAATAGATCACCGGTGAGGCGATCATCAGGACGAGACCGGATACCGGCGGCGCCGACGAAGGATCGATCGTGCCGACCGCGAGCACGACACCGGCCAGCGCAAGCCCGAGGGCGCCCCACGCCCGGCGGCCCTCCAGCCGCCGCCCGAGCCGAAGGGTCAGGACGGCCACGATCGCCGGGTAGACGTAGACGATCAGTGCCGCGAGGGACGCCGGCACAGTTTCGAGGCCGGCGAAATAGGTGGACGAATTGCCGGTGTACAGGATCCCGAGCGCCGCAGCCACGTAGACCGCCCGCCGGTCGAGGGGCGCGGCGGCGGCGCGCCCGCTCGGGCTCGCCTCAACCCACGCCCACGACAGGGCGGCGCCGAGGGTGAACCGCCAGGTCATCAGCGTGTGCCAGTCCACCCCGGCCGCATAGACCGGTTTCGCGAACAGCGCACCGGACCCGAATCCGAACGCGGAGACGATGGTCAGCAGGATCCCGATCACGAAGGGCGAGGACATCAGGCGAGGCTACCGTGTTCCGGTCCTCGACGTCCGAGTCCGGGCACGGCTTCGCCAGCGCGTCGGCGGGAACGCTTTACACTCCACTCGTGACCAACCTGACCGAGCGATCCGTCGCGGCCCGGGTTCCTTCTGTCGCCGACGAGAAGCTGCGCGTCCTTGCCCGTCGGGATCCGGTGACCGTCCGGCCGGGGACCAGCCTGGAGGCCTGCATCAAGGTGATCCGGGAGACCGGCACCGGCGATTCAGTCTTCGTGACGGACGAGCGCGGGCGTCTCCACGGCGTCCTGACCGAGCGTGACATCTTCGCCCGCCTGGTCGGACGCGAGGTGGACCTCGATCAGCCGGTCGAAACGCTGATGAAGGCCCACCCCTGGACCCTGCACCTGGATCAACCCATCCGGCACGCGATCGACCTGATGCAGACCGGCCGATATCGAAACGTCCCGCTCGTCGACGACGACGGAGTGCTGGTCGGGGTCGTCCGGCCGGTCGACATCCTGAAATACCTCGCCGAGGCTTTTCCGGAGGAATTGCTCAACCTCCCGCCGCGACCGCATCAAGTCATGCCGGAGTCGGAGGGGGCGTGACCAGCACGAGGGACCGTCCCGTGGTGCAGCGCGAGCTGGAACGGGTGACGATCCGGTTCGCCGGCGATTCCGGTGACGGAATGCAGCTGACGGGCACGCAGTTCACCCGAACTGCCGCAGTCTTCGGCAACGACATCAGCACGTATCCGGACTACCCCGCCGAAATCCGGGCACCGGCCGGCTCACTGCCCGGCGTATCGGGGTTCCAGCTCAGCTTCTCCTCGACCGAGATCCACACCCCCGGCGACGAACCCGATGTCCTGGTTGCGATGAATCCGGCGGCGCTCAAGACGAACCTCGGCGACCTGCCACCCGGCGGGGCCCTGGTGGTCAACCTCGATGCGTTCAGCAAGGCGAACCTGACCAAGGTTGGCTACACGGAGAACCCGCTGACCGACGGTTCGCTGGCTGCCTACAACCTGTTCTCGGTCCCGATCTCCACCCTCAACACCCGCGCGCTCGAAGGCCTCGAGCTGTCCAACAAGCAGGTGGATCAGACCAGGAACTTCTTCGCCCTGGGCCTGATGTTCTGGCTCTACGAGCGCAGCCGGACCCCGACCCTCGAGTGGATCGACGAGAAGTTCTCCCGGCGTCCGGTCATCGCCGAGGGCAACAAGCGGGCCCTGAACGCCGGCTACAACTTCGGCGAAACGACGGAGATGTTCCATGAGCGGTACGTCGTTCCACCGGCCCGCTTGCGGCCGGGACGGTACCGCAGCATCACCGGCAACGAGGCGGCAGCCATCGGGTTCGTGGCGGCCTCCCAGCTGGCCAAGCGCGGGCTCTTCTACGGGTCCTACCCGATCACCCCGGCCTCGGACATCCTGCACCTGCTGGCGACCTACAAGCACTTCGGGGTCAAGACGTTCCAGGCCGAGGATGAGATTGCCGCGATCGGTGCCGCGATCGGTGCCGCGTATGGCGGTGCGATGGGCATGACCGGGACCTCCGGGCCCGGCATCGCCCTGAAGAGCGAGGCGCTTGGACTGGCGATCATGGTCGAGCTGCCGCTCGTGGTCATCGACGTGCAACGGGCGGGCCCATCGACGGGAATGCCGACCAAGACCGAGCAGGGCGATCTGCTTCAGCTCATGTTCGGCCGAAACTCGGATTCGCCGCTCCCGATCGTGGCGCCCGCGACCCCCGGTGAGTGTTTCGACTATGCGATCGAGGCGTGGCGCATCGCGCTCAAGTACATGACCCCGGTGGCATTCATGTCTGACGCGTTCCTCGCCAACGGGGCGGAGCCCTGGCTCATCCCCGACGCAGCCAGCCTGCCCGACATTTCGGTTCCCAACCGAACCGAGAAAGCCGGCTTCTACCCGTACCTGCGGGACCCGGACACACTGTCGCGACCATGGGCCGTGCCGGGCACTCCGGGCCTCGAGCATCGGATCGGCGGCCTCGAGAAGGGTGACGTCCTCGGCAACGTCAGCTACGACCCGGACAACCATCACCTGATGCAAACGCTCCGGCAGGCCAAGGTCGCCGGGATTGCCAGGGACCTCCCGCCGCTCGATGTCTACGGCGCCGATTCGGGCGACCTCCTCATTCTCGGCTGGGGGTCCACCTATGGTGCCATCCGCAGCGCCGTCGAGCGCCTCCGGGCGGGCGGACACGCCGTCAGCCATGCCCACCTGCGCCACCTGAACCCGTTCCCCGCGAACACCGAGGATGTCCTCCGGTCATTCCGGCGCGTGCTGATCCCCGAGGTCAACCTCGGCCAGCTCATCCTGCTCATCCGGGCTCGGTTCCTGATCGACGCGGTGGGCTACAACCGGGTCCGGGGCAAGCCCTTCCGAATCGTGGAACTCGAGGCCGAGGCGCAGCGCCTGCTTGCCGAGATTCGAGAGAGTGCTGCATGACGGATACTCTCGAGGGCGGTCCGGCGATCGACCTGCCGGTGCTGACCCGCAAGGACTTCGTGTCCGATCAGGAAGTCCGCTGGTGTCCGGGCTGCGGCGATTACTCGATTCTCGCCCAGACCCAGAAGGTAATGCCCGACTTCGGCTATCCCAAGGAGAACATCGTCTTCATCTCGGGTATCGGATGCTCGGGTCGCCTGCCCTACTACATGAACACCTATGGCTTCCACACGATCCATGGACGCGCGCCGGCCGTAGCGACCGGACTTCGAGCCGCCAGGCCGGATTTGATGGTCTGGGTGATCACCGGGGATGGCGACGCGCTGTCGATTGGTGGCAACCACCTGATCCACTCCATGCGACGCAACGTCGATATCAAATTGATCATGTTCAACAACCGGATCTACGGCCTCACCAAGGGTCAGGCCAGCCCGACCTCCGAGTTCGGCAAGGTCACCAAGTCGACGCCTAACGGGACGGTCGATTACCCTCTCAGCCCGCTCGGGATTGCGCTCGCGGCGGAAGCCAGCTTCATCGCCCGATCCGTCGATACGCATACCGAGCACCTGCAACAGACGCTGGAGCGGGCGGGGCATCATCGCGGGTCCGTGTTCGTCGAGGTCCTCCAGAACTGCAATATCTTCAACGACGGCGCGTTCCGCGACTTCACCGACCGCGAGGTCCGTGACGATCGGACGCTCGTGCTGGAGCACGGCAAGCCGATGATCTTCGGCAAGGAACGCAATCGCGGCCTGCGCCTCGTTGGGCACCGGCCGGAGACCGTGACGATCGGCGAAAACGGGATCACCGAGGCCGACATCCTCGTCCACGATGAGAACGATTCTCTTCTGGCGTCCATGCTGACCACAATCTTCTGGCCGGACTTCCCGGTCCCGGTCGGAGTCATCCGGGCGGTCCAGCGGCCGACCCACGCGGAGATGCTCAATGCCCAGCTGGACGCGGCCATCGCCATCCGGGGCAAGGGCGAGCTGGCGAGCCTGCTCGACGGCGGCGAGACGTGGATCGTCACGGGAGATCAGGAATGACCTGCCCGGTTTGCCAGTGGCAGAACTACGAGGGCGACGATCTCTGCGAGAACTGCGGCGCGGATCTTCGAGCCGCCGATGCCCCGGAGCCGGCGACGGGCTTTCGCGGGCCGCTGCTCGGGACCCATCTCGAGGAGCTCGGAGCACCGCCACCGCGGATCGTCGACGGATCCGAGGATGTCGCCGATCTGATCGAGCTGATGCACCAGGAGGGCATCGACTGCCTGCTCGTGACCGAGTCGGGGCAGTTGGCCGGAATCTTCACGGACCGCGACGCCCTCCTCAAGCTGGCCGGCCGAGGACTGGAACATCGCCCGATCCGTGAGCTCATGACGCCGGACCCGGTCGTGCTCAGGCATGACGACCCGATTGCGGTCGCCATCCACAAGATGGCCTTGGGCGGGTTCCGTCACGTTCCGATCGTGGAGCATGGGCGTCCGATCGCCGTCGTGTCGGCGAGTGACATTTTCCGGCACCTCGCCGCGCGCCTTTCCCGAGCCCCGATCTCGTGACGGAGGCGCGGCCCGCCATCCCCGATTCCCGCTACGGCGAGCGACTCGCGCGGGCCCAGGGCCGGCTGGCCGAGGACGGCGCCCGGGTCGCCCTGATCGGCGTCGGCGCCGACCTCCGATACCTGACCGGCTATGTCGCGATGCCCCTCGAGCGCCTAACGATGCTCGTGATCCCGGATCGCGGCCCACCTTCGATGGTGGCGCCGAGGCTCGAGGCGATGGCGGCCGCCGGCAGCCCGGCCGTCCGCGAAGGTCTCGTGACCGTGATGCCGTGGGACGAGACGGACGACGCCCAGCAGCTCGTTGCTGGCCTCGTCGTTGCGGCGGGCGGCGGGCGGCCAGTTGGACCGCGCGACCGTGTCCTCGTCAGCGATCGCCTGTGGGCAATGCATGTCCTCGGCCTGCAGCGCTCCCTCGCCGGTGCGGCGTTTGAGTTGGCCAGTCCGGTCCTCCGCAGGCTCCGGATGCACAAGGATGCCGACGAAATCGGCCTGCTGCGGCTCGCCGCGCACGCGGCGGATCGAGTGGTCGCCCAGATCGCGGGTGGCCGACTGGTCGGCCGGACCGAGGCGGACGTGAGCCGCGAGGTCCGTGAGCGCCTCCTGGCCGAGGGTCACGACACGGCCGAATTCGCGATCGTCGCGTCGGGCCCGAATTCCGCGTCACCGCATCACGATGCCGGCGACCGGATCATCGCCGCGGGCGAGCCGATCGTGCTGGACATCGGCGGCACGATCGAAGGCTATTGCTCGGACACGACGCGGACGCTGTGGGTGACCGGCGGAATTCCGGAAGGCGGGCCCACTCCAGAGTACGCGCGCCTTTTCGCCCTGCTCCAGCGTGCGCAGGCCGCCGCGGCGGCCGCGGTCGGACCGGGTGTGCCCTGCGAGCGGATTGACGCAGTAGCCCGCGACATCATCACTGCGGGTGGCCATGGCCCGGACTTCTTCCATCGCGTCGGCCATGGGATAGGGCTTGAGACGCACGAGGACCCGTACCTCGTCGCCGGGAACGGCGAGGCGCTTCGCGCGGGCATGGCCTTCAGCGTCGAGCCCGGCATCTACCTCGCGGGTCGCTACGGTGCCCGGATCGAAGACATCGTGATCTGTGGCGCAGCTGGCCCCAACATCCTGAACGCGTCGAGCCGCGATCTCTGGGTGGTCCCGGGCTGAGGGGCCGCGCTCGCCCGCGGGTCGTCGGGGACCCGCCCGGAGCGGTGCGGGTATCATCGCTCGACCCGGCAGTCCGCCCGGACGGTACCCGAACTCGAGCCCAATGACCCTGACCTTCCCGCGGCGCTCCGGCGCCGTCGCTTCCCGCCGATGAGCCGTCGTTCGCACCATCCGGCACGCCGCCACACGCGACCGCCGCATGCGGAGGCGCGCACCGAGCCGCGCACGCCGCCACTCGGACGGGCCGAGGAGATCCAACCCGGCGCGTCAGACGTGCGGACTGAGGAGCCAGTCGCGGCAGATGCCGCCACCGAGATGCCATCAGCGGTGTCCGAGCCCACTGAGGTCTCCTCAGCCGTTGCGCCGAACTTCGCGCCAGCCACCGCGTCGGGACCCGACGCTGAGTCCCTTGTCGAACGAGGCCCGGCGGTTGACCAGGAGCGCTCGGCGAACCTGAACTCGAACCCGGACGCCATTGCCGCAGCGTCGCCTCCCAGACCTTCTGGGTCGCCTCGAACCGGGCCTCTCGCCGAACCTGACAGGACCGGTTGCACGGCGCCACAGCTGCGGCGCTTCATCAAGAGCCGGACCTACGTCCCGATGCACGAGCTCCGACGTCGCTTCGCGATCGTCGGCGACGATGACGAGGTCACCCCCGTGGATCTCCAGTCCAACGGCCGCGTGTTCGTCGGGCTGCCGAATCGCGAAGGCAGGCTGCTCGGGGAACTGTTCCGAGCCGGGGATGTGGGCTACGAGCTCTCGCTCGACCCGATCTCCCCGATCGTCGTCGGGGTCTTCCCGATGCGCCCCGTTCCGCGGGCCTGACCACGGCGCCGATCAAGCGGTGCGCGGGTGCACCATCGTGCGCGCCGGCAGGGCGTTCCAACTTGACCTGACTGCCGCAGCAGGCCATCCTTCCCGGGTAGCCCATTCGGCCGACGAGGCGTGGGACTATTCGTCCCAAGGTCCAGAGCAGCGTCCCCGGTCTGCCGGAGACGGCGGCGTTCCGTACGTCTCCGAGTTCAGACCAGCCGCAGCAGACGAATATGCCGCCCGGTGGCGGCGCGGAGGTGATCGCGGTGCCCCACGCACGCTCAGCAAGGTTCATCGCGATTGGCGCATCGGTCGCGCTCCTCGCGCTCGCGACGCTGGCCGCGCCGGCAAGCGCCGGCAACACGCGCACCCTCTATTTCGGGTCGCCGGAGGCCGACGGCGGCACTGGCGGCGGGTACACCGCCACGGGCGGGCTCCTCTCTGGCGACCTCGTCGCCCTGAATAGCGTCACAGCCGGCGGCGCCATTGCCGTCCGGGTCCTCCTCCGCAACGATGGGAACCAGACACTCAACAAGCTCGCGTTCATCGGCGGGAGCCTCGCGGACAACGCCGCCTACAACACGCTCTACCCGAAGCCGACATACAACAGCCTCGATTCGAACCTCAGCTTCCTCGCGGTCTACCCCTTGGACGGAGCGCCAACGTGCGCCACAGTTGAACCCAACGAGATCCGTTGCAACGTCGGCACCCTGTCCAGTGGCGATGCGGCTGCGTATCTCGTCGTCATCAAGACTACGTCTGCTGCCAGCGGCGCCTTGCCGTTCTGGCTGACCGCCTCATGGAATGAGGGCTGGTCGACGACCGGAAACAACGCTGACTACGCCTTCGCCGAGGGCTCGGTTCTCGTCGGTGCCGCCAGCTGCTCCGAGGTGGCCAGCTACTTCCTGGCCAATGCCAACGTCAACATCACGAACACGGTCATCAGCGGGTGCGCCCAGCAGACGACGATCACGACCGCGCCGCTCGGCGGCGTCGGCACCTTCGCCAACATCAAGGTGGGCGGCGCGACTCCTTGTGCGGCCGTGGGCCTCCGTTGCTTCGGCAACGACTCGACCGTTTCCGTCTACGGAGGGCAAGCCGTGGCTGGCGGCATCGAATGGACCATGCGTTGGGAGCCGCTCCAGATCAACGGCAAGCCTAAAGGCGTCGTCCACTTCCTCGACGCGTACTACACAGGTGACTCGTCCGCGTGGGTCTTCATCTCGTTCAATAGGCAGAGCGAATGCAAGACGACGACCTCCACCGACTGTTGGACGAAGATCACGTCGACCAAGACGTACTTCGAAGTCACATTCCGGACCGCTAGCAACGGCGGCGCGCGTGGCGCCTACTGATCCCTCATCGACCTTGACGGGACGGATCCCATCCGGCCGCTGAGGCGACGCGCCGACACGAGGTCGCCCTTCAATTCGTACAGCTTCAGGGCCTCCCGCAAGGGGGGCCCTGACGATTCCTTGTCGCCGATCGCCTCGAGCACATCGGCCAGATCGACGAGCGCGTCGGCGCGCAGGCGCGGGTCTGATGTTCCGGCGAGGTCCACCCCCTCGAACGCGAGCCTGCGGGCAGCAACCGAGTCGTCCTGTGCCGCGAGAATCCGGGCACGAACGCCTCGCCACGGCACCTGTGTCAGCACGTCATCAGCCTCACCGAGCGCCTCGGCGAGTTCGGTAAAACGCAAAGCCTCGTCGGTCTTGCCGGCGGCCAAGAGCACCTGTGAGAGAAATGCGGCGACCGTCGAACGGTAGTACGACTCTTCGATCGCGGTGAGCGCGTCGTGGTCCCTCCTCAGCTCCCGCTCTGCGGCAACGAAATCTCCAGCGAGACGCTCAACCTGTGAAGAGTCGATCGAACTTGTCATGGCCGACAGGCCGGAGCCGAGCTCCGTCAGAACCGCGTAGCTCTCGCGGTACAGAGCGCGAGCCGCCTCGATCTCCCCCTGCATGGCGGTGAGGACGGCCATTGTGCTCTGGATCAGCGCCTTGGATGCCCGGTCACCCGCCACGCTCTCCAGGAGCTCGCCGCACCGCCGTAGGGCCTCCACCGCAGGCATGGCGCCATGGAGCATCAGGTAGGCGATCATTGTTGCGCTCCGAGCGGCGATGCGGGGATCACTCGCGCGTGACGCGTGTTCAATGACGCGCTCGGCGGCCTTCGTCGCCTCCTCGACGCGACCCTGTTGGACTTGCGTGGCCATCAAGAGCCGCCAGGCTCTTGCCAGCCCCGCGTCGTCGCCAACCGGCTCGAGTACGGAGATCGCGCGGTTGGCTGCCTCGATCGCCCGCGACGCGCTACCGTCGCCACCAGACCGGAACTGGTCCACGGCGACCCGGATGAGGTTCGCACGGACCTCGAGTCGGCCCTCGCCCGTCTCCTTGGCGATGGCCAAGGTCTCGTCGAGTACCGCTGCCGCTTTGTCGAAGGCTCCCTGCTGCATGTGAGCCTCGCCGAGATCGACCATAAGCTCGAGCCGGAGTGGCGACTCGCGGCCAAGAAGATCGGTCGAGCGACGAAGCAGGTTCACTGCGGCCGGGATGTCTGCGCGCGCCAGCGCCCTCCGGCCGGCTGCGGCGAGCTTGATCGCAGCGCGCTCGCCCACGTCGCGAGCTTCATCGTCGATGACGCCGAGCTCGCTGCGGTACCGGTAGGCCTGCTCGAGGTGGTAGCCGAGGATCTCCTCGAACTCGGTCTCCCGGCCTCGTTCCTTGTTGACCCGCTCTGCCCAGACCACGAATTGCTCGTGCAGCGCGGCTCGAATGCGCTTGAGGAGGCTTCCATAGGCCGTGTCGCGAATAACGAGGTGGCCGAACCGGAAGAAGTCGTCCTCGCCGCTCGTGCGCCGGACGAGCTGCTTGGCCGCAAGCGAACCGAGGTCCTCGGCCAGACGGGGACGGGCCCCCTCCCCGACGAGCTCGACGATCGCCTCCTCGGCAAACGAGAGTCCGATGACCGAGGCCGGCTCGATGACCGCCCGCTCCTCCGGACCGAGGGCGTCGAGGCGGGCCGCGACGAGCGCCTGTACGGTCGGCGGGATGGCCAGCTCGCCGGACGCCCCGGTGGAGACCCAGTGGTCGCCGTCCTGCCGGATAGCCCCGGTCTCCTGGAGCATCGAGACAATCTGCTCCGTATACAGCGGATTCCCTTCGGCCGCGGTCGCGATTCGGTCACGGACGCTGGGGTCGAGGTCCCCGAGCAGCTCGCCGACAAGTTGACCGACCTCGCGTTCTGTCAGCGGGTCCAGCTTGATCGTCTCAGCGGTGTGCGCCGCCGACCAGTCAGCGTGCCGTTCGATGAGCTCATGACGTGCCGAGCAAAGCAGCAGGATGGCGCCGCCGTCGGCCGTTTCGAGCAGGTAGTCGATGAACTCGAGGAACGTTTGTTCCGCGGAGTGGATGTCATCGATGATCACGACGAGCGGCCGTTCGGATGCCAGCGCCTCGAGCAGCCGGCGCATGCCCCACATCAATTCAGGGACGGGAAACTGGACCGAGCTGAGGTTCATCATCGAGGCGACCCGTTCGGTGATCGCGTCGCGATCCGTGGCCACTGATGGGCCCGTCAGGAGACCCCGGATCTTCTCGATCGCCACCTCCATGCCGTCCTCGGCGGCGATTCCTGCGGCGTCGCGAACGACCTCAGACAGCGGCCAGAACGTAATGCCGTCGCCGTATGGAAGGCAGCGTCCGCGGACCAGATCGACGTCCGCCGCGGCCAGCGCAGCGAACTCGCGGATCAGGCGTGACTTTCCGACGCCAGCCTCACCGATGACCGAGATCAGCGTTGCCCGCCGCTGCCTTGCGGCACCGGCCAGGGCCTCTGCCAGGCGGACCATCTCTGGTTCCCGGCCGACGAACTCAGTGCGCGTGCTCGACCCGTCAACAGGCCGGTCCCGGACGCCCACCAACCGATAGGCGGGCACCGGCTCCGTCTTGCCCTTGAGAACAAGGGCCGGGACCGATTCGACCTCGACCTGGTCGCGGGTCAGGCGGTAGGTGAGCTCGCCGAGGATGATCTCGGCTGCGCCCGCGGCCTGCTCGAGGCGTGCCGCCGTGTTGACGGTGTCTCCCGTGACCAGCCGTTGCCCGGTGCTGGCGTCGCCCGTCGCGATCACCTCGCCGGTATTGACCCCGATGTGGTTGAGGAGCCGGACACCGTACTGCTGGCCGAACGTCTCGTTGAGGGCCGGCAGCGCGGCCTGCATGTCCGCGGCCGCGCGCA